>CAYLHS010000125.1:0-4593 GCA_964383535.1 uncultured Acidimicrobiia bacterium
CCGGCACGTCGCGGTTTCGGACGTGGCTCGGAGGGAACCCAAACTCCTTCTTGAAGGCGCGGGCAAATGCCTCGTGGCTTTCATACCCGTACCGAACGGCAATCTCGAGGATCGATGCGTTGGTGCCGGTCAGATCGCTCACCGCCTCCGACAGGCGCCGCTTTCTGAGGTACTCGGCGAACCGGTAGCCGGTGAGTGCTGGGAAGTACTGCTGGAAACTCCTCGGCGACATCCTGGCCGCCTCGGCAGCATCCGCAACCGAGACCTGCTCACCGATGCGCTCCTCGACAGCATCGACCGACAGCTGTATCTGTTCGTAGATCGTCAGCACACCACCGAGTGTATGGGACGCAGGCCATCCTCTTCTGACCGCGAGCGCAGACTTGAAAACCGCAGTTCTCCACACCTTCCTCGGCGGGCATCTCGCCGGAACGGCCTCCGGGAGAGGGTACGCTGGTCTACGGGGCGCAATAGGAGGAGGAGGTCACATGCGAGGGCAGATGTCCGTTCTACGGTTGGCGCTGCTGCTGGGCTTGATGGTGCTGGTACTGGCTGCCTGCGCGCCGGGGGTGAATCCGGATGTGGGCACCGCCGCATCCGGTGGCAACACCGCCGGATTCTGGCAGGGAGTGTGGCAGGGATTCATCTCCCCCATCACCTTCGTCATTTCCTTGTTCACCGACAAGGTGAACTTCTACGAGGTGCACAACAACGGCAACTGGTACGACTTCGGATTCGTGCTGGGAGCGGGAATCCTCTTCGGTGGCGGCTTTGGAGGCGCCCGCAGGAGGCGGTAGGTGGTCGCGCGCACGCAACGCTGCTGAGAACCACCCCCTCCGTCACTTCGTGACACCTCCCCCACCACTCGCTCCGTACGCTTGGGAAACGAACGGCAGTCTCGCTCCTCAGGGAAAGGAACCTGGCGGCTCTGCGGTCTCGTGGTGTGTCCGAGCTCTTGCTGACGACTGACGACTGACGACTCCGCAGCGAGACCTACTCTTTGGCCCAGCCTTTGGCGTGGTGGCGGTGCTTCTCGATGTCGAACTCGGCACGTTCGAGCACCTCGTCCAGGTCGTCGATGGCGAGGAAGTCCCCGTAGAACGCGAACTGTGACCCGGTGGGCACGGTGAGGCTCCCGTCGGGAAATACCATCACGTAGAGCCGGTCGAGCGTGTCGTGGCCGAGCCAGTTGATCTTCACGCTGCTCACCATGACCCGTTCGCGGAGGGCTTGGAACTCGGCGTCGGTCACCACCAGCTCGTCCCACGAAACGTCCGGATCCATCGAGCGAGGGAACGCCTGGAATACGTTGTAGAAGACCCGATTTGGCGCCTGGGCCGCGTATCGTTCGAGCAGCGCAACGATGTTGGGCACGTCGTCGATGTTGGACCGAGTGACCGGTGTCGCGACCTTCACATCGATCGCAGGGTGCGATGCCAACAGCCCCAGTGCCTGCATCACCGCTCCGAAGTGGCCGGGGTTCTTCGTTCGGGACGACACCTCCTCGGTCGACCCGTCAAGAGGCAGCGAGACGAGGTCGATGTCGGACCCGTACCGGTCGACAAACCCGGCGGACAGCTCGTCGCCAGTGGTAGACACGGCCACCTCGAGCCCGCGCTGCTTCGCTTCATGAATCAGGGTGCCGACATCGCCGCGCTGCATCGGGTCGCCGCCGGTGAACACGATCCTCTGGGCTCCGCTGCTCGCGATCTTGCCCACGATCGCCAACGCCGTGTCGGTGTCGACCTGCGCGATGCCTTGCGGTCCCCAGCAGTACGGGCACGCCTGGCTGCACTCGCTCGTTACGTGGAAGTCGATCGTTGCCACATGCGGCATGGCAACACCCTACCGCCGGTTCACGGTTGCAGTGTGGGCGTCGCGAGAGGTCCTTCCCACCCGACGGACTCGGTGGTTGGCGTTCTGTTCCATCCCCCACGGCCAACCCGTAGAGCGACTTGACGAAGGCGGAGCCCCATCGCGCACCGGTCACTCCCCTCCAGTTCAGAGCTATCGAATTCTCAGGGTTCCACCGTGGGTGTCGCCGTCGGACCCTCGATGTGGGTGAGCGCGAGCGTGGAGGGCTTCGCCTCGTCGAGACAGGTCGCGTCGAAGTTCGCCATCACCTGCGCATCACCCACTTCGACCCTCGCCGGCCGTGGATCTCCACACCAGTTCCGCCAGACGTAAGTCGCGATCAGGTATGGCTGTTGCGGGGAGAGGGTCTGGAGCAATCCGGCGGTTACAGGGTCACCCTGGATCGGTAGCGGCGTCGATCCGAAGTCGAGAATCAGATTGTCCGAGAGGGAACACTCCTGCCCGCCGAGAAGCCTCATCTGCACGATGATCTCCGTGGATTCATCTCCTTCGGTCGACGTGGTCTGCAACTCCACATGACACGCCGTCTCGCCTGGGGGGAGCTGAGTGGGCGTGAGGTACGGACTCCAGAGGCGCCCGGCCAGTTCCTCCGCGTCGGGGAGATCCGAACAGACCACGTCAACGATGCCTCCCGACCCCAGGTTCTCGACGACGTGGACCAGCCCCTCGCCGTCGGAGTCGATCACCCCCACCGGTACCTTGGCACCGCGCGCAGTCAGCAGTGTCGTCCCTCTCGTGTACGCCGGGATGTAGCCCTGCCCTAGTGTTGTCTCCACCCGGCACGTTCCGATCGAAACACCCTTGACCTCGACGCCGACCGTCCGCCTGCCGTCGGCGGATTCAACGTACGTGTGAGCTACCTGCCACGAGTACGGCAGATCGAGAAACTGCTCACCGACCGGAAGGAATCGGGGCTGCTCCATCACCCCTTCGACCAGCTCAGGAAGCGGGTATCGAAGGACACCGTCCCCGATCTGATACAGATCGCCATTTGCGACGGCCAGGTAGCCATCCGGATCGTTGAAATAGCGAGGCAGGGGAAGCACCTTCCACTCGCCGGAGCCGTCCCAGACGGCGATCCCTTTGCAGGTCTTGACGAAACCCAATCCCTCGCCGGTGACAACCGTGGGAAGGCAGCCGGCACCGAGAAACGGCACGCTCGGGATGGATTCCCACTCGTCTGTTGCCGGGTGATACACCGCGGCGTCGAGGTTGGCGTCGACGGCAAGGAGCCCATCCCCAATCCACGCGGAGCTGCGACCTACATCCCAGAGCGGCGGTGGCGGCCCGTCGACAAGCTCGCCACTGGAAGGGTTCAGACGGACCACTCCCTCCGAACCGAGAGCGAGCATTTCGGTGCCGGACCAGCTGACGTGCGGTCTCGATACCTGGAGGCTCCCGGTGAACGCCGGCGAGGTTGCCATGAGGGGTATTTCGCGGGTCATCCCGAGGTCCGGCCGGTAGGCGAACCCAACGGTCGACAGGATCTCCTGGCCCGTCCACACCACTTCCCTGCCCGCCTGACGGAAGAAGTCCGAGTCCAGCACCCTCCAGGAGTTGGTGTCAGCCGAGTACGCGGCAGCTGGAGGACAGCCTTCCGGGACGTCGAACGCCGACCAGACGACAAGCTCCTCGCCTGTCCAGATGCCGGCCGGCTTCTGACCGGATTCACACATTGGCGACGCGGGCAGAACCTGCACGGCGCCGCTCACAGGATCGATCGCCACCCCTGTCCACATACCGTCTGATGGGAGCCTCTCGAGCGGGTATGTCATCAGACGGCTTCCACCGAAGACGATCAGCCTGGTGTCGGTGCTTCCGACCACCGCGTCGTAATGCCGGCCCACGGTGGTCGCGAAGCTCTCCCATCCAGGAGCGAGCGTGCGTTCCGGCCGTTGGGATCTCAGACTGGTCGTCGACGTCGTGGCTGCCGATGTGGTCGGCGCCGAGGGAACGGCACCCGTGTCGTCCCGATGCGGCAGGTTCGGTCCGACCACGGATATCGTCACGATCCCGACGACAACCGCTACGACCGCGAGCAGGATTCCCCATGCCGGCCTTCGGTCGTCGGTCTCGTTCACACCGTCACCCGCGTCCTGGATCTCCCAGAAGCACGGTACCGCGTCTGCTAGGAGCCCGCGGGTGGTTCCTCCACGAAGAACTCGGTGAATGTCCGGCAGCGGTTGTTGCCGTCGAACTCGATGAGGAAGCAGTTGTCGTAGATCCTCTCGGTCTGGCCGTCGTGAGCGAAGTACCGGCTCGTGCCGGTGGCAACGACCTTGTTGTCCTCGACAGCAAACGGCATGTAGTGCGCTTCCCACGTTCCCGGCTCGTCCGGATCCCCCAGCCACGATCGCACGACGGCGTCACGACCCTCGAGCGGCACCGAATACGGGTAGTAGCGATAGGTGACGTCGACGGTGAATAGCGCTCCGATCATCTCGGGGTCGTTGCTGCGCCACGCGTCGACGTAGCGATCCAGCCACTGCTGCGCTTCGGCATGGTTCATCGTTCCTCCTCTCTCGAGCATCCTGGCACAGAAGAGATCAATGTTGGTGAGAATGGCCCTGCGTCGGCCACCTTCCCCAACACTCGCTTCGCTCGCGAGGGGAGGAGATAGAAGCGGCCGGTTGAGAAGACCCGGTTCGTGCACGACGGGTCGCCGATACACTCCCCCGCATGGCCGATCTCCCCGAGCACGTCGCCGCGAACCGCGAC
>CAYLHS010000126.1:0-4546 GCA_964383535.1 uncultured Acidimicrobiia bacterium
GTCCCAACAGGTGGACGCCGACCTCTCGTATCTCGTCGATCCAGAAGCGAAAGACGTCGTCGTCCGGCGCTGCCCAGTCGAAGGCGCCGTCCGGCCCGGCGATGTAGCCGTCAAGTGAGACGCCCATCGAATAGGTCACGCTGCGCATCAGGTCTTCCTCGGTAGCGGATTCGGCAACACTGTCGCGCATCTCGGCACATATGAGCCGGATCAGCCTGAGGCTCCTCGGCGCTGAGACTCACCCCACAATCATCAGGCGCGGTAGCCTGATCGCCGGTGGTTCCCGAGGCTGTGGTGCACAAGGAAGACTCGATGCTCACCAGGTTCCGGCGCAGGTTGTTCGTCGCCGGCCGGACGGCTCCTGGCTGAGACTGCTCGACTACCCGGAGATCGCACCGAGCGCTGACGCCGGCAAGGCGGCCGAGACATGGATCAGCCAAGAGGCGTGGGTGAAGAAGGTCTACCAGTAGAGGGCTACCGGTGCTCCCCCCAGCCCTGGTTGACCCAGAGGCTCGAGGTCGCCGGCTGGAGGAATTCGGTCACCGTGTGGTTCCACAAGTCGGCGAGTTCCTCGATCGTGAGAGACTCGCGCAGTTGGGTGGCGAAGTCGGCCGCGACGACCTCGGCCTGATAGGCGGACCGGTTGAACCGATGGTCGACCATGTGCTGGACGCGTTTGCGCAGCGGGTTGAACATGGCGGCGACCAGGAGCGTCGCACCGGCAACAGCGACCGCGCTCTGGGTTGGCAACAGCGACGTGACAGCCGCAACGCCGCCGAAGTAGACGGCTGCGAGCACCCCCACGACGAGTGCGTAGGAGAGGGTCCGGGAGATGATCCGGTCGATCTCGAACAGCTTGTAGCGAAGGATGGCCGCCGTGATCGAGATGGGAATCAGGGCGATGGACAGTACGAACAAGACTCCGACAGCGAACCCGCCAAAGGAGTCCTTGCCCATTTCATTGGTGACCAGGGTGAAAGCGTACATCAGGGCAAGGAGAGTCGCAGCGTAGAGCACCCATTTGATCTGGGTCCGGACTACGGGCGTCGAACGACGGAAGCGAACCACCATCGCTACCAGTCCCCCGAGAGCAAGCACCATGAGGCCTACGAACCAAGGCCCGCTGAGCACCGTGTCGAACACGTTGGTGGAGAACACGCCGATCGGATTCGGCAGTGACCAGGTGCCGTTGGGATCACTGATCGTCGGTTGCAGGCTGCCGAACACCAGCAGCACCACGATCATCGTCCCCGCCAGCCACCCTGCCCATGACCACCTGCGAGACACATACCGACCGTCGGGGAAGAGGTGGAGCAACAGAAACAACGGGAAGAAGATGATCACCCAACTGAAGTTGGCCACGAAGAGCATCACGTAGTCCAGCGCCGTCGGCGAGGTTGGTGCAACAGTCACGTACGGCTGGGCCACACCGTCCAGAACTACCCCCAGACCCGCCACCATCAGGATCCATCCAATCCTGTTCTGATGCCGGCGGCTGAGGATGAGCGCTCCGCACACCGTCATGAGAACTGGCAGCGACGCCCACAGTGCCGCTGCGAGTCGGCTTCCGAAACCAGATCGGTCGAAGCTCCCCATGAAGAAGAGGGCGGCGGTGATCGCGACGACGATCGCCGTCCAAATCCATGGGAGCGCTCTTTTCACGACCGACACTCTGGCACAAGGCCGTTACGAGACCGTGACGAGGGGCTCACGAATCTTCCGGCGCCCGGACCCAGATTCCGAGTGATTGCGGCTGCATGGTTCGGCGGACTACGTCCAGCGAGTCTCTGCTCAGCACTCCGATGTCAGTCATGTCTTTCAGGCTGGACGAAAACTCCTCGAGCACACGGTCCCCGTCGTACCTCGACCGGTTGAACCGACGATCCACCCGATCGAGGACAAGTCGTCGAACCGGGTTGAACAGCGCGGCGGCGGCGAGCGTCGATGCAGCCACGAACAGAGACGATTGGTCGCCGAAGATCGCCGTCGGGATCCACACCGCCCCGACGCCATACACCGCGCCCAGGACCGCCACGACGATCAAGTACCCGAACGTACGACTGATGATCCTGTCGACGTCGTACAGCCGGTAGCGAAGGATCGCCAACGTCATCGACACGGGGATGAAGACCGTGGCTGCGCTGAACAGAACCTGTGACAGGAGGTCCTCCCCTGGATAGGTCGTGAACCTGAAGAGCAACGCCGCGACGAACAGGATGAGAGACAGGGCCACCCACTTGATCTGGGCTCGAAGAGATCTGATCGGAACGCCGGTACCGGATGATGATCGCAAACACGCCGGCAATGAGGACTGCTTGCATCGGAAGTCCGTAGACATACTCGAGAATCGGGTTGGCCGTCTCGGGAATGAAGCCGATCGGGTTGACGATCGACCAGCTCGCGTCCGGAGCCGTGAGCACGATCACCTCCGAGAAGATCCCGGCGAGAAACCCCACAATGGAAATGCCGACTGCCCACCCAGCCCACCACCAGCGACGGGTGAGGAACGTGCCGGTTGGGAAGATGAAGAGGAGAAGGCCGAACGGGAGGATGAACACAGTGAAGAACGAGGTGTTCAGACCGTTCAGCAGGAGCACATCCCCAATCGTCATCGGTTCCGGCGGTCCGCCGACGAACCTGATGGCCGCCAAGGGTTCGATCAGCAGACCGGCACCGATCAGCAGGATGATCCACGCGACGCGGTTGCCCGGCCGGCGGGTGACGATGATGGCCCCGAGCGTCGTGAAGAGAACCGGCCCTGGGTTGGCGGAAATCCCCCCCGGCGCGTTCACGTAGATGAAGACCGTGGCAGCGCCGATCACACCGAACCACGTCCAAGCAAGTGCCTTTCTCATTCGCGGATCCAGAGGCCGACGGACGAGGGCTGTGCGGTCTGGGAGATCACGGACAGGGAGTCTTCGGTCAGTCGATCGATGCCGACCCCGGCTTCCAGACGGCGCCCGAACTCGGTGAGGACGTGATCGGAGTCGTACTGGTAGGCCATCAGCAGACCTGCCGCACAG
This sequence comes from uncultured Acidimicrobiia bacterium, assembly GCA_964383535.1. Taxonomy (GTDB): domain Bacteria; phylum Actinomycetota; class Acidimicrobiia; order Spongiisociales; family UBA4744; genus CAYLHS01. The sequence continues at coordinate 3,024 of CAYLHS010000126.1, forward strand.
AAGAACCAGCCGATCGGGTTTCGTGCACGGACGACGATCAACACACCGAGACCGGAGAAACCGAACAGCCCGATGACCATTTCAAGAACGCCGGTCCACCGCATTGCGGGCCCCGGCGACTCGATCAGTCCGGCGATCACCATCAGGGCAGCGAGCGCCCAGACGGCCGCGAGGAAGGAGTTCCGTGAACGATATCGCCTTGCCATCATGACACCATCAGGTGCCACGAAGGCCGCTCGAGCGATAGTCTGTCCCTGCCCAGGAAGCTCGCACGACAGCTCTCGAACGTCGGATCAACCTCATCACGCTCAGAGTCCTACCCCGCCACCGTTACGAGACCGGTACGGGAGGTGCGACGATTGGCTGCCTTCCGGCGGCCGCGCATAGGTCGCGCATGGAGGGCGGGCCTGGTGATATCAGACTGCGTCGTCTCTCATCCGCCCGAGCATCCGCCGCATGTAGGGCCGGAACGCGAAGTAACTGACGAGCCAGACCAGAGGGAACGACACAGCGCTGCGCGCTTGCCATGCGTAGTGCCACGTAACCCGGGTCTGGTTGTCACCGGCAGGCTCGAACTCGAAGCTTGCCCTCGCACCGGATGTCGCGTGTCGAAACGCGTTGGTGAGCTCGGAAACCGTGTAGCGGATGCTGTGGGGTGGATCGAGCGCCTCGATCACCTCGCGCGCAGTCGAACCATCCGAGTTCTCGAGGACACGACTGTGGCCGGGCTCGTCGAGGAAGCCTTCGGGTTCGTCGTGGATGGCGACGACGCCCGGGATCGGTCCAAATGGCTGCGACACGTGGGTGAGGTCACAGCCGGTTACCGCCTCCCAAGCCTCGCCGGCCTGAAGGGGAAACACTGCTGACTCAGCCACTTCGACAAAGCGAGACATACTCTCCTCCCGGGATATCTCTACACGTCATTATCCGGGGAATCCGACGACCTTCCAGCGACGATCGGCCTCCTCAGCTGATGCAGCTCATGCCGAGTGTGACCGGTTGTCCCGTGCAAACCATCTGGTCAGCACACCGAGGTTGAGCGCCCAGCCGGCCCCGAACACCTTGCCCTGAAGAATGGGACCGTCCGGGTTCCAATAGGTGCTCTTCACTCGTTCGAGTGTCGGCATGCGGAAGTCGTAGGGTACGAAGTCAGCAACCTTGCCGTGCCACGTTCTCTGATCTGGTGGCTTCCGGAGTTCCTGAACGATCGCGATGATCCCGATGACCGCAAAGACCAGGCTCCAGATCCTCCTGGCAGTGGGCATGCCCTTTCGACGGTCCGTCTTCTCACCCTCCACGTGTCCCTCTCCTTGCTCTCACGTCGAACCTACATGACAGACAAGGGCCGGTGTTGCGGGTCCTTCGGGAAGTGGGCGGTCATCGACGCCTGCGGAGCGCGTGCTCTCACGCCACCTGGCCGCTGTGGGTCACGGACGCGGGACGCTACTGCTGGGCCGGCGCGTCGACTGGCACGCTGTAGCCGTGGTCTGCGATCTCGGCGGCGCGACCACGGTAGGCCTCGA
>CAYLHS010000127.1:0-4513 GCA_964383535.1 uncultured Acidimicrobiia bacterium
GGCCTCGCGCTGCGCGGGATTCAGGTCATCGAGAAGGGACGCGCCCGCAACACCGGAGTCTTCCCGCATGGCCGAGATGGTACCCGGAGGTTCTCGGTTGTCGGTTCTCGGTTGTCGGTAGGAGTACCGCGTCGCGGCTCGCTGCGACTGAAGTCGAGCCTGCTGTCGGCCGTGAGCTGTCAGCTTTGAGCTTCACCGGCTCAGATCGGATACTCCGAGGGCTCTCCGGCTCCATCTTCGATCTCCTCGGACTCCTCACCGGCCGGGGTCGCGAGCTTCACGGTGAAGCAGAATCGCGAACCTGTCGGGAATCGGTGCTCGTACCACAGATCGCCGCCCATCGCCTGGGTGAGTTGGAGGGCGATCGGCAAGCCAAGCCCGATCCCTTGATCCGAGCGGGCGTCTCCCTTCGACCGCTGCTCGAACCTGCCGAACATCCGATCGACGTCCTCGTCTTGGATACCTGGGCCGTTGTCGGACACGACCACGAGATAGCGGTGCCCGTACGGGCTCCCCTCGATCAGCACCTGATCTCCGCCGTACTTCATGGCGTTCTCGAAGAGGTTCCGAAGGACCTGGACGACTCGGCGACGATCGGCGTACACCATCACCCCGCCCGGAATCGCGACGGCCGCCTCGCGCTTCGCCCCGGGAGGATTCACCAGGCTCACGACCTCATGTGCGAGCGGCGCCAGCTCGAACTCCTCCGGCCGCAGTGGAAGCCTGCCGGCCTGCAGGCGCGGCAACACGAGGATGTCCTCGACGAGCTCATGGAGATGCTGGGCCTGCGAACGGATGATGTCGAGAAACTCGTCGACCTCTTTCTCGTTGCTCGTGCGCCACGACTCTCTGAGTGCCTCGGCGAACCCGGCAATCGACGTCAGTGGTGTGCGAAGCTCGTGGCTGACCATGGAGACGAATTCGTTCTTCATCTCCTTGGCCCGTTCGGCCTCAGCGGTGGCTGCTGCCTCGCGCTTACGGGCGGCCGCATTCGACCGTAGCGCCCATGCCACCGCGACGACGGCCAGAACGAGCGCGACACCGATCGCGAAGTTCAGCATCTCCCGCCTCTCATGATGGCAGTATCGTCAGAAGACCCCGGTGGGTTGAGGCGAACCGGCAGGTTCGGGCAGCGGCTACAGGGGATCGCCGTAGAGAGACGACAAGCTCAGCCGCGCTTCCTGTTCGAGAAGCTTCTGGTGGTATGAGGCCGAGTCGACCACGGCCGCGATCGGAAACTCTACGAGCCTGAGCGTCCGCGCGACCTGCGGAGTGAACTGTCCGGATCGGCGAGCAGCGACCGCGAGGATGCCGATCACCTCGCCACGGGAACGAAGGCTCATTGCGAAGAACGACGGCCAGCCTTCGCCTGAGTCGTTCCACCCGAATCTGGGAGGCTCGAGAAACCACACGCCCAGCTCATCAGCGGTGACCTTCACCGGCGACAACTGGTCGAGATGCCCCGCGACGAGGCGCTTGAACACCTCGAACTCCTCCCGCGACACTGCGCTCTCGAGTCGAGCAGCCATCCGCTTCTCCGATGCGAGGGCGATCGCGGCGACGTCATACCCGACGAAGCGCCTCAGGATCTGGAGCAGCTCGCCAAGGGTGCCCGCGAGATCCCCGGGCCTGGTCGCCATCGTGACGATGTCGTTGATGATCGTCGCATCGAACAGCTTTCGGTCGAGCAACTCGGTCACCCTGGCGAGCACCTCGATCGTGTCGAGCTGCTTCGGCTCCTGGTCCCGGTTGAGCTCGGAAAGAGCCCGTGTCGCTCTCGCCGACCTCACCGCCCCGACGAGATCCTGCCCCAGCGACTCCTTGGTCAGGTAGCCGTCGGCACCCGACTTCTCGCCCCAGTAGCGATCCTCGGCCGAGTCGAGAGCTGTCAGAATCAACACCGGAATGTGCGCGACCGAGTAGTCCTCCTTGATCAGCCGACACACCACGTACCCGGTCATCTTCGGCATCCGAATGTCGAGCAAGACGAGATCGGGCAATTCGGAGTAGAAGACCTGGATTGCCTCGAACCCGTCGCTCGCGGTCACGACGTCGAAACCCGCCTCGGTCAATAGCGACGTGACCGCTGCCCTGATGACCGGGCTGTCGTCGGCGACGAGGACTTTCACCGGTCTACCTCCATCGATGTGCCCGTCCTCAGGGCGATCAACGACGAAATCGTCGAGACGAGCAGCCCCTGCCGAAGATCGGACTTGTCGAGATATGCGTCCACGCCCGCCTCCCACGCCCTCGACTGGTCGTCGACGGTCGCCACCGCGGACACCATGATGACGGGGAGCGCGGGCAGACGGCGCCGGACAGCAGAAATCAACTCGACGCCATCCGGACCCGGCATGGCGAAGTCGACGACCACCGCGTCATAGGTGCCGGCTTCGAGAAGCTCGAGACCTTCCTCGGCGTTCCGGCCGACCGTCACCTCGTACCCCTGGCTGCCGAGGACGGCGGCAACGAGCTGACGGACACCCTTCGAGTCGTCGACGACCAGCACCCTGTACCTGGTGCCTTCCGGGATCGGAACGGACTGGATCTGGTCCGAAAGACGATTGGGGTCGACGATGACGACGACCTCTCCTCCTCCGAGCACCGCTGCCCCAGTCAGGTACGGGGCGCCGGCAAGCACGGGACCGAGGCCCTTGACGGCGACTTGTCGCCGACCCACCACTTCGGGAACCGTGACCGCCGCCTTCCCTGCGCGAGTCGCGAACACCACGATCTGGTTCGCTTCCTCCGGACCTCCTACGCCGATTGCGGCACCGAAAGAGCTGATCGGCATGCGCCTGCCTTCCAGGACCAACTCCATGCGGTCCTTTCCCGGGCGGACTTCGGCTCCGGCCGTGGGGATGATCGCAGCAACGGTCGCAGCCGGTACACCCCACATCCTCTCCCCGGATCGCAGAAGGACGAGATCCTGGAACGACCACGAGAGCGGGAGTGTCAACAGAACCGACGTACCCTTGCCCGGTCGTGACTCGACAGAGATCCCACCGTTCACGTCGTCGATGAGTTCGGCGACGAGCGAAAGCCCAACCCCGTCACCACTCAGATCGGTCGACACGGGGACGGTCGAGAACCCGGACTTGAACAACAGGCCCGAGACGTCGGAGCCAGGCGGTCCCGTATCCAAGCCCTTTTCGGTGGCGACAGCCCGCACGGTGTCCCAATCGATGCCGCGCCCATCATCCTCGACCGAGATCCGCAACTGACCATCCATGTCCGCCGCACGAACGACGATGCGGCCGGCCGAGGGTTTGCCTGCGCTTTCGCGCTCTTCCGGGGGTTCGATACCGTGGTCGACCGCGTTGACGACGAGATGCCGCAAGGGCTCGCGCAGATGTTGGAGGATCTGCCGGTCGACCTCCACATCGCCACCCCCCAGTTCGATGTGCACCTCCTTGCCCGTCCGTCGGGCGAGGTAGTGCACGAGCTGACCGAACGTCGAGGTGATGACCGCGAACTCTTCGGAGACCAGCTCGAGCGCACGGTCCTGAAGGTCCCGGACTGCTTCGTCCATGGCCTGGACGGCAGCTTCCCAACGCGCGGCCAGCGATGCGACCTCCCTCGGGTTCCCGGCAGTGAGACGCAGCGCGCGCACTGCGTCGGACAGGGCGTTTGCATCGAGCCGTGCTTCCGTCGCACGGTTGATCATGCGGTAGAGCTTGTTGGTGTCGACGCGCGTCGCCGATCCGATCAGTCCCTGCTCTACGGCGGACAGGAGACCACCGAGGTCGGGGTGTGGGTCGGTCTCGCCAATCGGCGCGGAGGGTGGCTCCGGTGCAGACTTCGGGCTCGGTTTCAAAGCCGCGACTGCTGCCTTCAGCTTCGGTATCCCTTCGATCGGGTCCGTCTCCATGGTGGGCAGGAGCAGGGCTGCCACGTTGCCGAGGCGTGATGCGAAGTCGGCCACGTCACCGTCGGATGAGCCGTCGACGATCGAGCGCCATGCCGTCTCGAGCGCCTCACCCGCGTCGGCGAGGGCTTCGAAGCCCATCATCCTCGCCGATCCCTTGATCGTGTGCCCATCGCGCAGCAGTTCGGACGCCCGATCGCGACTGACATCGGACATACCCAAGTCGTGCGCGCCCGCAATCAGGTTCTCGGTCCGCGAGATCAGTTCCTCGCGGAAGATGGCAAGCAACTCTGCGTCGCCACTCAGGTCCACTCCAGCACCTTCTTCCCGCTCGATGGGGATATCGGCTGCACGCGAAGCCGACTTGAGGGCTAGGTGCGTGCTTCGCCCGCCTGTATCCGCCCCCGCGAGCGGAGCGAGTGTTGGGGAAGGCGGACTCGACCGAAGGTCGAGGACGAGGGGCCGTTCTCACCAACGTGGCCTGCTCGCTCGGCGAGACCGCGGGGCGGACCGTACCCCCCACCCGGCTCACACGCGTCGGTTGCGATACAGGAAGTACGAGGCACGAGCTGAGCGAAGCGAAGCTCAGGTCACTCCCACTCGATGGTTGCTGGTGGTTTCGACGAGATGTCGTAGGCGACCCGG
>CAYLHS010000128.1:0-4469 GCA_964383535.1 uncultured Acidimicrobiia bacterium
GATGTAGTCGAGTATCTCCCGTTGCCGGCCGGTCAGGTCCTCCATGTGCTCCTCCTCGAACGTACGTTCCCACCCTAGCGGTCAGGGCATGCCCAGACAAACATATGTTCGCCCTTGACACCGAACGTATGTTCGTCCTATCCTACGAACACACGTTCGATCGGGTTTCTGTCACACCCGTTTCGTAGCGTGGGGGCACGGTCGAGAGCACCGGCGAGTACAGGAGGGAGTGGACATGACGATGAACACCAAGACCCTGCGAAGGGCTGCGGTTCTCCTCACGACCATCGTGGTCTTCTTCCTCCTGCTCGCGAACGCCGTGGGGGCACAGGACCGTGTGCACGAAACCGCCCAGCATCAGGTGGCTGCTGGAGAGACCCTATGGGGCATCGCGCAGACGGCGACGCCGGTCGGGGGCGACATCCGGGTGACCGTGTCCGAGATCAGGCGACTGAACGATCTCGATGGGGCCATCATCTTCCCGGGAGACATCCTCGTCGTCCCCGCCGGCTGAGGTTGGTCGGTCCGGGTACCCTGTGGAGAACATGCTGTGTCCGTTCTGTGCGTCCGAGGAAACGCGGGTGATCGACAGCCGTCCTGTGGACTCGGGATCGGCGATCCGCCGGCGACGAGTATGCGAGGCGTGTGGGTTCCGATTCACCACCTACGAGCGGGCCGACGTGCCATTGATCGTCCGCAAGCGGGATGACCGTCTGGAGCCGTTCGAGATCGACAAAGTGCGAAAGGGTCTCGCCCACGCATTGGCCGATCGACCGGTCGACGAGAAGGTCAGGGAGCAGATGCTGCGTGCCGTCAGGATCGACGCGGAGGGGCACGGGAGATTGGTGACAACTGACGATATCGGCAAGGCCGTGCTGGAGCAGCTTGCTGCCGTGGACGAGGTCGCCTATCTGCGTTTCGCCAGCGTCTACAAGGAGTTCGAGGGCACCGGCGACTTCGAGCGGGAGATGGCGGAGCTACAGCGTCGAGGGGATGCCTAGGCCGGAGCGTCCCCGGCAGTCAGCTGCGTTTGGAGCGTTGCGAGCTGTGTGTGGGCCCACTCGCCGATTGCTGCCAGTGGGGCATCAATGCCGGCGTCGAGTGCGTCGATGCGTTGTGTGATCTCCTGTGCCAGTGAGTCGGCGGACGCCGAGTCCCCAGTTCTGAGGGCTTCGAGGTACTCCACTTGCCAGTCGTCGAGGCGCTGTGCGAGCTGGAAGGCGGCGATCTTGTGGTCTGAGAGGAACGGCTCGTCGGGTAGGTTGCCGATCGCATCCTTGGTGGAGGTGACGGTCATGCCGAGAGCGACGCCGAGCTGGGTCAGCTGGTCTTGCGTTGCCGTTGTCGGGAGCGTCGGAAGCTGGAAGGTCCTCTCGAAGAGGAGTCGGTAGCTGAGTGTGTCGCCGAGTCGTCGCTCGAGCGTGAGGCCGATCTCGGCAGCGCTCGCCATCGACTGTCTGACAGGTGTGAGTGCGTCCAGTTGTGCTCGTGACACGAGGGGGGGCATGGAGGGCAAGGGCTCCGCCGCAGCGTCGAAGAGGGTGCGAGCGCCATCGTTGAACGCCGAGAGGGTGACGGCGGCGTCGGACAAGGTTGCTGTGTCCGTTGCCGGATCCGCGATGACAGTGATCGCGTGTTCGATATCAGGGAAGAGCGCCTGATAGTCGGTCGTCACGGCAAGGTAGGTGGCTCGGGCGTCTTCCGCTGCCCGGCCGGGCATGTCTTGGACCGCCTGGATGATGGCGATGCCGCCGATGAAGAGAGCGACAGCCGCGACGATGATCGACCAACGGAACGTGCGGCCGGAGACGACGAGCGGATCGAGACGATCCGGCTTCCAGTCCTCGATGAGGGGGGCGGTTTCGGTGGCTTCCCAGAGTCGGGTGACCAGCGTGGTGGTGTCGCCTGCCGTGTCGGTCGGCCGCCGGAATTCCCGAAGTCGCGGCACGATGGGTTCCGGATCGGGAAGGACGGCCGTTGCTGTCGTGGCGACCGTCCGTTCCTCGGCGAAGCCGAACATCTCGGTGAGGGTCGAGTCGTACCGAATTGCGGGTGGCGGCGCCGGGGAAACCTCCAAAGGAGGCGACGTGGGGGTCTGAGGCGTCGGCGCGGGACGGGCATCCTGCACCGGTCGGGACTTGACCGTTGGGATGGGTCGTGGCGCCCGGTGAGTCGGGGCGGTCGTGCGACGGATCGAGGTGGGTGCCCCAATTCTCGTGAGCCAGCTGGTAGTGGGGGCCCGGTGTTTGCCACCCTTGCGCCGGACTACCGGGTGACCTTCCGGACATGATCCGTCCGGCCTGAGGGGAACCTGGCTATGGCACGTTGTACAGTAGGCACTAGGCACTCGACGCTCCGTTGTGCGCCTCCGCCCGCCATAGCCCGTTACTCGCCATGCAGACTAGCTTCACACGACTCGATAGGGAACTACCCGCACCTCGACGATCGCATCCGGGTGACGCGGGCCTCGACCTGTATGCGCGCGTCGATGTGCGCCTGGAACCGGGTGAGCGGGCGCTCGTTCCGACGGGTATCGCGGTTGCCATTCCGGAGGGCCACGCCGGCTTCGTGGTTCCGAGGAGCGGCCTCGCCGTCCGTGACGGTGTCGGTGTGGTGAATGGACCTGGCCTGGTGGACGCCGGGTACAGGGGTGAGTTGAAGGTGATCCTGATCAACCATGGGCAGGATGCCGTCCAGCTGGCCCGTGGCGATCGGATCGCGCAGCTGGTCGTGGTACCCGTGTCGATGACGGATTTCCTCGAGGTGGAGTCGCTGCCGGACTCGCGGAGAGGCTCGGGTGGGTTCGGTTCCACCGGTAGATGACCGCATGGAAGCAGCTACACTACCCGCCCACGCGGAAGTAGCTCAGTTGGTAGAGCGCAACCTTGCCAAGGTTGAGGTCGCGGGTTCGAGCCCCGTCTTCCGCTCGGTTGGGGCGGCCTCCGGTCGCCCCACTTGTGTAGTCGCACGGCGACGTGGCCGAGTGGTTTAGGCACGGGTCTGCAAAACCCGGTACACCGGTTCGATTCCGGTCGTCGCCTCTGGCGGTGGGGGTATACTCGCCGCTCCGGGCGCTTAGCTCAGGGGGAGAGCGCTTCCTTGACGCGGAAGAGGTCAGAGGTTCAAATCCTCTAGCGCCCACCAGTCAGCCTTCGCTTCTATGTCGAGGTTGGGGGACCACATCGTCGAGGTCCATGAACATCTCGACGTGGTGCGATCGGTCGGCACGGTGGATAGTGGCGCATGTGCGCAACCGTCGAGTCCAGTCGATCGCGAGTCCTGGGTGTGTCCTGTGCACGCTCATTCGTGCATGTCCGGGAGTCCTGCACTAAGGAATACGGTTCAAATGGCCCGGTCGAAGGTGGCCCGCTCGGAGATATGGACCGGGTGGCGAGCGGTCAGATGTGGCACAATGACCGGGGATGTTCAAAGGAGGAAATCCATGCCGATGTCCGATGAGCACAAGGCTGCGCTCGCCCAAGGAAGGCGTGAGAGCAGGGCGATCAAAGGGTACCTGGTGGCACTCGGGAAGCGTCGTCCGGGCCGACCTGTTACGAGGGAATCTCTGGAGCGAAAGCTCGAGGGTATAGATGCGAAGATAGGGTCCGAGTCGGATCCATTGAAACGGGTGGATCTCGTGCAGCAGCGGCTCGAGACGGAGGCCGCCCTCGCGTCGATGAGTGAATCCGCGAACCTGGGCGAGCTGGAGGAGGGGTTCATCGGAGTGGCGAAGAGCTACTCCGAACGCAAAGGGATCAGCTACTCGGCGTGGAGGGAGATCGGCGTGTCGGCCGATGTGCTGCGGCGGGCCGGCATCGCACAGACTCGCCGCCGTTCGTAGTCAGCCCCAGCCGAGTTCGTGAAGTCGGGTGTCGTCGATGCCCAGATGATGCGCGATCTCGTGCAGGACGGTTCGGCGAATCTCGGCGCGGAGCTGATCCTGCGTGAATCCGAGGGCAAGGTGAGGCTCACGAAAGATGGTGATCTGGTCGGGGAGCGTCCCCCAGTAGTCGCCGCGCTTTTCGAGGGGGACACCTTCATAGAGGCCGAGGAGGTCGGGATCTTGGTCGGGGGCCGGGGCGTCCTCGACGACGACCACCAGGTTGTCGATCCGGGCGAGGATGTCTCTGGGGATCTCGTCGAGGGCCGCGTCAACGACTCGTTCGAACTCTCTTCGGTTCACTTGTCGCCGAAGAGACCTCCGAGCATCTCTTTGCCCTTTTCGAGAAGGTCACCCGCTCCCTGGCCGGAGAGAAGTGAGTCGATCTGTCCGGCGATCGGCTCGGGAAGCCTCTCCTTGATGAACGACAGAACGGCGTCGACGGCTTCCTTTGCCTTATCCGCGCCGAGTCCGGTCTTGTCGGCAACGAGCTGGATGAGCTGATCCATGTGAAGGGCCTTTCGTTGGCGGTGAGTGGCTATGATCCCACATTCCGGGCGATTAGCTCAGCGGGAGAGCGCTGCCTTCA
>CAYLHS010000129.1:0-4465 GCA_964383535.1 uncultured Acidimicrobiia bacterium
CTCGACACCTGGCTCTGGTACGACGGGGGTATCGAGATCCCACCATTCACGCTCACCGTCGACGATCCCGGTTCCGGGATCAGGCTGGAGGTCGAGGCCTGGGCCGAGCTCGAGGCGTTCACATGGGACATGGGTGACGGCACCGTCGTGACCGCCGCAACTCCCGGCTCCGATGCCGACCTCCCACAGTCGGCGGCCGCGACCCACCGCTACGAACGCAAAGGGGACTACACGATCACGTTCACCGCCGCCTGGAACGGGACCTATCGATGGCGCCAGCTACCTGCCGGTGCGTGGTCGGGTTCCACCTCATTCGCCGGGAACCCGGCGACCATCTCGACGTCCATCCCGTACCACGTCGCCGAGATCAGATCGCTTCTCCAACCGTAAGCATCACAGTGCTTCCCCAACACATGTTTTCTGTCACACCCATCTGATACGTTGCAGACATGAAGACAGCGGACAGCATGGAACAGGAGCTCGTCGGACTCGAGCGACACATCGGCCGGGTGCGCGCACGCCAGATGGCACTCCTCGCCGAACTTGACCGGAGCCAAGTCGCACTCGCCGACGGGTGCCGGAGCATGGTCGAGTGGACCACCGGTCGCCTCGATGTCGCGCCCGAGACCGCCTCGGCGCTTGTCCGCACCTCACGCACCGCAGATCCCAAGATCGAGGATGCCCTTGCCGCGGGAGAGGTCACGTTCGACAGAGCCGTCGAGCTGTCCCGCCTCGCGGCCGCCGGTGTCCCTGATCCAGTCGGGACCCTGGCAGGGTTGGACATCGCCGGACTTCGCAGAGTCCACTCGAGAGCTCACCGTCTCTCCAGGGACCGTGAGGCCTCCCTCTTCGTCGATCGGTATGTCGCAATGCAGCCGAACCTCGACAGATCGTCGTGGAGGCTGTGGGGTGAACTCCCCGGAACCGACGGGCACATTGTCGAACGGGCGCTCGGAGAACGCGCGGACTCCTTCCCTCCCCTTCCCGAGGGAACCCGACCGACACTCGGGCAGCGAAGGGCCGACGCCCTCACCTCCATCGCCCAGGATTCACTCACTGGCACAGCCGGATCCGACACGTCGACACCACTCGTCAGCGTCTTCGTCGACCTCAACACCTCATCCGGAACCGTCACCGGCGTCACCCTGGACTCCGGACAGAGCGTCGGACCAGGCGCCCTCGAAGAACTCCTCTGCAACGGCAGCATCGAAACCATCCTCACCCGACGCACCACCCCTCTGGCAGTAGGGCGGCGCACGAGAACAATCGCCCCTGCGCTCCGCCGGGCCATCCTCCATCGAGACGGCAGCTGCGCCGCCGACGGGTGCACGTCCCGACATCGACTCGAAGTGCACCACATCGTCCCCTTCTCGGAAGGCGGTCACACCGACCCCGTCAACCTCACGACACTCTGCTGGTTCCACCATCACGTCGTCGTCCACGGGATGGGCTACCGGATCGACCCTGACACACCCCCGCAGCGCCGACGGTTCCTCTCCCCCCGTGGCCCGGATCCTCCCCGACAGCGACCAACCGCCAGTGGACTGCGGTCACCAACAAGAGAACCGTAGAAGTACCTCCCGGCCGACAGCACCGGTCATCCCCTCGCGCCCGGTGCTCTCCACAATTGGCGGGTGCCGACACCCCCCACCCTCATTCCTCTGATGGCGTGCCGTCATGATCACCCCCCCTCTCGTTTGACGGCAACGCCGATGCGAAGGGTGGTCGACGTGCGATGCAGGCCATGCTCAACATGCAGAAACTCGACATCGAGGCCTACGAAGGCTCCTTCGAGCCGAACTCCTGAACCAGCCCAGCGAGCCGATCGAGCCGCGGGAGCACGTCATCGGCCGTTCGCGGAGGAATCGCGATCACCACCCGGGACACGCCCGCCTCGGCGAACCGCTCCATGTCTTCCCGTTCGATCCGGGCCCCGCTCACGCTCAACTCGATCGGTGCTCTGCCCGCCGCGGCGGCGGCATCCTGGAGCTTCTCGATGTTGGACAGAAGATCGTGACGACCACTGATCGGCATCCAGCCATCGCAGAACTCGATGATGTCCCCAATCGTGCGGGGCCCCGCCGCTGCACCGAGGATGATCGCTGGATGAGGCTGTTGGACGGGCTTCGGCCACGCCCAGCTCGGCTCGAAGCGAACATGCTCGCCATCGAACGACGCGACGTCCTTGGTCCACAGCTCCTTCATCGCGAGCACGTACTCCCGAAGCATTGCCCGTCGTTGCGCATAGGCGACACCGTGGCCGGCCATCTCCTCTTTGTTCCACCCGTACCCGACACCGAACAGCACGCGCCCACCGGAGATCACGTCGAGCGACGCGACCTGCTTGGCCAACCAGATCGGATCCCTCTGCGCGACGAGAGTGATCCCCGTGCCGAGCTTCAGCGTGGCCGTTGCCGTCGCCGCGACGGTGAGGGCGACGAATTGATCAAGGGTTCTCGAGTAGTACTCCGGGAGTGGGCTGGCGTTCCTCACCCCTCCCCACGGTGTCCGCCGGCTCACGGGAATGTGGCTGTGCTCAGGGAACCAGAGCGACTCGAACCCCCGAGCTTCGACCTCGCGGGCCAGTTCCGCCGGTTGGATCGCCCGATCGGTCGGGAACATCGAGATACCGAACTGCATCGCTACCTTCCTTCCAAGAACGCTCTGAGCACATCTGTGTACGGACCCGGCTCGTTGAGGTACGTGAAATGGCCGGCGTCATGGAATGTGTGTGCTGTCGCGTTCGGATAGGTTCGGCGCAGCATCTCCCGCAGGTCTCTCGAGACGAGCGGATCATTGTCCGACTCGATGATCAGGTGCGGTATCGACAGCTCGCGAGGATCGAATGGATCGACGACACACCGGTATCTGGCGAGGAACTGGGCCTTTGACATCTGCCCGTAGGACTGCTCGAACAGGTATGCGCGAAGCAGAGCCGACCCGCCGGACGCCGGAATCACCGACGTGACCACGTTGCGGCGGAATCCGTACATGACGACCCGTTCCGGGAGCAGCCTGCCGATCGCCGCCGTTCTCCCGTTCCGGGCCTCGATCAGGTCGTTCGGTGGAAACGTGTTCCCGAACACGGCACGATCGATTCGTCCATCGTCGGCCGACACCATGTACTGGGCCAGATAGCCTCCCAGTGAGGAGCCGACCACCGAGAAACGACCAACCTCCTCGGCGTCGAGCACCGCCATGATCCCTCTGCGGAGCCCCGCCAAGGTGGGAGTGGCCGGATAGGTGAACGACACCACCCTGAATCGGTCCGCGAACGACTCGAGCTGCTGCCACCAGATGTCGTAGGCTCCCGCCATTCCGTGCAGGAATACGAGTGTCCTCTCACCCGAACCGAACGACACATACCACCACACGTCGTCGTCGACGCGAAGGCCGCGCAGCTTCCGTTCTGCTCGGAACCGGGCAAGCGATCCGTACTCGGGAACGTCTGCGTACAACTGGTCTGACGACGGGCGTGCCACAAGCACCGATGATAGGAGCGTGTCAGAGATCCTCTACGCGCCGAGGTCTCGCATCCTTGAGGAACCGGGACCTTGCCCGGTCGGCGAGGAGGCGCCCACCCGTCTGACAGGTCGCGCAGTAGTCCGTCTCGTTGTCTGCGTACACGATCCGCTGCACGGGAGATCCACACACCGGGCAAGGATCTCCGAACTTGCCGTGCACCGCCATCTCCGCATGAAATGCCGTGACCTTCGTGGGCCACTTATCCCCTGTCTGATCGCGCAGACGTGTCGTCCATTCGGAGAGAATCGCACCGGTGGCATCATGTAGGCGTTGTATCTCCTCGGCAGTCAGGCGCGCAGTTCGCTGCAACGGTGACAGGCCGGCTCGATGCAGGATCTCGTCCGAGTAGGCGTTGCCGATCCCGCTGAACCACGACGGGTCGGTCAAGGCTCGCTTGAGCGTCCTGCTCTCCCCGGCAAGTACGCTGCCGAACTCCTCGACGGATGCCGACAACGGGTCGATCCCCCCTCGATCCAAGTCGTCCACTCCATCGCGTAAGACGTGTAGCGACGCACGCTTCGTCTTCGACGCCTCCGTGAGTACCAGCGTTCCGTTCGGGAACCGGAACGACGCAAGCCCACGAGCGGTACCACCCGTTCGCCACTGGAGTCGGCCCGACACCATGAGATGGATCGCGACGAACAGACCGGCCTCCATCTCCCACACGATGCGCTTGCCCACACGACCAACGGAAACGACCCGCCTTCCCTCCAGCGCGGAGATCGGCGGGTCGTAGGTTCTCAAGAGCGATGGTGACGTGATCGAGACATGCTCGAGCGGTTCGCCGACGATTCGCCTCTGCAAGGCGTGGAGATACACCTCGATGTCGGGCAGCTCGGGCATGCCTCAAGGGTAGGCGTGCAGGGTGATCACTCCCCCGGCACGGTGATCACTCCCCTCGTTCGAAGTCCTCCTCGAACGAAACGACCTTGCGTCGGGG
>CAYLHS010000130.1:0-4388 GCA_964383535.1 uncultured Acidimicrobiia bacterium
CCTCCACCTCAGACTCGTCGGCTGCGACCTCCACCTCGACGGCCGGCTCTTCCTCCAATGCCGGGGCTTCCGCCTCGGGCTCGGGTTCGACCTCTGCATCCGGCTCGGCTGCCGGCTCCGGCTCTCGAGCGGGAGGGGCCTCGTCCTCCGCGTTCACCGTCAGTTCCGCTTCCTTCTTCTCAAGCAGTAGCGAGAACATCGACGCGGCGTTGCGCGGGAGCGCTTGCAGCAAGCCGGCGAGTTTTACCAGTGGTGCCTG
Organism: uncultured Acidimicrobiia bacterium; assembly: GCA_964383535.1. Classification (GTDB taxonomy): domain Bacteria; phylum Actinomycetota; class Acidimicrobiia; order Spongiisociales; family UBA4744; genus CAYLHS01. Next base: position 260 of record CAYLHS010000130.1, read on the forward strand.
GAACCCGCCCGCGATGCGGCCGAGCAGCACGTCGCGCGGCTCGATGTCGGCGAGCTGCGCAACCTTCTCGGGCGCCAGTACCTCTCCGGCCAGCACGCCAGCCTTGACGATCAGTCGCTCGTGCTCCTTGGCAAAATCGCGAAGCGCTTTGGCCACCGTCACCGCATCGGTCGCCGCAAACGCGAGCGCCGTCGGACCGGCAAGCACATCGTGAAGCGCCTCGAGGCCCTCCGCGTCGGCAGCCAAGCGGGCAAGCGACATCTTGACGACCTTGTAGTCGCCGTCGGCTTTGCGCAACTCGGCCCGCAGGCTCTGCTGTTCGGCAACGGTCAGCCCGCGATACTCGGTGACGAACGTCGCCTTCGCCTCGCTCAGCCGCCGTCTGATCTCTTCAACTGCCTGGACCTTCTCAGGTCGTGGCATAGCTCCTCCTTCATGAGTAAGGCTCCTCGCCGAAGACGACGGGAGCCACAGGAGTGAGCCCTACGCAGGCCGGGAATCGTCCCGTTTGAACTCTGAGGTGCCGGCGGTCTTCGGTCAGGGGTTGGAGTTGTGGACGGCACGATAGCACGGCCGCGGGCTCTGCCTGCCACCGTGCGGGGCGAGTCGTGAGTTCCGGGTTCTGGGTAGAACGGTCCCCGCAAGACCTACGTTGGTGGAACCGCCCGGCCTCGGCTTCGCCTCCAACACGTCCCCCAACACTCGCTTCGCTCGCTGGGGGAGGAGACGGTGGCAGCGCTCCTGCTGAGAACTGACGACTGGAGACTTAGCACCCCCGGGCGCAGCCCGCTCTTGCCCCCTGGACATCCCCCGCGACGTGTGGGACACTCTGCATAGGTTCGGGGTCTCCGTTCGGGTGCACCGCACTAAAGGGCGTGGACCAAGGGCAACCCGGGGTCGCTCCGGTGGTAGTGCAGCCCCTACCCTGCACCGCCGTTGAGAGGCATCGGGAGCGCGGCCGCCCATCGCCGCAGCCCGGGCTCCCCGCATGGAGCCGACGCCCCTCCGTTCGGAGGCCCCGACTTCATGCGAACTGAGTCAACGCCTCGATGACCGTACGCTCCCACGTATCACCACCGCCGTGCCCCATATCATCGAGCACCTCCAGCCTGGAAGTGGCCCAGCGCTGAGACAGGCGCCATGGGGTGATCAGCGGACCGCTCACGTCCAGCACGCCATGGATCAAGACACCGGAGATGCCGTCTAGTCGGTGAGCGTCGCGGATGAGCTGATCGGGTTCCAGGAAGGCGGCGTTCCGCCAGTAGTGGGTGACGAGCCGAGCGAAACGCAACCTGAATGCAGGGTCGTTATATCGCTGGCTGGGCTGGTGGCCGGGTGTCAGCGAGACATGCGCATCCTCCCAACGGCACCACTCGGCTGCGGCCCGCTCGCGAACGGCCGGATCCGGATCGCCCAACATCTCCGCATAGGCATCGACCAATCGGAGGTGACGGAGCGACTCGGGTACGGCAGACGCGAAGCGGTCCCACTCGCGAGGGAAGATCCTGCCGACATCCTCGGTTATCCACGCCACCTCACGCGCCGACGTGGTCGTCACGGCGGCGAGTACCAGGGCTTCGACGCGCCCAGGGTGCGCCTGCGCGTAGGCGAGCGCAAGGGTCGAGCCCCAGGAGATGCCGAGCACCACCCACCGGTCGAAGCTTCGATGCTGGCGCAGTCTCTCGATGTCGGCAATGAGGTGGGCGGTGGTGTTGACACCCAGATCCGCAGCCGGCTCCTCAGCGAGCGGCCGGCTCCTCCCCGATCCACGCTGGTCAAAGAGGATCACGTTGTAGAGATCTGGATCGAAGAGGCGCCGTTGATTCGGCGTGCAGCCGGATCCAGGACCCCCATGCAGAAATAGGGCCGGCTTGCCACTCGGATTGCCGCACGCCTCCCAGTAGATCCTCTGGCCGTCCCCCACATCCAAGATGCCGGAATCGTAGGGCTCGATCGGAGGAAACCGCCCCATCCCGTCAGTGGGAAAGCGCGATCAGATCGTCGATCGACCCCACATCGACCTTGACACCAGGCCCCATCGTCGAGGACACGCTGATGTTGCGCACGAACCTGCCCTTTGCCGATGCGGGTCTTGACCGCACGATCTCAGACGTCAATGCGGCGAGGTTCTCGACGAGGAGGCGAGTATCGAACGACACCTTGCCGATGGGCGCATGAACATTCCCGTAGCGATCGTTGCGATACTCGATCTTGCCGCCCTTGAAGTCACTGACCGCCTTCTCGACATCGACCGTCACCGTGCCCGCCTTGGGGTTCGGCATGAGGCCACGTGGCCCGAGAATCCGGCCGAGTTTGCCGACTTCCGACATCATCGACGGAGTCGCAATGGCGATGTCGAAATCGAGCGCGCGTCCACCTTGGATCTCGTCAGCGAGCTCCTTGCCTCCGACGAGGTCGGCGCCGGCGGCCTCCGCCTCGCGTAGCTTGTCGCCATCGGCGAACACGGCGACACGGACCGTCTTGCCGGTGCCGTGCGGAAGCGCAACGGTGCCGCGCAGGAGCTGGTCCGCTTTGCGTGGGTCGATTCCCAGTCGGAACGCGGCTTCGACGGTTTCATCGAATTTGGCGTAGGAGAACATCCTCACCAGCTCGATGGCCTCATCAGGCGTATAGGCAGTGTGCTGATCGTATCGCAGTAGCGCCTGCGCGTAGTGCTTGCCGTGCTTCGGCATTGTGTACCTCCGTGGTCCAAACGGCCCTTTCGAGCCTCCCAGCAGCGGCGACGCTGCGCGTCGCCGTTTGCGGTATCGGTTGTCAGTTCTCAGAGGCCTCGCTCAGGCCTCGACGATGATTCCCATCGAGCGGGCCGTGCCTTCGATGATCCTCATGGCTCCTTCGATGTCCACCGCGTTCAGGTCGGGCATCTTCGTCTCGGCGATCTGTCGCACCTGGTTCCGGGTGACCGATCCGACCTTCTCGGTGTGAGGCGTCGAGGATCCCTTCACGACACGAGCGGCCTGCCGCAGAAGGACGGCGGCAGGGGGCGTCTTCGTAACGAAGGTGAAGGTCCGGTCCTCATAGATCGAGATCTCGACAGGAATGATCGTGCCTGTCTGGCTCTCGGTCTCTGCGTTGTAGGCCCGCACGAAGTCCATGATGTTGACGCCGTGCTGCCCAAGCGCCGGACCCACCGGCGGCGCGGGAGTCGCCTGACCTGCGGGAATCTGCAGCTTCAGGATTGCCGCCAGTTTCTTACGTGCCATTTCCGTGTCCTCTGATCTGCTACTGCTTTTGGATGTCGCCGAACCCGAGTTCGACGGGGGTGTCCCGGCCAAAGATGTTGACCAGAACGGTGACTTTCTGCTGATCGATGTCCATGTCCTCGATGACGCCGTTGAAGTCCGCGAACGGCCCGGTGACCACCCGCACGGTCTCCCCGACCTCCCATGCCGGCTTGAACCGAGGGGCCTTCTTCTTGGCCTCGACCTCCTGGACGCCGAGGAACCGTTCGACCTCACGGCGGGACAATGGCGTTGGCTTCACACCTGAGCCGACGAATCCAGTCACGCCTGGCGTGTTTCGAACCGCGTACCACGACGCATCGTCCAAGTACATGCGAACGAGCAGGTAGCCGGGGAACACCTTCTTCGGAACGGTGACCTTGCGTCCCGCCTTGAACTCGACGACATCCTCCATCGGGATGACGACTTCGAAGATGCGATCCTCGATGTGCATCGAGCGAGCGCGCGACTCGAGATTCGCCTTGACCTTGTTCTCATACCCCGAATAGGAGTGGACGACATACCAGTCCCCCGGCAGGTCGTAGGGGCTGACAGGTCGCTCTTCGACGATCTCGGTCATGAGCCCCCCAGGAAGAACAACAGCCCGTCCTTGAAGAAGATGTCCAGCCCGAAGATGAAGAGTGTGAGCACCGTCGACGTGATCAACGTGACGGCGGTGAACGCGACGAGCTGCTCCCGCGTCGGCCACGACACGCGCTTCAGCTCGGCGCGTACCTCTCGCAGGAACCGCCGCAAGCGCTGCATCAGCGGCACCCGGTCGCCACCCTTGGCCGGGCGGCGCCTCCGCTGCTGTTGCTGCTGTTTCTTCTGCTTCAGTCGCCGGTCTTCACGGTTCTGAAGCCGGCGCATCTCTCGGTTCATTCTTC
>CAYLHS010000131.1:0-2252 GCA_964383535.1 uncultured Acidimicrobiia bacterium
GGCGACTGGTCGGTTGTCCAGACCCAGCATTCGCGGAGTGGGTACGGTGGTGGCATCCCAAATAGCCCCTTGTTCCGGTAACGCGCAGTCGCTACTCTCCGCGGCGGGGACCGCGCCAGGTGCCGGTCAAGGAACAAGGATGGGGAGTCACCATGGGAGGCGCCATGTATCTATCGTGCGGACACGGTGAGTGTTCGAACCACGAGATCTGGGGAAGGGGGAGGTCATGACGGCGCTCGAACACCTTTCCCTGCCATCGGACCAGAACGCAACGGGCAGAACGCTCGGCGATGACGAGATCGCGCTGCTGGGCGAAGCGATCTCGAGCGGAACGCTCACCCCGACCAAGGGGACGTTTGTCAAAGAGCTCGAGCGGAGTTGGGCCGAGACCCTAGGCGTGGCGTTTGCCTACGCCTGCTCGTCGGGCACAGCGGCCATCCACACCGCGGTTGCAGCGATCGATCCCGAGCCGGGCGACGAGATCATCACCACACCTATCACAGACATGGGTGCGCTCGCCCCGATCGTGTATCAGGGAGCGATTCCGGTGTTCGCCGATGTGGATCCGCTGACCGGCAATGTCACGGCCGGGACCATCGAAGACAGGATCAGCGATCGGACCCGCGCGATCATCGTCACCCACCTCTTCGGCAACCCGTGCCGCATGCAGCCGATCGTCGCACTGGCGAAAGAGAGAGGCATCCCGATCATCGAGGACAGCGCCCAGGCGTTTCTTGCACGCGTCGAGGGTCGGCCCGTCGGGGCTATTGGAGAGATTGGCTGTTTCAGCTTCCAGCAAGGCAAGCACGCAACGACGGGCGAAGGTGGCATCGTCGTCACGGACGACCCCGCCTACGCCGACAGGATGCGCAAGTTCATCAACAAGGCGTGGGACTACGGCAATCCTGCATCAGATCACACGTTCCTCGCGCTGAACTACCGCATGTCCGAGCTGCAGGGTGCGGTCGCGCTTGCGCAGGTCCGGAAGCTCGAGGACGGAGTCGAGAAGAGGATCGCCAACGCAGAGCTCCTCACGAAGCTGATTGAGGATGTGCCGGGTGTGGCTGCGCCGGTCGCCGATGCGACGAACGTGCACAGCTACTGGCGGTACTGCCTCCGGATCGACGACGACGTGATCTCCGGCGGCGCGCCGGCCTTCGGGCAGGCACTACGCGAGTACGACGTGGCGTCCGCGCCTCGGTACATCAAGAAGCCGGCGTTCGAATGTGCCGTGTTCAGAGATCAGCGCACGTTCGGTGAGAGCCGGTTTCCGTTCACACTCGCGCGACCTGAGGCCGTCGACTACTCGGTTGAGCGATATCCGGGCGCGTACGCCGCGCTGGCCCATTTCTTGGTGCTGCCATGGAACGAGCGCTACGAGGAGCGCCACGTCCGGTATCTCGCAGAGTGCATCGCCGAGGCGGCGAACGGGTTGATGGGAGGCAAGCGATGAAGCCGGTCAGGCTTGGCGTGGTTGGCGCGGGTCGGATCGCCCAGGCGTACGCACAAGCACTCCAGACCACCGAGCTGGTGGATGTCGTCGGCGTCGTCGATGTTCGCAGTGACGCCGGATCCGCGCTGGCAGGGCAGCTCGGATGCCCTGCACTCACATCGCATGAGGCGCTGATCGACTCGGCCGAAGCGGTGTTGGTGTGCACTCCGCCCGCGTCGCATCCCTCGATCGCAGTCGACTTCCTCGGCAGCGGCGTTCATGTGATGAGCGAGAAGCCGCTGGCGACGTCGATCGACGAGGCCATGAAGATGGTGGACGCGGCGAACGCGTCGGGTGCCCTGCTCACCATGGCGTCGAAGTTCCGGTACGTGGACGACGTAGTCCGCGCGAAGAGCATCGTGGCATCGGGCATTCTGGGCGAGATCATCCTGTTCGAGAACAGCTTCGCGTCGAGGGTGGATATGGCCAGTCGATGGAATGCGCAGCCGGGAGTCAGTGGCGGGGGAGTGCTGATCGACAACGGGACCCACTCTGTCGACATCGCACGCCTGTTTCTCGGTCCGATCTCTGCCGTGATGGCGGCCGAGGGCAAGCGTGTGCAGACGGTGAAGGTCGAGGACACCGTCCAGGTGTTCCTGCGAAGCGCGGGAGGTGCTCGGGCGACGATCGACCTGTCCTGGAGTGTCGACAAGGAACGCGACAACTACATCGACATCTACGGCTCCGAGGGCACGATCAGGATCGGGTGGAAGGAGTCGAAGTACCGTCAGGTGTCCAGTCCGAACTGGATCCCGTTCGG
>CAYLHS010000131.1:2352-4322 GCA_964383535.1 uncultured Acidimicrobiia bacterium
TCGGACCGGGAACCTCGATATGGGATCACGTACATGTCAGGGGCCCCTCGACGATCGGAAGCGACTGCATCGTTGGCGGGAAGAGCTATCTCGCCTACGGCGTGGAAGTAGGTGATCGAGTCAAGATCAACTCCGCTGTCTATATCTGCAATGGCGTCACGATCGAGGACGGTGTCATGGTGAGCGCGGGGGTGACCTTCACCAACGACAGGTACCCCCGCGCGACCGATCCATCATTGCGGCACTTGCGGACTTCCGAACCGGACGAGCACACCCAACCGACGCTCGTTCGACGAGGAGCGACGATCGGGGCCACTGCCGTCATCGGTAGCGGACTCGAGATCGGGCCGTTCGCCATGGTGGGGATGGGATCGGTCGTGTTGCGGACCGTTCCGGCTTTTCACCTGGTCGTCGGCAACCCAGCGCGTTCGATAGCCGTGGTCTGCCGCTGTGGGGAGCCGGTGGCGCGGCACCATGGTGGCGTCATCGAGGACGCAGAGGAGGTCGTCTGTCCGGAGTGTGGGCTGCGGTACTCCATCAGGAGCGGGGAAGTCGTCGAGCTGAACCCGCCCTCGTGAGGGTGATGTCTGATGGGCGGTGAGTCCTGGGGAATCGTCGGCGGCGGAATGCTCGGGCTCACCATGGCATTGCGCCTGGCGGAGAACGGTCACCAGGTCACCGTGTTCGAAGCGGCTCCACAGGTGGGAGGTCTCGCCTCGACGTGGCAGCTCGACGGCATCGTGTGGGATCGGCACTATCACGTCACTCTCCTGTCGGACACGGCACTTCTCGAGTTGCTGAGCCGGGTTGGCCTCGCAGACGAGGTCAGATGGGTGGAAACCCGCACCGGGATCTTCGTGCAGGGCCACCTGAGGTCGGTATCGAACGTGCTGGAACTGCTGAAGCTGCCGTCTCTGAATCTTCTCGATACGTTCCGCCTCGGTCTGACCATCTGGGTCGGATCGAAGATCCGCGATTGGCGCCGCCTGGAGCAGATGCCGGTCGAGCAGTGGCTGCGGCGGTGGTCGGGACGGAGCACATTCGAGCGCTTCTGGCTGCCGCTTCTTCGGTCGAAGCTCGGTGAGAGCTATCGAGAGACGTCCGCCTCGTTCATCTGGGCAACGATCCAGCGTCTCTACAGAGCGCGCCGATCGGGGTTGGGTAAGGAGCGGTTCGGGTATGTCTCAGGTGGCTACGCGCGGGTCCTCGGTGCGCTCGTGAGCACACTCGAAAAGGAGGGAGTGACCATCCGGGTGGCGAGCCCCGTCAGACGGGTGGTTGGCACTCCATCAGGACCCGTCATCGAGATCGAGGGCGCGGAGGACCAGCCGTTCGACCATGTTGTGGTGACGTCCAATGCGCCAATCGCCGCGCGAATCATTGGAGGGCTCGATTCGCGAGAGCGCGCGATCCTCGAAGGGATCGAGTACCAGGGGATCGTCTGCGCGTCATTGCTGATAGAGCAGCCGCTCGGGGGCTACTACCTGACGTATATCACCGATCCGTTCCCCTTCACAGGTGTGATCGAGATGTCGGCACTGGTCGATCGCAGCCAGTTCGAGGGCAGGACCCTCGTGTACCTACCCGCGTACGTTGCTCCCGACGACCAGCTATTCGACGTGCCCGACGAAGAGCTACGAACGGAGTTCGTTGCCGCCCTGCAGCGCATGTACCCGCACATCGCAGATCAGGACGTCACTGCGTTTCAGGTGTCTCGAATCAGGCGGGTGTTCCCGGTGCCAACGATTGGGTATTCGGAGCGTGTTCCATCGATGACAACGTCGGTTCCGGGCGTCCACGTCGTCAATTCGAGCCAGATCGTCAACGGCACGCTCAACGTCAACGAGACCATCGAACTGGTCGATCGTGCAGTCAGGGAACTGTCGGGGAGCGAACCATGAAGCCAATAGCGAGTCTGTCGCTGGATCTGGACAACCGCTGGTCGTATCTGAAGACGCACGGTGACGCGT
>CAYLHS010000132.1:0-4279 GCA_964383535.1 uncultured Acidimicrobiia bacterium
GCCCAGCGGCGGGTACTTCCCTCGATGTCCGACATCAGGAACGTGACGGTGCCTGACGGCAGCTCACTCATGGTCACGACTGTACGCGGTGTGGCTCGCCAACGTCCAAACAGCGCTGGATGACCCCGACAACCCGCCCGCCATCACCCAACCGTACGAACCGACGGCTCGGCAATCGCGGTAGCGTCGCGTCGTGGCCGTTCTCCCTTTCTACGGCAGCGACAACCCGGAGTTGTCCGCCACCGAGCGAGAAGCGATGGACCGACTCGGCAGAGTCGTCGATCGGCTCGACGCGCTGCTTCCCAGAGGTCTGGTCGCGAAAACCACTGCTGGGGACGGTTTCACCGCCACACGACCTGTCTCACATAACCAACTTCTGCACTTCGCAGTGCAGTCCCTCCTATTAGGCTGCGCGTATCTTCGGAAGGCCGCTGGCGATGACCCTGCCGAGTGGGACGGTCACGTTTCTATTCACCGATATCGAGGAAAGCACCCGGTTGTGGGATGCGTTCCCGGACGATATGCGCCGCGCTCTCGCGCTCCACGACGATCTCGTCGCCGGTTCCGTTGCAGATCACGGCGGGACCGTTGTCAAGAACACCGGTGACGGCATATTCGCGGCGTTCGATTCGCCCCTCGCGGCGGTCTCGGCCGCAACTGCGGCGGCGATGTCACTGAGCACGGCGGACTGGCCTTCGGTGGTGGGGGCTCTTGGGGTGCGCATGGCGCTGCACACGGCCACGATCCAGCCCAGCGACGACGACTATCACGGTTCGGAAGTCAACCGTGTGGCCAGGATCGAAGCCGCAGCGCATGGCGGACAAGTGCTTCTCTCAGACACGACACATGCACTCGTCGCTCGGTCGCTTCCCGACGGCCTCACAACGGAGCCACTGGGCACGCATCTTCTGAAAGGCTTGACCACACCTGAACGCATCCACCAGGTGGTGATTCCAGGCCTACCGTCCTCGTTTCCTCCACTTCGTACGCTGACTACGACGACGGCCACTCTGCCCGAGTTCACAACACCCTTCATAGGAAGGGCATCAGAGATCGAGTCGCTCGCCGGGTCCGTGAACGACCCCAAGCACCACATCGTCACCCTCGTGGGCCACGGCGGTGCGGGTAAGACCCGGCTCGCCGTCGAAGTTGCCCGTCGATGCGCCGAGGAGCGCCAGGTGGTTGCCCACTTCGTTTCTTTGGTGCCTGTCTCCACGGTGGATGGCATGGTCAAGACGATCGCAGACAGTCTCGACTTCACAATCGACTTCCACCTGCTTTCGGCGTGGTTCACCGAGAAGCGGCAGGTACTCGACCGACTCGCCATGCACCCGATGGTGCTCGTGCTCGACAACTTCGAGCACCTCCTCGACGACGCCGGCTTCGTCCAGGAGCTCGTAACCGAGGCACCGAACACCACCGTGATCGTCACGAGCAGAGAACGCCTCGGACTCCAGAGCGAGTGGATCCACGAGGTCGAAGGTCTCTCGCCAGACGATCAGGATGCCGCAGCGTTGCTCATCGATCGCTCCCGCCAGGCCGGTGCCACACTCGACGAGAACGATCCCGACATCGGCCGTGTATGTAGCCTGGTGGGCGGCCTCCCGCTGGGGATCGAGCTGGCGGCGGCGTGGACCCCGATGCTCTCGCTAGGCGAGATCGCCACCGAGATCTCGAGGAACGTCGGCTTCCTGGAGGCGACTGCCAGAGATGTCCCCGAGCGGCACCGCAGTCTTCGGGCCGTGTTCGACTACTCGTGGAACCTGCTCGAAGACCAAGGCAAGGAGGCCCTGGCGAGCCTCGGTGTGTTCCCTTCATCATTCACACGCGAAGCTGCTTCTACAGTGGCGGGTACCACCCTCCCGGTCCTCTTCGATCTCCTGAGAAAGTCGCTGATTCAGCGGAGTGGCGTCGATCGATTCGACCTTCATCCCCTAGTGCGGGACTTCGCCCTCGCCAAGCTCGGGGGACAGCGCGCAGCCCTGGAGGAGCAGCACGCACGTCACTACGCAGAATTCCTCATTGCTCGGTCCCCAGAGCTGGAAGGCTCCTCGAATCAGGTGGCGGTTCGGGACGAGGTCGCGGCCGAATGGGACCACGTTCGCTCCGCCGCCGAGTGGTTCCACAGACATAGCGACACGGACGAGTGCCTACCAATCGTCGACGCCCTGATGTTCTTCCTGTTTCTGTACTCTTGGACCGACGGTGCCGATGTGTTCGCCCGTCTCGCGCAGATCCGTGCGGATCGTTCTGCCGTCGCCAAGCCACTCGACGACGCCGCGTATCTCTACGCCAAGCTCTACGAATTTCAGTTCCTCCTCAACTTCTCGGAGCCGGCCCCGATCGAAGAGGAGTTGCGCCTTCTACTCCCGGCCTGTGAGAAGGTCGGTGGCCGTGCGCTGGTCGGGTGCCTCACGCTGCTCGGCACGGCGGCGTGCATCGCCGGTGATATCGCCGGCGCATTGGAGTGGTTCGATGGAGCCGAATCGCTCGACGTGAAGCGAGACAACCTCCTGGACGCGATCCTGCCTGCCTGGCATGGCTGGGCGAAGATTCTCGACGGAGACATCGAAGGTGGCCAGGCGATCTTCGCTGCGGCGGACGAGAGACTCCAGACCAACGGCCACCAACTGGGACGCGCCTACCTGCTGTCCAAGCTCGGTGTCGCGGCAGACGAAGCGGGAGACCACCTCGCGGCCGCCGACTACCACGGGCAGGCACAGGACGTCTTCGTCAAGTTCAACGATCCGAGCGGCCAGGGCTACGCGCTCAGCCGGCTGAGTTGGACGTGGTTCAGCCAAGGCGACTACGAGTTGTCCATCCGCTACGCACTCGAGGGCCTGGAGCACTTCGAGTCGGTCAACCACCGATGGGGGACGGTGATCTCCAGGTGTCGCGCAGCACTTCCTGAGATCGAACTCGGCCGAATCGACTCTGCCCTCGAACGACTGTATGAAGCACTCGACATGGCTGAACGAGCCGGCATGCGCGAGGCGACGTTCTACGCGCTCACCGGCATCGGACGGGCTTGGGCGGCGGCAGGGAGAGATGACGACGCCTCACTTCTGCTGTCGTTCTGCGACCGTGACGACAGCCCCTACAAGGCGTTCGCGGCACCGAAGCTGGAAGCAGTGTCACAACGTCTCGGGACCGCCTTCGTTCCCATCCGTGAGCGAGCCGACTCCATGGATCTGAACGGTGCCGTGCGTTTCGCCCGCAAGCAACGGCATCGAGATCCACAACGCAGTCGGCACAGTTCTGATCCCCTGGGGGCTAGCCCCGATCGCCGGCAGCGACCCTAGCGAGAATCGTACGGTCGACCACGACGACCCTTCGATAGGCCGTCTCGATGGCACCCATCTCGCGCAGCGAACCGACCGCTTCGATCACGGTTTGCCTGCTCGAACCGAGCAGGGTTGCGATGGCCGACTGGGATAGCTCAACGTTGCCGTCGTTCCGTCTGAACTCCTCCAACAGCAGGTCGGCAACCTGAGCGAGCACCGTCTTGTGCATGAGATGAACGATCCCGCGCTGTGCATCCTGAAGCTGCCGCAGGCCGGCAACGAGCCGTCTCAGGGAGAGGGCAGGGTGTTGCGCCAACTCGGGGATCAGCGTCTCCCGATCGAATCGAAATGCCTTCACCTGACCGACGGCACGACCCCACGAGCGGATGGCCGGCAAACGGAAGCTCGAGTTCCGGTGTGAAGATCCGCACGAGGGGTATCCCGTCGGGTTGCACTTCGATGAACGTGCTCTCCGAGAACCCGAGGTCGGCGGCGATCCACTGCATCCCCTCCGTGTCGAGCCCTCGCAGATCGGTCACCACGCCGAGATTGTTGCCGCCCTCTTCCCCGCGGGTGAACACTCGGACAATGGTGCAATCTCGCATGAGTCGAGCGTAGACCGGTCGCTAGTCGAAGGCAGTGGGAAGGTCTGGATCCAGGTAGTGCTCGAAGATCCGTTCGATCTGCGACCGGGTGATACGCGCGAGGGAAAGGTCGTTCGGAATGGCATCCTGTCGAAAGAACGCTACCTCCGACGTTTCGCTGCTGGTTTGCGCTCGGCCTCCGACCAGCTCGCACCGAAAGATCAGCTTGTAGGTGTGGAACTCCGGTGGGAGGTGGCCGTGCAGGCGACGGTCGTGCACAGCTATCAGCTTGACGGCACGGGTCTCGAATCCGGACTCCTCCAACACCTCACGCTCGATCGCCTGTGCTGGTGTGTCGCCCACGTCCGCCCAGCCTCCAGGCAAGGTCCAGCGGTCGTGATCCATCACCTC
>CAYLHS010000133.1:0-4278 GCA_964383535.1 uncultured Acidimicrobiia bacterium
AAGAGCACCTGCCTTGCACGCAGGGGGTCGGCGGTTCGAGTCCGCTCATCTCCACAAACCGTCCAAGGAGGACACATGCGCCAGGCCGTCGTCGTTGATGCCGTCCGGACACCGGTGGGCAGAAGGGGCGGTTTCCTGAGGGACTGGCACCCGGTGGACCTCGCCGCTCACGTGCTGGACGCCCTCGTGCGGCGAACTGGGCTCGACCCTGCGTCGATCGACGACGTGATCATGGGATGTGTCACCCAGACCGGTGAACAGGGCATAAACGTTGCCCGCAACGCCGCCCTCGCCGCAGGGTTCCCCGAAACCGTGCCCGGCACCAGCGTCGATCGCCAGTGCGGGTCGAGCCAGCAGGCTGCCCACTTCGCGGCCCAGGGCGTGATGGCAGGGGCCTACGACATCGCCATCGCAGCAGGAATCGAGTCGATGACCAGGATTCCGATGGGAGTGACAGCTTCGCAAGGACCGGGGCACCCGTTTGGACCGAAGCTCGCAGAGCGGTACGACCTCGTCCCGCAAGGTCTCTCAGCTGAGATGATCGCAGACGAGTGGCAGCTCAGCCGTGAACGCCTCGACGAGATCTCGCTCGATTCGCACCGTAGAGCGGCGCTGGCCACCGATGAGGGAAGGTTCAAATCGGAGATCGTCCCGACGGCCGGTCCAGACGGCGTCGATGTCCTCGCAGATGAGGGCATTCGACGGGACACATCTATGGAGAAGCTCGCCCACCTCCGGCCGGCATTCAAGGTGGACGGCAAGGTCACCGCAGGCAACTCCTCTCAGATCTCCGATGGTGCCGCGGCGCTGCTCATCATGGGTGAGGACACCGCAGAGAAGATCGGCATGAAGCCGATGGCCAGGTTCGTCGCCTTTGATGTCATCGGGGTGGATCCCGTCACCATGCTGAAAGGTCCCATGGTCGCGACGCAGCGGGTTCTCGAACGTGCCGGCATGGAGCTTGCCGATATCGACAGGTTCGAGATCAATGAGGCGTTCGCGTCGGTGATCGGCGCGTGGCTGATCGAGATGGACGAAGACCCAGGCACGTTGTGGGAACGAACCAATGTGAACGGAGGGGCGATCGCCTTGGGACATCCGCTCGGTTGCACGGGGGCAAAGCTGATGACCACGTTGGTTCATGAGATGCAGCGGTCCGAGGCCCGGTACGGACTCCAGGCTCTGTGCGAGGGTGGCGGCATGGCTAACGCGACCATCCTCGAACGCGTCCCGTAGCCATTCCCTGCCTTCTGCGTGAGAACGGTCGACAGTGTGCAGCTTTCTGGCGCAAGAACGGTATGTGCGCGAGGGTCATCCACAGGGTGTGGGTAACTCAGGGGATAACTACACGCGTGTAGTTCAGCGGTAGTTCGTCGTCATGAGGAAGCCGCCGGCGAGACCGGCGAGCCCAACCCACAGGCCCCATCCACCGAAGAACGTGAAGACGTAGTTGAAGATCACGAGAAGGACGCCGACGCCCATCGCGGCGAACATCGTGATCACATACCAGCGCGGTGAGGGAGGCTTGCGTTTCGGTGCCGGCTGGGCAGGCCCGTGTGAGTTCGAGCCCTTCTTCTTCTTTCTGGTCTTCGACTTAGGCATGGCGGGCATTCTAGGGCACTGATCCGGCGTCCTTCAGAGGAGCGCCGGTTCGGCCCATACCTCGTGCCTTGCGGCTCGCATTGCGCCGGCCGTGGGAGAGGTGTTCAGCGATTCGTCATTCGGTTTCCAAGAGAGCCTGGGCTGGCAGGTCACGAGACCGCAGGGCGACTTCTTCGCTCTCGAGTCAGGGCAGACTGAGGATGCCGTCACGCTCCACGATCAACCGTTCATCCACCAGAGCGGCGATAGCGTCGTCGGCAAGGGGAAACGAGTCGCGCATCCGATCGATGGAAACAGCGTCGTGCTCTACCAACGCCCGAAGGATCGCTCCCCGCGCCTGACGTACCGAGCCTTCGAAACGTCCCTGGGGACGGGGCGGCTCGTAGATTCCGGGGTCCTCGCACCAGTCGGCGACGGGGCACGCTTCGCAGTCGGGCGACGGCCGGCAGATCGTCGCACCGAGATCCATGACCGCCTGGTTCCAGTCGATCGCAGCATCGTCGGGGACGAGTTCCTGCGCCGTCCGAAGGAGGTCGGGACCTTCCAGAGGGCGTCCGACCCACCGGCTCAGGACGCGACGCAGGTTGGTGTCGACGGCAGCGACCTGCTCACCGAACGCGAAACAGGCAACCGCAGCCGCCGTGTACGGTCCAACGCCGGGAAGCGACTGCATCTCCACAGAAGTGGTAGGCCAGCCGCGTTCGAGGATCATCCCGGCTGCCTCCTTGAGGCGGAGCGCTCTCGTGTTGTATCCGAGCCCCATCCAGAACGACAGCACATCTGTCGTGGAGGCAGTGGCCAGCGAGCTCGGGGTGGGGAAGCGGGCGATGAACCGTTCGTATGGCTCGACGACCCTGCGTGCCTGGGTCTGTTGGAGCATGATCTCGCTCACGAGGATCCGCCACGGATCCTGCGTGTGTCTCCACGGCAGGTCTCTGCGATTGCGTCCGTACCAGTCGAGCAGCGCCGTCGTTCGACTCAAGGCGTTGTGGAGGGTGTCGTCGAGGGGAGCGTTGTCGGTGGAGGAGCCTTGCCGAGGATGACCTCGACACTCCTCCCCAGCGGCACGAGGGCGAGCGGTGCCGGTGTTTGTGAGACGACTCTTCCGTCCTGGTCAGGAGGAACCTCGACCGTCGCTGCGCTCACGGTAAGTGTCAATCCCACCTGGGTTACCGCCGTTCGAGCCTGATCCTCGGTCATGCCCGTCAGGTCGGGAACCTCGACGGGTTCAGGTCCTTGGGAAACGAAGACCGTGACGGAGTCACCGACCGTGACGATCGTGCCGGCGGCAGGTTCTGTCCTGATGACCAGACCTTCAGCGACCGTATCTGAGTACTCCTGCTGGCTCTCAAACAGGAGGCCGAGCTGACCGAGGATGAACGTCACATTGACCTCGGACCGCCCGGCGAGGTCGCTGGGGATGGCGACGGTTTCGGGTCCCGTCGACACAACGATGTTCACCTTGGTTCCCGGTGGATTCTTCTCTCCGGCTTTCGGATCCTGCGAGATGACCTGACCCTTGGGGATGGTGGGGTCAGGGACGCGCTCGATCTCACCGACCTCGAACTGCTGCTCGGTGATGAGGCTCTTCGCCGTTTCCTCCGTCTGTCCCTCGAGTGTCGGAATGGGGTATGCCGTCGGACCTACCGACACGAGCACGGCAACCTGCGTGCTGGGGTCGAGTTCGGTGAATGCCGCAGGATCGGTGCCGATGACCGTCTGTTCGGGGACCGTGTCGCTCTGCTCGTTCTTCGGGTAGGCGCGGAATCCGGCGTTCTGGATGGCGAGCATGGCGTCCCTCACGGATTGGCCCGCAACGTCTGGGACGGTGGTCTTCGTTGGTTCCGCTTGGGTGGACGGAAGCTGTCTGAGGAGGAAGAAGACCCCTGTTCCGAGGGCGACGAGCAGCGCGAACGCGGTGATGATGAAGGGCAGCTGGCTGCCCTGAACCCGCTCCTGCTGCACCTGCCGGTAGATGTCGTCGGGTGCCGACGTGGCCGGTGGCACGGACGTCATCATCTGCGTCGGGGCGTCGGGTGAGACGCCGACAGGTGTTTCGCCCTTCAGGTACAGCAGGAGGTCCTTGCGGATGTCTTCCGCCGACTGGTATCGGGTGCTCGGGTTCTTGTCGAGGGCGTGGAGCACGATTCGGTCGAGGTCGGCGGTGACGTCGGGACTGTCTGCCGACGGGGCGGGTACAGCGGTCGACACGTGCTGGTACGCGACCGAGACGGGTGAGTCTCCTGAGAAGGGAGGATGCCCCGTCAGCATCTCGTAGAGAACGACCCCGAGCGAGTAGACGTCGGATCGTTCGTCCGCAGGTACGCCCTGGGCCTGCTCCGGAGAGAAGTAGGTGGCGGTGCCGATCACTGCTCCGGTTCGGGTCAGCTCCGACGAGTCGTCCCAGGCTCTCGCGATGCCGAAGTCGGTCACCTTCACGGTCCCGTCCTTCGTGAGCATGATGTTGCCCGGCTTGATGTCACGGTGCACGACCCCGGCGCGGTGAGCAACCGACAGTGCCGCAGCGACCTCAGAGGCGATCTCGACGGCCCGCCGAGGGAGGAGAGGGCCCTGGGTCTTGAGCACATCTCTGACCGAGCGGCCGTCGACGAGTTCCATCACGATGAAGTAGGTGCCCGCTTCTTGGCCCCAGTCGAAGATGCCGACGATGTTCGG
>CAYLHS010000134.1:0-4175 GCA_964383535.1 uncultured Acidimicrobiia bacterium
AGAGTGCTTCGTGGAGTTCCTGTCGGGTCTCGGTGAGTGTTGCCGGGTCGAGAGCCTCCGGTTCCGGCGCTTCCGTTCTGCTGCGTCCCGCTTTGCGGATGGCGGATTCCGCGTATCCCCGCACCGTCCAATAACTGCGTGCAACCCGTAGAGCCTTGCTGTCCCACAGTTCGTTGACTCGATCCTGAGTGATCTCGACCAGCCGTTGTTCATGTTGGAGGTGAGCCAGGGACTCTGACAGTCGATCGTGCAGGGTACGTGCCTCGTGCTCCAGCTTCGAGTTTTCGACGACGCGATCCAGCGCGACCATGCGGATGGCGTCGATGGTCTCTTCCCCCAGTGGCGGGGACGCCAGGTTCCCGTCGAGGAAGTCTGTCAGCAGGCGTGTGGTCTCTCGTGCGCTCTGCCGGATGGTCGGCAGCCGTTCTCTCAGCTGTGATATCGGTTCGTTGCGTCGTTCGAAGGTCGAGACGATTGCGTCGGCCAGGGTCTGCCGGTGGAGGTTGGCGAGTTCGATGGTGAGATCATCGAGCCCAAGGTCGTGCATGGCCCGACGGACCTTGGGGTCGTAGGAGATGGCGACGGGCGGCGTGGATGCGACCGCCGCGAGTTCGATGCTGTGGAGTCGCATCCCGACCACGAGTTCGGCTTGTGCGAAGAGTCCCGCGATCTCGGAGGGCCCGTAGTCAGCCCGGGCGATCGTGGTTCTGTCGATGTGCCGCATGTGTTCGCAGACGGCGGCGGCGAGGGCTCCGTCGTTCTCGATCGGCGCAACCGACTGCTGGAAGGGGATGAACGTCAGATCGATGTCGAGCCGTTCCACCACGGCGTCGAGACCGCCGGCGACCTCCGTAGTCCACGCAGCCCGTGTCGGGTGCTCGCCCCAGGGGCGAAGCGCGACCGCGATCGTCGGCCCGGACGTCGGCGGTTCGACAGGCACCGGCTCGAGCAGGTACGCGGGGTCTGCTGCGACGACGATGCGGGCGGCGTCCACGCCCGCCTCGGCCAGCAGCCCCGCCGATGCTTCGTCCCTGACGCTGATGGCGGCCGCCTGGGAGCAGGCGAGCCGCGCGTAGTCGCGACCTGCCTGGGTTGTGAGCGGTCCGACTCCGACCCCGGAGATCATCAGTGGGGTATCGGTGAGATGGGCCAGAAGCGCGAACCCCGCCCAGTTGTCGATGTTGGCGTGTCGAGGAGTCAGGAGGTTCTCAGGCCGAGGTGGCCAGTGGTCTTGGAACAGGCCCCCACCGCCGAGAATCATGAAGTCGGCATCTTGGGCGGCCCGGGCGATCTCGCTCACGTCCTGCCAGTGCACGGCGTCGACCGCATACTCCAGTTCGGTGTCCGGAGGGTTTCCCGACACCACGGTGATCTTCGCCCTGGGGCGTACGTCGCGGATATCGGCAAGCAGTGATGAGAGGATCGCCTCGTCTCCTGCGTTGCCGAAGCCGTAGTAGCCCGAGACGAGGATCTGTGGATTCATGTCGGCGGCGAGTGTACAGAGGTACTGCCATCGAACCCCGCCGGATGTACGCGCGCAGGGGTACGCAGATGATTCCGGCTCACCTACACTGCCGTAGCCATGGCCTCGTTCATCGTCTTCTACTACGGAAACACCGGCTCCTCCTGGCTGGTCGAAACACTTGGCAGCGCGCCCGGCGTGCTCGTTCCCGCCTTCGAGCCGGTCGAAGGATGGGCGTGGAAGGCGTCCGACGGCGAGAAACTCGACTGGATTCGCAACGCGCTCGTCCCACCGGCCAAGCGCGAAGGTGCTGCGTTCGAGGCATGGGTGGCAGGCCTGGCACGGTCTCCACAGTTCAAGGGGCTGCCCGAGAAGGAGTTCGAATCTGTCGGGTTCAAGATGAACGGGCAGACCCTCGACGACCTGGAAGGGCTGATCAGGGTCGTGTCGGAGGTCGGCGCCAAGGCGATCTTCCTCGAGCGGGACAACCGTTTGAAGCACGCGCTGTCGCTGTACCGGTACCACGAAGAGTCGAAGAGTCAGTTCGAGCTGGCGGGGGTGCGACCGCCGACCAAGGTGGACTTCAAGAAGTTCGAACGCTGGCTCATCGATTCTCACCGACTGCATGTGAACCAGCGCGAGTTCCGACGACTCGCGGTTTCGATGCTCGGCTGGGACCGAATGATCGATGTCACCTACGAAGACTTCGTCACTCCCGACGAAAAGACAGCGGTGGTCGACCGACTGGCAGGCTTCCTGGATCTCGACCGAAGTGCGATGGGGGAGTCAGGGTTTGCCAAGGCGACGCCCGACGGGCTTCAGGAGGCAGTCGTCAACTATGTGCGATTCAGGAAGCGCTTCATCGGGACACCACTCGAGGTGTACCTCGACGACTGGTCCGCCGGTTGAGGTCGTGAGTCTCGACGTTGTTCCCAGATGGTGTGGTGCGTCCGGGAAAGCCGCACCCCACTGCTAGCCTTCCGCTCCGTCGACGATTCCCTGTGAAAGCCACCACCTACTACGACTCTGCGCAGATCAGGCGCCCCCTGCTGACCGAGTTCACCAACTTCTGGTCGTACCGCGGGCTGCTCAGATTGCTCGTGACCCGTGACCTCACGGTTCGCTACAAGCGGTCGATCCTCGGGGTGTGGTGGACGCTGCTCAACCCTTTGCTGACCACAGGGATCATGTGGCTGGTGTTCGGGCAGTTGTTCAAGGGGCGGTTCCCCACCGATGAGCCCTACGTGCTGTACCTGCTTGCCGGCGTGTTGATGATGACGTTTTTCTCGCAGGGAATGCTCTCGACGGGCGCGGCGATTACCAACGCGTCGGGGATCCTGTCCAAGGTCTACGTCCCCGCCGAGGTGTTCTCCTTGTCGACGGCGGTCGCGGCCGGGGTCAATTTCGTGATCGGTCTCGTGCCGCTGCTCATCATCCAGCTCACTTCGGGGGTCGGTATCCCGTTGACGGTGTTGCTGGTGCCCGTTCCGGCGCTTGCCATGCTTGCGCTCGTGACCGGGTTGGGGTTGATCGTGGCGTCCGCCGCCGTGTACTTCTACGACGTGCTCGATATCACTCGGGTGCTCGTGCAGCTCGTCTACTACCTGACACCCGTGTTCTGGCCGATATCGATCGCGGGGCGTTTCGAGCCCTGGGTGAAGGCCAGCCCGTTGTTCTCGTACGTCGATGTGTTCCGCAACGTCGCCTATCGGGGCGTTTTTCCACCACTGTGGGAACTTGCCATGTCTGTGGGAACGGCGTTGCTCTTCCTGGCGCTCGGCGTGTGGGTGTTCTCGAAGGGGTGGAAGAATCTCGTGGGGTCGTTGTGAGCGAAGTCCCGGTCCAGGTCTCGGACGTGTCACTGGCGTACCGGCTGGCGCGCAACCGTGCCGGCACGTTCAAGGAGTTCGCCATCCAGATGCTGCGCCGGCAGGTCACCATCGAGCGGCTGTGGGCCGTGCAGCACGCGTCGTTCGAGGTGCGCCGGGGCGAGGTGTTCGCGCTGGTCGGTCCGAACGGTGCCGGCAAGACCACGTTGATGAAGGTGGTCGCAAGGGTGCTGCCGCCGACGGACGGGCGTGTGGTGGTTCGGGGTTCTCTGGCGCCGATGATCTCGCTCGGCGCCGGCTTCAACCCGGAGCTGACCGGGTACGAGAACATCGTGCTGTACGGGACGTTGCTGGGAAGAGATCCTCGGGACATGCGGGAGAGTGCCGACCGTATCGCCGACTGGGCAGGACTCGCCGAGTTCATGGATGTACCGGTGCGCAGCTACTCATCAGGGATGCTCGCCAGGCTCGGGTTCTCGATCGCATCGGACATCGACCCCGACGTACTGGTTGTGGACGAGGTGCTGGCGGTGGGGGACGAGGCGTTCCAGCGCAAGTCGTTCGACCGGATGATGGCGATGATGAACTCGGGGACAGCCGTGCTGCTGGTCACTCACCAGCTCGACAAGGTGATCGAGATGGCCGACCGGGTCCTGTGGCTCGACAAGGGCCGGGTCAGGATGATCGGTGAGCCCGAGGAAGTGGTGGAGCTCTATCGGGAGTCGGTCGGGTAGGGGTCTCTCTCGTTCTTGCGTGAGTTGGGTGGACGCTTCTTGTTCTTGCGTGAGGTGGGTTGACACTGTCGGCGTTTCTCACGCAAGAACGGTTTGGGTGGGGCGTTTCTCACGCCAGAAGGGACAGGGGATCGGGTGATGGTGCCACAC
>CAYLHS010000135.1:0-4082 GCA_964383535.1 uncultured Acidimicrobiia bacterium
AGGGCCGTGCAGGAGCTCACCCGCAACCGAGGCATGCACCGCTTGGCTCCCGATCACCAGTAGCTCGGGCACGCCGGGGACACCCCCGCTGCGCGGATCGTATGATCGAACTGATCCCGTCTCACCTTCTTGCTTCCCCTTCGGAGAACTCTCGGTACACGCGGGCGCGTTCAGACGCAGTCAACACCCCGGCAAACGGAGTGACCTGGTGAACGTCGAAACTGAGGCCGGACAGGTCGAGGTGGCCTGTGTCGAACGGCGCGGCGGATGTCGATGTGACAGCGTTGCCGCCACACGCCACGAGCACCAGCACGGCGAACAGCAGCCATACGGTTCTCTTCATCGTTCCCTCCCTCAGGAGTTCGAAGCTACCTGCATCGGTCGCCTACGAGACCGAGAACCCGCCACTCGGTATGTTGGTGCACTCATCGGGCGCTCAGGTCCACGCGGCGGAGGAGTTGGGCGTTGATCGCCACAATGACGGTCGACGCGCTCATGAGGAGGGCAGCGACCGCGGGTCCGAGGGCGATCCCGGCCCATGCGAATGCGCCGGCGGCCAGGGGGATGGCGATGATGTTGTAGCCCGCGGCCCAGCCGAGGTTCTGCAGCATTTTGCGATAGCCGGCCTGGGAGAGCCGCCGAACGGCGACGACGGCCCTGGGATCGGAGGAGGCGAGTACGACGCCGGCGCTTTCGATGGCGACATCGGTGCCCGCCCCGATGGCGATACCGACGTCGGATTGAGCGAGGGCGGGGGCGTCGTTGACGCCGTCGCCGACCATGGCCACCGCCAGTCCTCTCTGCTGGAGTTTCTGGACTTGGGAGTGCTTGTCCTCGGGTAGGACTTCGGCAAAGACTTCGTCGATGCCGAGGTCGGCTGCGACGGTCTCTGCCACTTGACGGGCGTCTCCGGTGATCATGGCGACCTTCACACCCATGGTGTGCAGCCGTTCGATCGCCGCTCGGGACTCGGGTCGGATCTCGTCTTCCATCGAGAGCGCACCGACAGCGGCGCCTCTCCGAATGATGTACAGGATCGACGCCCCCCGTTCCTGCCAAGTGAACGTTGTCGCCATGATCGAGCTTGGGACATCGATGCCACGCTCAGCGATGAGGGTCGGACCCCCGACGGCGATGGTATCGCCGTCGACGGTGGCCTGGACGCCGCGGCCACTCAGGGATCTGAACTCCGAAGCGGCCGGGATGGCGCCCCTCTCGCCTGCAGCCTTCACGATCGCTCGGGCCAATGGGTGTTCCGAGTCGGCTTCGACCGCAGCAGCCAAAGCGAGGACCAGATCGGTGTCACCGTCGACGGCGACGACGTCTCGGAGCGCGTGGTTGCCCTTGGTCAGGGTCCCCGTCTTGTCGAAGAGGATGACGTCAACGGTGCGCATCTGTTCGAGGGCGAGACGATCCTTGATTAGGATCCCGTTTCGTGCCGCCATCCCCGTCGAGATCGCAATCACCAAGGGGATGGCCAGACCCAACGCGTGAGGGCAGGCGATCACCAAGACCGCGACGGTTCGTATGACCGCCTGGTCCGTCTGACCGGCCACGACCCAGGCCACCGCCGTGACCACCGCGGCCGAAGCCGCCACATAGAAGAGCAGCGCGGCCGCACGGTCGGCGAGCACCTGGGCACGAGAACGTGACGCTTGCGCCTGTGCAACGAGACGCTGGATCCCTGCCAGTGCCGTGTCCTCGCCGACCGCGTCCACCCTTACACGAACGGCCGTGTCGGTGGCGACCGTGCCGGCGACCACCCGCCCTCCGGGGTGCCGGCTCACCGGCCGGGACTCGCCGGTGATCATCGACTCGTCGAACTCGGCCTCGCCCTCTGTGATCACCCCGTCGGCCGGCACCCGGGCTCCGGGACGGACGAGGACGACGTCACCTACCTGCAAGTCGGCTGCCGGGATCGTCTCGGTTGTCCCGTCTGTCACCCGGTCCGCGTCGTCGGGTAGCAGCTCGGCGAGGGCAGCCAACGCGCCACGTGCCTGACCGATGGAGCGCATCTCCATCCAATGACCAAGAAGCATGACCGTGATCAACGCAGCCAGCTCCCACCAGAACTCGAGATTGAACCAGCCGAACGTCGTGGCTCCCGACGCCATGAACGCCACCGTGATGGCCATGCCGATCAGCAGCATCATTCCCGGTTGGTGATCCCTCACCTCCCGCACAGCGCCCTTCAGGAACGGCGTCCCTCCGTAGACGAAGATCACCGTCCCCAGGATCGGAGACACCCAGCCTGAGCCTGGGAACGTAGGTGCTGTGTAGCCGAACCAGCCTTGGATCGTCTCGCTGAAGAACAGGACCGGAACCGTCAGGGTCAGCGACAGCCAGAAACGGTCTCGAAACATGGCGACGCTGTGACCTGCGTGCTCATCATGGCCGTGGTCCCCGGCAGGGTGCTCCATGCCGGAGTGCTCGTGTGATGGTGACGCTGCCATCGTTGCGGTCGTGTGGTCGTAGTGTGGCATCTCGTCTCCAAGCTGGCTCACTGCCACCAGTATTCGTCAAGATCGATGTTCTGCTATCCCCCAAAATACACCCCTCTGGTCGACTGGAAGGTCAAGTCCGACCTCGCCAGCCCGACAGGGAGAGACCTCACCGACGAACAGACCCACCTGGTGTTCGACCGCTTCTATCGGGCCGACCGATTCACTCGCGGCGCCGGCATCGGGCTGTCTCCACCTTCGAGATGACCAACAAATCAGCCGCAGAACAGCGAACATCCCCGACTTGTGTGACGACGGCGCAAGCTGCCATGCCTTCTGATTGCCGTGTGATGACGGGCATACCCAGACGGCTACCCGGGAACACGCGACGTTGAGGGCAAAGCGGCACCGTGAACAAGTCAGAACGCAGGGACCGACTCCGATCCAGGTCGAGTATCTGGCCTCGCCCGAACTCGACGGCCGCGCTCCGGATACTCCGGGCGGACTGTTGGCTCGAAGCTGTGGAGAAGGCGTTCACCGATCTGGGGAACGGGCTGGCCGCATTCCGGGCATCTGGCAACCCGCATCGCACAGGTCCCGCACTCCCGCACCTTCAACAGTCCGGCGAGCCGACCGGGCCTATTGCAGCCTGGCGTCGTCGACGATCGGCTCGAACAACTCGACGGGGTTGCCCGAAGGGTCTTCGACGATGGCTTGTCGCACACCGACCCCGGTGATGACATCGCCCCGGAAGCGTGCCCCGGCGTCGCGCAGCCGGTCGACCGTGGCGGCGAGATCGTCGACCTGCAGCCCGAATCGGTTCCAGCCGCCCGGCTCGGGCGCGGTGCCATCCGGCAGTGACTGCCCGCCACCAGGCGACGGGTTGGGCGCACTCAGCACCAACCGCAGATCGCCGTGGGACAACATGGCGAACGGTGGCGCGGGGTGCATGACCAGGTCGAATCCCAGTTGTTCGGTGTAGAAGGTGATCGCTGCGCCAACGTCTCGGACGATGTAACGGACCTGCGTGGTTGCCATCTGGTGCTCCAAACGAACTCACCCATTGTACGTGACCCCTTCCGCAACCACCGGCCAGATGTCTGTCAGTCCTGTCCCCATCGCCCTCGACGAACGCCGCTGCACGTGCAGGGAAGGCAAGATCCCCAAGGTGTCAATGCCTACACAGGGGTTTCTCCCTGACGATCGGGCCGAAGTGGCGACGCGAGGAGGCGCCGCGGGGAGGAGCGTCTCCACCCGTAGAGAGCGATACGAGCAGATGTCACGCAACGAAGGGGAGATCTGAAACGCCGAAACCCCTTGCAGTGCTAGGGGTTTTCACTCGTAGCGGGGGGAGGATTTGAACCTCGACCTTCGGGGTATGAGTTGCTTCCCGGAGGTCTTCATTACTTCGCGTTGTCGCTCAATAGCCCGCAGTAACTGACGTTTCCCGCCATCGGCGTGACGTCTGGTCCCGCCACGCAGCCCCTCGTGACGCTCTGCCGTTGGAAGATCCACTAGAGGAATGTGCCCAGACGATGGGACTGCCGCACCTCCCCGCCCTGGCGCCCTCGGCTGTCGCCGGTGGGGGTGACTGCGGCGAGCAACGTGCGGGTCGCTGAAGTCACCGTTGCGTGCAGATCA
>CAYLHS010000136.1:0-3989 GCA_964383535.1 uncultured Acidimicrobiia bacterium
ACGGCGCTGCGAGGGTTGCGAAAGCGGGTGCGGCAAGTCGGGTCCGACTGATGCGAATCGTGCTCGTCACCGGCAAGGGTGGCGTCGGCAAGACAACCGTGTCTGCCGCGACCGCCTTGCGCGCGACCGATCTCGGCTATCGGGCCCTCGTCGTGTCCACGGATCCGGCGCACAGCCTCGGTGATGCATTCGACGTTCCGCTCGGCGACGACCCTCGACCGGTGGTTCCGGGTCTCGATGCGCAGCAGCTCGATACGCAGAAGCGGCTCGAGTCGTATTGGGGAGAGATACGCAACCAGCTGATGGCGATCTTCGACTGGGGAGGCGTACGAGGGATCGAGGCGGAGGAATTCCTCGTGTTCCCCGGCATGGACGAGTTGTTCGCGTTGATCGAGGTGAGAGCACAGGCGATCTCCGGTCGCTACGACGTTGTCGTGGTCGATTGCGCTCCGACGGCCGAGACGCTGCGCCTGCTCTCTCTGCCCGAGGTGCTGTCCTGGTACTTCGACAAGATGTTCTTCACGCAGCGCCGTCTCATGCGCGCGGCGAGGCCGGTGCTGAGCAGGGTTACTGATCTGCCTCTTCCGGGTGAGGCCGTGTACGACGCTGCCGAGAACGTGTTCACGAGCATCGAGCGAGCCCGAACGTTGCTTCTCGACACCAAGGTCACCTCGGCCCGACTGGTCGTGAATCCCGAGCGCATGGTCGTGAACGAGGCACGTCGCACGTACACGTACCTGACGCTCTTCGGCTATGCCGTCGACGGCGTCATCGTGAACAGAGTGTTGCCCGACGCGGTGGATGATCCGTACTTCGAGCGATGGAGAGAGATCCAGAGCGAGCACTTGAACACGATCACCGACTCGTTTGCCGATGTGCCCGTCCTCCGGCTCCGTCTCTTCGATGACGAGATGGTGGGGGAGCAGAGGCTGCGTGCCCTCGGTGAGGAGCTGTACGGGGACACCGATCCTGTGCAATCGTATGTTGGTGAGCGGCCATTCAAGGTCGTCGAGCGTGAGGGTGCTGTTCGTCTCGAGCTGTCACTGCCACTCGTCGCGACCGGTGATATCAACGTCATGCGCGATGGCCACGAGGTCTATGTCACGGTCGGACCGTACCGCCGGTCGTTTGTCCTTCCGGATTCACTGCAACGACGCGAAATCGCCGGCGCTCGTCTCGCCGGTGGGGTCCTCACGATCGAGTTCGTGGAACGGTGAGCGGCCCGGCGTGCCAGGCCGCTCTCGACATTCGGCTACTCGCCGATCTCGACCTTGACCTTCTTGGGAAGCACCTCCGGGTGTCTCGGGACCGTGATCTCGAGGATGCCGTCGTGGTACTGGGCAGTGATCTTGTCGGCGTCGAACTCGTCAGGCAGGTATACGGCTCGCTGGAAGCTGCCATAGGCGA
Source organism: uncultured Acidimicrobiia bacterium (assembly GCA_964383535.1). Taxonomy (GTDB): domain Bacteria; phylum Actinomycetota; class Acidimicrobiia; order Spongiisociales; family UBA4744; genus CAYLHS01. The sequence continues at coordinate 1,408 of CAYLHS010000136.1, forward strand.
TCTCCCTGCGATGGTATTCCTTGCCTTCATCCGTCGTGGAGAACGAGCGAGTTCCGGAGATGACCAGCTCCGAGTTCTCGACCGTGACGTCGATATCCTCGGACCGCATTCCCGGTACCTCGGCTCTGACGACCAATGAGCCGTCCCTGTCCAGGACGTCCACCCGCGGGATCCAGGGGCGATCTGGTTCCTCGAAGAACCGATCGAAGTCCCGGACGATGCTGAACGGGTCGTATCGAAGTAGATGAGCCCGCATGGAAACACTCCTCTCTTGCTCAGTAAATCTAACAATAGCATAGTCAGGTTTTATCCTACGGTCAACTTCTGGTCGGGGCCGGGATAGGATGCGGACGTGGATGCGATCGGGATCGATCTTGGTGGCACGAAGGTATCGGGAGGAGTGGTCTCACCCTCGGGTGACATCGGCGCGATGCTCACACGACCGCGTCCGAGGACGTCGTCAGAGATGCTGCGCAGCCCGGCGGACCTCGTGCGCGAGCTCTTCAACGACCACGTCGGCGCGATCGGTCTGGGAGTTGCGGGACTGGTGACCATCGGTGGAGTCCTCGAGTGGGGTCCGAACGTCACCGGTGAGCATCTCGCGTTCTTCGAGGTCCTGGATGAGGAGTTCGGTCTCCCGACCGTCGTCGACAACGATGCCAACCTCGCGGCTTTCGCAGAGGCTCGACTCGGTGCCGGGAGGGGTCACCGCGTCGTCGTGATGGTGACCCTCGGTACGGGAATCGGCGGGGGCATGACCATCGACGGGGAGATCTACCGGGGTAGGGCTTTCGCCGGCGAGATCGGTCACATGGTGGTCGACGTGGGCGGCCCGCTGTGCACCTGCGGTCAACAGGGGTGCTGGGAGACGTTCGCTTCCGGACGCAGGCTCGATCAGATGGCCCGCGACGCGGCAGCCGTTCATCCCACGGGACGTATCGCCGAGCTGGCGGCGGGAGAGACCCCCGCGGGCCGGCATCTGACATCTGCGGCGCTCGAGGGTGACGAGCAGGCGCAGGCGCTGGTAGCGGAGGTCGCGGAGTGGCTCGGCGTCGGCTTGTCGACGCTGATCGCCGTCCTGGATCCGGACGTCATCGTGATCGGTGGTGGAGTCTCCCGCCTCGGTGACGCGCTGTTGCGACCCACCCAGAGGGCGATCGCCGGATCGCTCGAGGGCTACGATGTGAGATCACCGACCCCTGTCGTCGCGGCGACCTTCGGAGAGGACGCTGCGGTCGTGGGCGCCGGTCTTGCTGCACTGAGGAAGGCGCATGTCTGACGCACTCGCTCCGGACGAGATCATCGGTCCGGGCAAAACGGCCGACACCCGGCGATGGCTGAAAGAGGCGGTCCTCGCCTTGCCCAGAATGGTGAAGCTGATCGGAAGGCTGATCCGGGATCCGCGAGTTCCCACCAGGGCCAAGGCGTTCGCGCTGGTTTCGGCGGGGTACGTGCTGTCTCCGATAGACATCATCCCCGACTTCATTCCGGTGATCGGCGAGACGGACGATGTGCTCGTCGTCGTTCTCGCGCTTCATCGCCTCATCCGCGCCGCCGGGCACGAGGTGGTTCTGGAGCACTGGGATGGTCCTCAGGACATCCTCGAGATCGTCGAACAGGCCGTCGACCTCGCCGCCGGTCTGGTGCCGGCGAGGCTGTCATGGTTGGTGCGGCGGATGGCGTGACGATCTCTGTCACGCTTCCACAGTTCGTCGACGATCCTTCGCGTCTCATCAGAGGTGCGCAGCGGGCGGAGGCGCTGGGGTTCGACGGGGTATATCTGTTCGATCACCTGTTTCCACTCGAGGGACCCGATCGGCCGATCGTCGAGTCGACCGTGGCGCTCGGTTCCGTTGTTGCCGCCACTAGTCGCGTGACCGTCGGGACACTCGTGCTCAGAGCATCTCTGAGGTCCCCCGAACGAACCTCCGCCGCCGTGTTGACGGCGTCACGGTTGAGCGGCGGGAGAGTCGTGTGCGGGTTGGGTGCAGGTGACTCCATGTCTCGTCCCGAATTCGATGCCTACGGGGTGCGGTTTCCCGGCATGGGGGAGCGGCTCCGGAGTCTCGAAGCGACGGCACGGCTCGTCAAGGGCCAGGTACCCCTGTGGATCGGCGGCACCTCCTCGACGATCCAGCGGGTCGCCGCCGAGTTCGCGGATACCTGGAACGTGTGGAATGTGTCGGCGGAGTGGCTCGTCGACCGATGCACTCGCCCGACCGCTCCGCGCATCAGCTGGGGTGGGCAGGTGCTGCTGACCCGGGACGAGGAAGAACTTGCGGCGGCCCTGGCACGACGGCGGGGTCCGGCACTTGCGGCGACCGTCGATACGCTACCCAGACAGCTTGCGAGGCTCACCGCCGCGGGGGTCGATGATTTCGTCTTCTCGTTGCTAGGGGGAACGTGGCAGCTGTTCGTCGACGAGGTGATGCCGCGATTGGGTGCCGGCTGACAGGTAGCCTGCCGGTAACGGAGGTGATGGTGAAGTTCCGCCGGATCGAAGATCTACCCCCCTACGTATTCGCAGAAGTCGACGCGGCCAAACGCGAAGCCCGGCGTGCGGGCGAGGACGTGATCGATCT
>CAYLHS010000137.1:0-3923 GCA_964383535.1 uncultured Acidimicrobiia bacterium
GGAGCGGTGACGGGACAACACCTGCCGATGGCGACCTGGTCGACGGTGTCAACACGGTGGTGCTGACCGCGATGGACAATCTCGACAACGTCACCACCAAGACCGTTCACTTCACGTGGCACCCCGGCACCACGTGGGCGCTGCCGTACTCGATCGACTGGAGCACAACAACGGACATCCAGGACGTCGCACAGGTCGTGGACGGCACCTGGGATATCCTGGACGGGAAGCTGCACCAGGTCGAGATCGGCTATGACCGTCTGATCGACATCGGGCAAGCGTTCGATCCGGGTGCGTGGAACAGCTACACGGTGACCGTGCCGATCACGATCCTCGGACTCGACACGGTCAACGGATACGACGCACCGAGCGGTGGACCGGCCCTCGGGATCCTCATGGGGTGGGACGGCCACGAAGACTGCACCACCTTCACCTACACATCCTGCCCATGGAACTCCAACCAGCCCGCGTGGGGCTGGTGGCCGATGGGTTCGCTCGGTGAGCTCCGCTGGACCACCACCTTCGAGGGGATGCGTATCACGGACAACGAGGCCAACACGATGGACTCGACGGCCGAGCCCATCACGATCGGCGACACCTACGTGTTCAAGATGCAGGTCGAGGTGAACGCAACGGGTCCGCTATACAGCTTGAAGATCTGGGATCAAGACACCGAGCTCGAACCCCTGGCTTGGGAGATGACCTACCAGGAGACCAGCGGCGCGTATGCGGTGCCGTCTGCCGGATCGTTCCTGCTGCTCGTTCACCACGTCGACGTGCTGATCGACAACGTGACGGTCACTTCCTACCCGTGATCGAGGGGACGAACGGAGAAGGTCTGACGGGCACGTGTCCCGCCTGTCGATCGAAGAGCCTGCGCGTCTTCACAGACACGGTCACGCTGCCAACCCAGAGCTGCACCCTGTGGCCGTCTCGAGAGACCGCGCAAGCATGTCCGAAAGGCGAGATCTCGCTCGCGCTCTGTGAACAGTGTGGGCTACTCGTCAATGTCGCGTTCGACCCGGCGAAGCTCGACTACGACGAGGAGTACGAGAACTCCCTGCACTACTCGCCGCTCTTTCGGGAGTACGCAGAACGCTTCGCGGGCTCCCTGGTCGAACGATACGACCTCCGCCGCAAGACGGTGCTCGAGATCGGCTGTGGGAAAGGTGACTTCCTTCGACTGCTGGTGAATCTCGGGGACAACCGGGGGTTCGGGTTCGACCCGGCCTACGAGCCCGACCCTGACCAACAGCCCGACGAACGTCTCCATTTCCTCAAGGAGTACTACTCCGAGGCGCAGGACCAGGTTCGTCCCGATCTGATCATCGCAAGGCAGCTCCTCGAACATGTCGACGACCCGTTGGCGTTCTTGCAGGGCCTTCGACGAACGATCGGCGCCGACACGGACGTCGTCGTGGTTCTGGAAGTGCCGAACGCGCTGGACATGCTCGAACGAATCGACGTGTGGGATGTCATCTACGAGCATCCCATCTACTTCACACCGCAGGCACTGGACAACGTGCTGCGATCGGCCGGTTTCGAGGTTCACGAGATCCGCTCCGTCTACGAGGGCCTGTACCTCGTTGCCGAAGCCTTTCCGAGCGAGCACGCCGAGGTCGACCGTCCGCCGGCCGGGCCCGAGCTGGAGGGCGCGGTTGCGCGCTTTGCCGAGGGATACCGGGACCGACTCGATCGCTGGCGGGCGACACTCGATGACATTCATGCAAGCGGCCGCCGCGCCGTGCTGTGGGGGGCGGGAGCCAGAGGGGACACGTTTCTCAACGCTGTCGGAACTCCCGAGGCCATTCCGCTCGCCGTCGATATCAACCCTCGCAAGTGGGGCAAGTATCTGGCGGGCACCGGTCAGCCCATCGTGTCGCCCGAGGCCCTCGTCGACGATCCCCCGGATGTCGTGGTGATCGCGAACGAGGTTTATCGGGAAGAGATCGCAGCACGCCTTGTCGAAATGGGGATCGCCGCCGACATCACTGTCGCCTGATCAGACGGCAACGATTTCGGGGAACAGGCTGCGGCCGGCTAGATCGGCGGTGATCTCGTCCAGGTAGATCGGGTTCATCACGATGACGAGGTCGGCCGGTTCACTCTCGAGGGAGTCGGGGGAGACGATCTCTTGCGCGGTTCCCGGCATGAACTTGCCCTGCTTGTACGGGTTGATGTCGACCACCCGATCTATCGCCCGTCCTGCTTCGAGGGCCGTCAGGAATCCCACACCCTTCGAGCTGGCTCCCCACACCACGACCCGCTTGCCTTCGGTGGCCGCACGCGCCAGCGTCGCTTGCCAGCGTCCCCGAGCCTGTCGACTGGCCGCAGAGAATGCTCGTACGTTGCGGCCGATTTCGTCCACATCGTCGACGACGGACGGCCCGCCGCGTTCGGGTCCGGCGACCGTGGCCTCGGCGAGTAGGTACTGGTCGTTGTAGCCGGTTCGCAGCGAGCGGACATCGAACCCTTCTCGTTGGAGAAGCCGGCCGAGGGATCCGAGCGTGAAGTAGGAGCAGTGTTCGTAGTAGACGTCCCAGAAGGCGCCTTCGGTCAGGATGCGCATCGTGTCGGGCACCTCGACGAAGAGCACGGACCCTCCGCGGTGGCTCGCCGACTTCTTCAGAAGCTCGACAAAGTGGCCGACCGGCCGGATGTGTTCGAGGGTGTGGATGCACGCGATCAGATCGCCGGTGAGATGGGTGGTGGACTCCGAGAAGAACTCACGGAGCACCGTCACGTCGGCAGACGTGTCGAGCCGTCCTTCGGCGAATGCCGGGTCGATGCCGAGCCCTCGGTTGTCGCCGAGTTCACACAGCAGCTTCAGGAAGTCGCCCTTCCCGCAGCCGACCTCCAGGATGTCCTTGTCGTGGAGATCGTATGCGCCGACGAGGTGCTCGGCGAGGTCGGCGGCGAATCGGGAGAACGTCGGAGAAAACGCCTGGCTCTCCTCATATGGCTGGGTGTAGTCGATGAGGTCGGGATCGAACAGGTCGTTCTGGATGAACCCGCATGCAGGACAGAAGGTCAGGCGAAGGTCGCCGACCGGCCACTCCTCGGCCGCCTGCCTCGTGGGCAGCAGCACACATGAGCTCGTGGGGATGCCGGGCGCGTCGAAGAACGGAACGAGCCCGCCGGCGCCACAGCTCCAGCACGTGTCAGCCACGCACCACCAGCTTGGACCCATGGAAGGCTTCCGCGTACGGCGACCGGCACTCGACACCTCTGATCGTCATCATCGCCTGGAAGACGGACTCGTTGAACCAGTGCTTGGACCGCTGGCTTGGAAAGGCTTCCATCAGGTACTCGACCTTGCGTGTCGCATGCCGTTCAGCGAGAGGTACATAGACGTTTGGGGTTCCGATGTCGCCGTCGTACTTCAAGATCTCGTACTCGAGGATCAGGTGGTCGCGGAACGTCTGCCGGGTCAGTTCGGCGATCAAGCGGTGATCCTGGTGAGCGTCGCCCCTCCAGTGGGTGAAGATCAAGTCGGGGTCGATGTCCAGCGACCGGAGGCGCTCTTTCACCTCACGGAAGCTGTCCGGGAAGAACCCGTCGCGGAAGTCATGAATCTCGAAGTGGCTCAGGCGCTCTCCCGCGAACAGCTCCGCGCTCCGACGTGCTTCGTCGGCACGCTCGCCGGAACCGCTGCACACGATCCACCAGACGGTCGCGGTCGGCATCGATTCGAGCAGTTGGATGATCGTGCCACCAGCCCCGATCTCGATGTCGTCACTGTGGGCACCGAGACACAGGATGGCGGGATTCGGTGTGCTCAGCGAAAGGGGTTCCATCCGACCGCTCCGTCAGGGCTCTTCGACGTGATTCCACACCTGCCAAGGGGCGTCGCCGCTCCGGTAGAGGTCGTCGAGCAGCTGCTTGTCCTTGAACGTGTCCATCGGCGCCCAGAAACCGGTGTG
>CAYLHS010000138.1:0-3915 GCA_964383535.1 uncultured Acidimicrobiia bacterium
GTGGCGGTGGTGATCACTGTCGTCGTGCGCCCCACCTGGGTCGGGATCGGCATCCTATACACGACGGGCATGGTTGGCTTCATGTCGCGTGGCGTCTCCCGGTCTCTGCAGCGAGTAGCCGAGACAGGCGGGTTCACGCCGGTCGGCGAAGCGGGGAGGAAGCGAATCCTGCTTCGTTCCGCCCGCATGCTCATGTTCGTCGGCGTGGTGTTGGTGGTGATCGCACTGTTGGACTCGCAGTGGCGTGGCGCTCCCGCCCGGTACGACTGGGTGCTGGTCGCGCTCATGTTGATCCCCGGCATTCTCCTGTGGCAGCGGGCTCACAGCGAGTAGCGGCGCCCACGAACCAGAGGCGAACCACGGGCGCTCTCCGGCGTCCAGGATGCCTAGCCTTCCGCCAGCTCCTTCGCCAGTTCGACGAGCGTCCGGACCCCGAAGCCGGAGCCGCCCTTCGACTGGTAGTGCTCTTCGTCGGGCCACCGTGCAGGCCCGGCGATGTCGAGATGCACCCATGGGACGTCGGCAACGAACTCTTTGAGGAACAGGGCGGCGTAGATGGCTCCACCCCAGCGATCGCCGATGTTCTTCATGTCGGCGATCTGCGAGTCGAGCTTGGTCCGGTAGTCGTCCGGCAGCGGCATCTGCCAGAACCGCTCACCTGCCCTGGCTGCAGCAGCCTTCACCTTGAAAGCAGCGTCCTCATCGTTGCTCCACAATCCGCCGATCTTGTATCCGAGAGCGACCTTGCAGGCGCCGGTGAGCGTCGCCAGGTCGACGATCAGATCGGGTTCGGCCTCCGCCGCCAACGACAGCCCATCAGCAAGTACGAGCCTGCCTTCGGCATCGGTGTTGAGCACTTCCACGGTCTTGCCGTTGCGGGGGCGGATCACGTCTCCCGGTCGCAACGCTCCTCCCCCCGGCATGTTCTCCGTGAGAGGCGTGATGCCGAGCACCCTCACCGGAATGCCAAGGGCGGCAATCGCCTGCATCGCAGCGAACACCGCCGCGGCGCCCGACATGTCCGTCTTCATCGTTTCCATGTTGTCGGGGCTCTTCAGGGACAGCCCGCCGGAGTCGAACACGATTCCCTTCCCGACAAGCGCCAGGAACGCTTTGGGATCCTCCGGCTCGTAGGAGAGCCGAACCAGCCTGGCGGGATTGTGGGCGCCCATGGCGACCCCCATCAGCCCCCCGAGGTGCTCCCGTTCGATGTCGGCCGGCTCGAGAACATCGACGTCCACTCCAACCGACCGGCCTATCTCGACCGCCCTGGTCGCGAGGACTTCGGGTGCCTTGCCGATCGCAGGTTCGTTGATCAGGTCTCTGGCCATGGCGACGGCCCCTGCCACGGTGGCTGCATCGCGCGCGGCCGCTGTGGCGGCTTCTCCGCCGGGAGCGAGGAACCGTAGCCGCTCGGTCTCGGATGGCTCTCCCGTCGACTTGTAGGTGTCGAACCGGTACTGGCCGAGAAGAAACCCCTCTACGACGGCGGCTGCCGCCCCGTCGAGGTCGATCTGATGCAAGGTGGTCGCCACATCGACCGCCTTGGTGGAATGTCTGCCAAGCCACCCTGCCGCCTGACGAAGCACTTCATCGTCGACGTCGGTGCCGACTCCGACGAGGAGCAAGGTTCGGAAGTCGAGCCGTCCTGCGGTCGGTATGGCGACCACCTCACCGAGCTTTCCCGAGAAGCCCTGACCATCGAGGAACTCGTCGAGCCACGCGCCGAGCCGATCGGCTGCCCACTCGGCTCCCGGGCCCCATGTGCGGTCCTCGAAGACGGGGACGGCGAGAACCTCGCCGGACTCCGTTTCGATCGATCCTGCTGCGGAGAAGTCCACGATCACACTCCTTGCTTGCTTGGTTCCCACCCGGATTCCGTGGCTCTCGCCAGAACGTAGAGGAAGTCGGCGAGCCGGTTGAGGTAACGGAGCACTTCGGCGAGTCCACCCTTGCTCGAATAGGTGACACAGCGCCGTTCGGCCCTCCGCACAACGGTTCGGGCGACGTCGATGCTCGCCGGCAGCGCGGCCTGCCCCGGGACGACGAACCCCGAGGGGAGTCCAGACGTCTCCACGAGTTCGTCGATCCAGCTCTCGAGCCGCTCGGTCATCTCCGGTGTGGTTGCGCTCACCCCCGGCTCGAGCTTGTCGCGGTTCTCCGGCGCCGTTGCCAGCTCGGCCGCGACCACGAACAGGTCGCGTTGCACAGCGAGTATCTGCTCGGCGACGGTGCCTTCGGCGTGGGTTCTCGCCACTCCGAGCGCCGCGACCGCCTCGTCGACGGCGCCGTACGCCTCAGGTGCGAGATCGTCCTTGGGCACGCGCCCGCCGTAGAAGAGGCCGGTGGTGCCGGCGTCGCCTTTCTTCGTGTAGATCTTCACCCCGGCGAGTGTACCGTCCGGCAGTCATTCGACTGCCGGATAGGCGTTTCCTCCCCAGCAGCCCGAAGGGCGACGTTGGGTGAGGTGGACTCGACCGAAGGTCGAGGACGGAGTGGGTCGTCCCCACCAACCAAGCCGTCAGCTGCCGAGCCACTCCTTGACCCTCGCAGCGACCGCTTCAGGAGTGAACCCCAGGTGCTGAGCGATCACGCCGGCCGGAGCCGAGGCACCGAAGTGGTCGATCCCGATGGCGAGTCCATCGGCACCGATGATGCGTTCCCACCCGAATGTCGATGCGGCCTCGATCGACACGATCGGCAGGCCGGATCCGAGCACTGACGTACGGTAGGCCCCGTTCTCGGCGAAGAACGCCTCCCAGGAAGGCAACGACACGACCCTTGCGGAGATACCCTCCGCGTCGAGAAGAGCCGCCGCCCCGGCAGCCACCGACACTTCCGACCCGGTCGCGACGAGCACCACATCGTTGCCGTCTTTGAGCACGTATCCGCCTCTGGCGACACCACCTGCGCGTCGTTCGAGAACAGGGAGCGACTGGCGTGTCAGGACGAGTGCTGTCGGCCCGTCGGTTCGGTTGATCGCCAGCTCCATCGCCTCGACCGTCTCACCGGCGTCGGCCGGCCGAAAGACCCAGAGGTTCGGCATCGCTCGGAGCGACGCGAGGTGTTCGATCGGCTGATGGGTCGGACCATCTTCACCGAGAAACACAGAGTCGTGCGTCCAGATGAAGATGCTCGGGGCTTCCATCAGCGCTGCGAGCCGTACGGACGGGCGCATGTAGTCGGAGAAGACGAAGAACGTCGCGCCGTAGGGACGCAGACCACCGTGCACCGCCAAGCCGTTCGTGATGGCGCCCATCGCGTGCTCGCGGATACCGAAATGGATGTTGCGTCCGGTTCGATCCTCCTTGGAGAACGAGCCGGAGAAGCCGATCTTGGTTTTCGTGGAGGCGACGAGGTCTGCGGCGCCGCCGAGGAAACCAGGCGCCTTCTCGGCAACCTGGTCGAAGATCTTCCCGATGGCGGCGCGAGTCGCGATCTTTCCTTCGAACGGGGGCGACTCGAGGCTGATCGGCTCGGGTTCGAAGTAGGAACGCCACCGGCGGGCGGTCTCGTTGTCGAGTTGGGCGAAACGCTTGGACCATGCCGCGTGCGTGGCACGTCCTCTGTCCATCGCCCTGGAGAAGTATTCGTAGACGCCGTCGGGGATGTAGAACGGTCGGTCGACGGGAAAGCCCATCAGCTCCTTCGTTGCTCGGAGCTCCTCCTCGCCGAGCGGGGAACCATGAACGCCGGGTGTGTCGTGTTTGGTGGGGGCGCCGAACCCGATATGGGTGCGCGCGATGACCAGAGAGGGCTGATCGGTGACCGCCATGGCCTCCCGGGTCGCTTCCTCGATCGCCGTTCGGTCCTCGCCATCGATGAACAGGGTGTGCCATCCGACTGCTTCGAACCGTGCCGCGACGTCCTCGGTGAAGGTGATTTCGGTGCGACCGTCGATCGTGATGTGGTTGT
>CAYLHS010000139.1:0-3858 GCA_964383535.1 uncultured Acidimicrobiia bacterium
GGATGGAGAATCTTCGCGACTGGTGTATCAGTCGCCAGATCTGGTGGGGGCATCGTATTCCCGTCTGGTACTGCGACGACTGCGGAGAAGTCATCGTCGCCAGAGAGGATCCGACGGCCTGCTCGTGCGGCTCGACCGACCTCCGCCAGGATGAGGACGTGCTCGACACGTGGTTCTCGTCGGCGCTCTGGCCGTTCTCGACGCTCGGATGGCCGGAGCAGACAGCGGACTTGGACCGTTTCTATCCGAACGCAGTGCTGGTCACCGGATTCGACATCATCTACTTCTGGGTGGCACGGATGATGCAGATGGGCCCGCACTTCATGGGCGACGTTCCGTTCGTCGATACGATCATCCACGGCCTGGTTCGGGAAGCGTCGGGCGCGAAGATGTCGAAGTCGAGTGGAAACGCGCTCGACCCGCTGGAGATCGTCGAGGAACACGGCGCCGATCCACTTCGTCTCGCGCTCATACAGGCGGCCGCCCCCGGTCATGATGTGCCGTTCGACGTCGAGTGGGTGGACGGTGCACGTCGGTTCGGCAACAAGCTGTGGAACGCTGCCCGTTTCACCCTTCAGCACGTTCGTGACATACCCGACGACGGTGGCTACCCAGTCGATCCCGATCCAATCGGGAGGTGGATCCTCTCCAGACTCGGGGAAGTGGTCAATCGATTCGACGATCTCAGCGATGAATACAGGCTGTCCGACGCGTATGGCCTGCTCTACAACTTCGCGTGGTCGGAGGCGTTCGATTGGTATCTGGAGATGGCCAAGTCCCCGCTCCGGGACGCCGACAGAGCCGAGGGCACCCGCCAAGTGCTCGGTGTGCTGATGCGAGACCTTCTGAAGCTGTTCCATCCGGCGATTCCATTCATCACAGAGGACCTATGGAACGAGCTCAAGCAAGGGGACGGACTGCTCGCGGGTTCGTCGTGGCCGGTCGTGCCCTCATACGAGTCGCCTGATGGGATGGAGACGCTTCAGGAGTTGGTGACGGGGATTCGTCGATTTCGTGCGGAGCACGGTCTGCCTCCGCGCACACCACTCACCGTTACCGTCAGTGATGCTGAGCGATTCAGCGGCGGCTGGTGGGAGGAGCAATTGCGGTCCCTCGCGCTGTGTGAGACCCGTTTCGAGGCGCCCCCGAGCGACCTGGCCGGATATGCTCGCCTCGTGGCCGGCAAAGTGCAGGCCTTCATTCCGCTTGCAGGTCTCATCGATGTCGATGCCGAGCGGGGCCGACTCGAACGCTCGATCGACAAGGTCGGGCAGGACCTGTCCACGGTCGAGATGAAACTTTCGAACGGCGACTTCCGAGCGAAGGCGCCCTCCGCCGTCGTCGAGAAAGAAGCGGCGAAGCGGGACGATCTTCAGCGACGTCTGGACAAACTCCTTGCCCAGCTCGAAGAGCTGGGTGGCTGAAGCGGGGCCGTCACGGACTACGACGAGGCTGTCGCCTTTCTCGATCAGCACATCGGACTCGGCATGCGTCCGGGGCTCGAACGAACGCGCCTGCTGCTGGACTACATGGCCAACCCTGAGCGTGCCTATCCGATCCTGCATATCACGGGCAGCAACGGCAAGACATCGACGTCTCGTATTGCCGCATCGATCGTGTCGGCTCACGGGCTCGCAGTCGGCTCGTTCACATCGCCGCACCTGGAGCGTATCGAGGAGCGTCTCGGCGTCAACGGGCACCATGCGACCCCGGAGGCGTTCGCCGAGGCGGTCGCCGACATCGCGCCCTACGCCGATCTCCTCGAGCAGCGTACCGGTGACCGGCCGACCTACTTCGAGCTGACGGCCGCGATGGCATTCGCCTGGTTCGCCGAGAAGGCAGTCGACCTTGCCGTGGTGGAAGTGGGCCTGGGAGGACGGCTCGATGCCACGAACGCCGCCGACGCGACGATCGCCGTCATCACGGGAATCTCGAAAGAGCACCAGAAGGTTCTCGGTTCGACGATCGCGGAGATCGCACGGGAGAAACTCGGGATCGTGAAGCCTGATTCTCTGTTGGTCACCGGGCCACTACCCGACGAGGCCGAGGCGGAGGCACAGCGCACCACGGACGCTCTGGGGGTGCAGCGGTGGAAGTACGATCGAGACTTCCATATCAGCGAGGCATCGCCGGCCGTTGGGGGGTGGATGGTCGATGTGGACGGGGTATACGACACGTATGAGGATCTGATGCTTCCTCTGTATGGGCGATACCAAACCCGGAACCTCGCAGTCGCGATCGCAGCGATCGAGGCGCTTTTCGGGAGACCACTCGATCACGATGCCCTGCGCGAAGGGGTGGCAGCAGCGAGTTCCCCCGGCCGACTCGAAGTGGTCGGTCGGAGACCCTTGTTGATCGTCGACGGATCCCACAACGAGGAAGGAATGGGAGTGCTGGCCGCCGCGTTGACGGAGGAATTTCCCTTGCTGTCATGGACGGTCGTATTTGGAGTCCTCGGCGACAAAGACCTGGGAGGGATGTTCGGCCACCTCAGAGGAATCGCGGACAGGCTGGTCGTGACGGCGCCGATGAGCAGCCGGGCCGTCGATCCGACGATGCTGGCCGATGTTGCGCGGGAGCAACTCGGCCCGGATATCGAGATCCACGTGGTCGACGGTGTTGAGGCCGCCGTCGAATACGCCCTCCGTATGACCGGCCCGGACGAAGCTCTGATCACCACCGGATCGCTCTACCTGGCGGGGGAAGCACGACCCATCCTGAGAGATGTCAATGCGAGAGAGAGGAAGACGACATGGAACGCACATTCGTGATGGTGAAGCCTGATGGTGTGGCCAGAGGCCTCGTCGGCGAGGTGATCGGGCGTTTCGAGCAGAAGGGGCTCGCACTCGAGAAGATCCGGCAGCTCGTGATCGATGAGGATCTTGCGCGCAGGCACTATGCGGAGCACGTCGACAAGCCGTTCTTTCCTGAGCTGCTGACGTTCATCACCTCGGGACCAGTCGTCGCGATGGAGTGGTCAGGCGATGGCGCGGTCACGGTGGCCCGGGCGCTCATGGGGGCGACAGATCCGAAGAAGGCCGCCCCGGGGACGATTCGTGGCGACTTCGGTCTGATCGTGACGCAGAACATCGTTCACGGATCCGACTCGCCTGACAGCGCAGCCCGCGAACTCGCCCTGTTCTTCGGGTAGTGCCGCCCGGCGGTTCGAGCCGAGAGCCGTAGGATCCGGCTCTTTCGTCGCTGACACAGTCAACTAAGCTATTGCAGTCCCGAGAGGCCCTTTTTCATTGGCTGAGCCGCTGTTCTCATTTGCAGGTCAAGACATGGCGATTGACCTGGGTACCGCCAACACGTTGGTATACGTGCGTGGCGTTGGAATCGTGCTGAATGAGCCCTCCGTTGTGGCCATCAACGTGCGAACCAACCGGGCACTCGCAGTTGGCATGGAGGCCAAACGGATGATCGGCCGGACCCCGTCGTATATCCGGGCCATCCGTCCCCTTCGCGACGGGGTCATTGCAGACTTCGACATCACCGAGAAGATGCTTCGCTACTTCATCCACAAGGTACACAAGCGCAAGTGGGCGAAACCCAGGATCGTGATCTGCGTACCGTCAGGCATCACGCCGGTCGAACGCCGAGCCGTGGAGGAAGCGGCATATCATGCCGGTGCTCGGCGTGCCTACACGATCGAGGAGCCGATGGCGGCGGCAATCGGGACGGGGCTGCCCGTCGGTGAACCGTCAGGCTCGATGGTCGTCGACATCGGCGGCGGGACCACGGAAGTGGCCGTCATTTCCCTCGGTGGCATCGTCGAGTCACGAAGTATCCGCATCGGTGGGGACGAGCTCGACGAAGCAATCATCGAGTGGGTGAAGAAGGAGTACAACCTCCTTC
>CAYLHS010000140.1:0-3815 GCA_964383535.1 uncultured Acidimicrobiia bacterium
GGATCCTGAGGGAACCGGTTTGGGTGCCGGCGCGTGTGTAGGGGGACTACCTGACGAGGAGGCGTCTCTTGGTTGGCGATGAGCGGGTGCCGGTGAGCAGCACGGGATTGCAGCGCGAGTTCACTGACTTCTACGCCGAGCGGCGCGACTCGATCCGCCGGGCGCTGACGCTGCCGGTCGTGTCAACTGGCGTAGGGTCAGCGTCGGTGGTGATCAGCGTTCACCTTGGTGGGCTTTGTCAGGTTGGTGCCGGTCAACGTGCGAGCATGCAGGTAATGGATGGTATGGATGCGGAGGTGATCAAGGCTTCGTGGAGTGATCCTTCGAGGTTTGGTGTGGTGTTTGAGCGTCACTATCGGGCGGTGTTCGCCTATGTGGTGCGAACCGTCGGGTATCAGGACGGTCCGGATGTGACGGCAGAGGTGTTCGAGCAGGCGTTCCGGTCCCGACGCCGCTACGACACGTCGTATCCGAGTGCCAGGGGGTGGCTGTTGGGGATCGCCGCGCATCTGGTCGCCGGCTACCACCGGAACCGGGGGAGACGTCGACTGGCGCCGGTAGAGGATCCGGTGGTCGATTTCGCCGATGAGGTTACGAACCGGGTTGATGCGGCCCGGTCGTCGGTCGGCGACGCGATGCGAGTCCTGCGGCCGTTCGAGCGTGAGGTCGTGTCGTTGTTCGTGTTCGGCGGCCTTTCGTACCAGGAGGTCGCTGACTCACTGGGGGTTCCTGTTGGGACGGTGCGGTCCCGGTTGAGCAGAGCGAAACGGAAGCTGCGGAACTCGCTTGCGGGTTGGCGCGAATACACAGATGAAGGGCCAGAGGCGACTGATGAGTGACGATCCGTTTGAGGTGTTGCGACGGATGGCTGGCGATCCGGTCCCGACGGACGCGGACAGGCTGCGGGCGTGGACGCGTCTCGAGAACGCCATCGACGCCGAAGGCAGGTCTCAGCGGCGACGGTGGCTGGTGCCGGTTGCGGCCGCCGCAGTGGTCGCGATCGCGGTGGCCGCAGTGGTTGTGGTGTCGCGTCCGAACCCGGTGGAGGCCGCTCTCGGTGAGATCGCTGCTGCGGCCCGACTGGCAACACCCGAGGAGATACCGGAAGGCTCGTTCCTGTACACGCGAACCGAAGGGGTGGGATTGGGGGGTACCGCACAGGGAGACCTGCTCGGGGTGTCGGGTCCCGTCTACTACTTCACGCCGGCTGAACGGCAGAGCTGGAGACACGGTGATTTCGTGCAGACCGTGACCACGATTGGCACACCGACGTTCTTGGATCCGGAAGTCGAGGCTGCCTACTACGCCTACGGATGGGACAAGAGGGACCATGTCGGTGAGACGATCACCCGCCAGTTCACCGGTGTCACCAACGACATTACCGACAGAGACTGGCCAACCGACCCGCGGCAGCTCCGCGAAGCGTTGGACGAGGCTGCCAGAGAGGGGGGTCTCAGCTGGCCGCTCGAGTATGAGGTCTTCGGTCTCGCGACGGATCTGCTCAGGGAGAACGACCCAGGATCAGACGTACGCGCGGCACTGATGGAGGTATTCGCTGGGCTTCCTCTCACACTCGTCGATCAGACACCTGACGGGTCGATCACTCTCGCAGCCACCTTCGATGTGCCGAACGCGCAGCGTTTCATGGTCACGCTCAACGCACAGGGGTACCTGGTCGCCGAAACCCAAACCTACCTCGAAGAAGCATGGGGAATACCTGCAGGAACCCGCGTGTCGGATGCCATCTACAGCGTTCCGACCGTCGTTGACGACCTGGACACCCCACAACCATGAAGCACCCACTCGTCGCAAGGTCACTTGTCTGGATCGTGCTGAGTCTCGGGACGATTGTGTGGGGATGGGTGGGCCAGATGCGCGACGCGGTCACGTTCGGCGCGGGTGCGCTGACAGGAGCGGCGACTCTCCTGCTCGGGGGTTTGGTTCGCCGGCATCGAGAGAGGGTTGGGAAGTGACAGTCTCGACGGACACGAGGTGATCCTGTTGGGTGGCAACTCGGGCAATGTGGGAGCCGGCACCACTGGCTTTCGATGGACATGCCGGGGGGTGCTGGTCTGGCTGGTTGTGTTGCTGGTTGGGTGTACGACGGGTGGTGGCGCGGCCACGACGGCAACGTTGAGACCTGCCCCGTCGACGACGGCGGAAGTCGGCGGGTCTCGTGTGCTGCCGGGTGGGTTTGAGGGTGTCGCTACCGCCAATGCGATTTCGGCCTTGGGGGAGTTGGGTCTTGTCCCGGTTGTCGAGGGCGAGTATTCGGACACCATTCCTGCGGGCAGGGTGATACGAACCGACCCGGCTTCCGGTGTGCAGGTCACCGGTGGGGACACGGTCGTGGTGTACGTCTCGCGGGGGCCCGAGGCCGCCCCCAACCTTCAGGTCGAACCCTCGAGTGGACTACCAGGTGAGCAGCTCACCGTCTGTGGAACCGCACCCGGCTTGTCGAGTCTCGAACTGTCGATGACGGACCCGGCGACCGGCTACGTCTGGCCGTGGCACATCTCTATACGGCCTGACGGTGAGACCGGCGACTGGTGCTGGCGTGGCACGATCCCAACCCAGATGAAGGTCGCCGCAGGGCTTAACAGCGGCCGCCTGTATCTGACCACACCCGGCACCTACGACCTGCTGGCCGAAGACGCAGGAACGGTCGTCGGGCGTGCCAGTGTCGATGTTGGTGCATTGGCACCGAGCCAGAGTCCCGAGGACGCCACACGGGACGGGGTAGTCGCCGCCGTCGCGGCGCTGCCGTTCAATGTCAGAGTCAACCCGACCGGCGAAGTGGACATGCCGGAGGGACGGTGGGTGCTGTCGGAGATCGCACCCATGAACCCGTACCTTCTTGGAGACTGCGACCCGACCGACAGCGCTTGCCTGTACGGCGGCGACTACATTGATGTCGGCGAGTACGGAGAGGTGCTGCTGCTCAACACGGCAGGCGACAGGATCCTCAAGGCGTTCCCACTCCCCGGCTTCCCACTCGCCAACCGCGGTTCGATCGTCGCCACCGACGATGCCATCTACTGCTCCTCGCAGGGTGACGGTGGACTACCCGACTCGATCCTGTGTCGCATAGACAGAACATCACTGGACTGGATCGTGCGAGTCTTCCCGTCCGACGTGGACTCGGCGTTCAGTCCCATGCCCAGCGACTGGTTCATCCCCGACAACTGGATCATCGGCGACCCGGTCACCGACCCTCTGTTCCTCGGTTTGGAAGTGACCTCAGACGGAATCGTCACCCACGGCTACCAACACGACCACTTGGTCGACCCAACAACACTCCAACTCAACGCCCTCCCAGAAGACCATGACTAGCGGCGACCAGAGAACCCACCAGAAGGTGAACCGGACATGGAGGGCTGTTCGTCGCCGACTCGGCTGGCTGGCACTTGTGACGTTGGCCGCATCGTGCACAACGACTCCGTCGGCCGGCCCGTCGACCACGTCCGCGTCATGCGTCGAACCTCCCGCTTCTGAACAGACGTCGTCGTCTTGGGTGACGCTCACGGTGGACCCGAACCCGGTGACGCCGGGTTCCGTGGCGACTCTCTCTGTCGACAGTCGCATTCCCCAGGGGTTGGTCGACGGCGTCGCCACGTGGTGGCAGTGTTGGAATGGCACCGAGTGGATCGACACCTACCTGGTCGAACGCGACTATGGCAACGGACCGACCACCTTCAAGATCGAGCCGGGGCTCACGACGACAATCCCGGCGCTCGGGCTTGCCGTCCCGAACTCGGCGACCATCATCATCCCCGACGTCGCACCCGGTCTGTATCGGATACGGGACGAGCTGG
>CAYLHS010000141.1:0-3810 GCA_964383535.1 uncultured Acidimicrobiia bacterium
ACTCCGATCCACACATCGCAGGTGTGCTCTTCACGGGGGGAGTCGCGCCCTCGCCGCGAAGTGTCTAGTCACTTCGGCATACTACCGGGTGTGCCTACTGCACTACGGAGAGTGGCAGTAGCGTGCGTGGTGAGGCAGGGCTGCCAGTGGGAGGCTGGCGGTTCGCGGACAAGTGGCAAGGGACCTGGCTGGAACCGAGGCTCACCGGCGACATCACCGGTCGAGACCTGGTGGGAATGGGGTGGTTGAGCGTGGCGAACCAAGCGCTGAAGCCCAAGGAACGCCGACCAATCCGCTATCGCTTCGTTGCGCGCGGAATCGACGGGAAGCGGTACCGGGGCCTGATTGATGCAGGGAACTCCCGGAGAGCGAAGACGGCCCTGATGGAACGCGGCCTGGAGCCGATTCGTATTCGGGCTCGCCGCAGCCTCCCGCTGGGTACTCGCAAGGTCGATCAGATCGAGCTGATGCACTTCTCCCGCCAGTTGGCGGTCTTCGTTCGGGCGGGCATTCCCATCCTGGAGGCGATCGACGGCCTGGCCGAGAGCACGACTCACCCGACGATGAAGCGCACGCTGATGGACATAGGGGACGCGCTGCGCAGCGGCCGTACCCTGAGCGAAGCCTTCGACGAACACCCCAAGGTGTTCCCAACCGTCTACCGGGGAGCCGTGATGGCCTCCGAACGCACGGGCAACCTCGATGCTTCGCTGGAACGGCTCGCCAACTACCTCGAGCGGTCCGTGGAGAATCGCCGGAAACTCCTCTCCGCTCTCACGTATCCGGCAATCGTGATCGTGCTCGCCATCGTCGTCGTCATCGTGCTGAGCACATTCGTCATTCCACGTTTCCAAGGCTTGTTCACGGCACTCGGTGGCGAGCTACCGCTCGTCACGAGGATCCTCGTTGCGGTCATGGACTTCGTTGGGGCGTGGGGCGTCGTGATCGGCCTCGGTGCTATTGCGCTGGTGTTCATCGTGGGAGGCGGAGCTCGAACGAAGCTGGGGCGGGCCTGGCTCGACGCTGTCGTCCTGAAGCTGCCGGGTATCGGCGAGCTCGTCGGCACCGCCATCGTCGAGCGATTCTGCTTCGCGCTCGGTTCGATGGTGGAAGCGGCGGTGACGCTGCCCGATGCGTTGGAGATCGCAGGAGATGGAACCAACAACGCAGTGTTTCGCCGGCGGATCAGCAGAGCCCGCGACCAGATGTTGCAGGGCGAGGGGATTGCCGAGCCGATCGCCGCGACAGGGCTCTTTCCTGTCCCCGCCGTGCAAATGATGCGGGCCGGAGAGCGAGCGGGAACGCTGGAACGCCAGCTGATGACAGCAGCCGACTTCTACGGCAAAGAGCTGGACTTCAAGCTCGCGAAGTACATCGCACTGTTCGAGCCGGCGATCATCATCGTTGCCGGCATCATTGTCGGCTTCGTCGCGATCGCGCTGGTGTCCGCGATCTACGGGTTGATCGGAGCCATCGACTGATGACCTCCGTTCGATCCTCCGAGGCCGGGTTCACCCTGATCGAGCTCCTGATCGCGATGATCGTCTTGTCGGTGGGTGTGATCGCGGTGCTCGGCGCCCTGAGGCTCGGCGTCGACTCCGGGAGACTCCAGCGTGAGCTCTCGGCCGAAGAGCTGACGCTGCGCAGCTTTGCCGAGTACGTCAAGGCAGAGCCGTACGTCGACTGTGCCGGCCTCACCACCTACGGCGCCGGATTCGACGAGACGGACCTCCTTGGAGGGGCGCTTCTTCCGCAGGTCAGAGTTCTCCGACCCGAGGATCCCGAGAGCCCCGAGGTCGTCTTCACCGCCGTCGTCGACGGCATCTACTACCTGACAAGCGGAGCCATGGACGACGGTGTGCTCGCTTTCACGGTCGGAGGCAGCGACTTCGGCACGTCGTGCAGTGATGACCAGGGGTTGCAGCTGATTCGAGTACAGATCCGGACCGCGTCTGCTGCCTCGGGACAGGACACCGAGACCGTGCTCGAGACCACGATCCTGAAACGGGCCGGCTGATGTCGCGCGCTCTCTCCTTCAGGCGGCATCCGGAGAGCGGTTTTACCCTCGTGGAGCTTGTCATCGGCATCGGCATCGGCACCATGCTGATATGGGCAGTCGGGGCCGCCTTCGTGGTGGGTCTGCGAACCACGGAGGAGGCGGGAAATCAGGTCGGTGAGGCCGCCTGGGCGCAGATTGTCGGCACCTGGTTCCTCACAGATGTCCAGAGCGCCGAAGTGGTCGGCGGTGAAACGTGTGGCGTGCCCCCAAGTGCGGTCGTCGAGAGCTTCACCTGGAGCGCAGACGACGGGTCGCAACACCACGCGGTCTGGTGGCTCAGCACCGGTTCCGAGGGTTCTGAGCAGGACCTACACAGGACCGAGTGCGACACGAGTCCGATCTCGTCGAGGATCATCGCTGAGGGCATCCAGGACATCCGCATCGCCTGCGAGGACCTCCCGAACGAGATCGCTCCGACCGATGCGTTGCAGTGCACCGCCGCCTGGACCACCGCTGCCGGCGTTCCTGTCTCGGAGTGGCCGTATCGGCTGACCGCGGTGAGGAGGCCGGGATGATGGATGAGCGTGCTTGTCGTGAGGAGGGATCGGCTCTCGTGATCGCGCTCGTGTTCATCGGAGCGTGGGCGATTGTGATCACGGCCGTCCTCACCTTGGCCGAAACCGGCTTCAAGCTCGCAGCGGGCACCGCCGACCAGCGCAACGGGGTCTACGCCGCCGACGGTGCAGTTGACGCGGCCATCCTTTCCACCAGGTCCTATCTGGAAGCGGGGGGAGATCCCGGCGACTGCCCTGCTCTTCGCTTCGTGGAGACGACCTCGCAGCTGAAGGTCGAGGATGTCGTGGTCGGGACCGAGTGCGCAGATGCCGTCTACGCCCCGAGCTGGTACCCCTACGAGACGTGGAGTGTGCAGGGTGACGGTTCTGTCGAGTGGCTCGATGATCCGAGCGATGATCCGGAGAGTGAGGACGATCCGCCCGGCTTCTTCTTCGACACGGGTGTGGACATCCCGATCATCGTCGACGGAGACGTGGGGAGATTCGGCGACGTCAATGGCAACGGTGAGTTCGACGAGGGCGAGCCGGTCGAGAATCCGCAGTTCTCCTCCGGCGATATGACTGCAACCGCAGCGGCATGTCACTTCACCGGATATGAGGAGTGGGGTCGGTTCAGCGACGGTTCTGTCGAGTGGCTCGACGATCCGAGCGACGACCCTGAAGGCGGGGAAGACCCTATCGCCTTCGACACGGGAGCGGACATCCGCGTTCTCTATGGGACGGCGCCGTTCGGTGATGCGGACGACAGCGGTGATCTCAGCCCCGGCGACCTGATGGAGACGTGTGAACCAGTTCTCACTGCACATATCCAGCTCGCATCTTCGGCAGATGACCCGGAGGTGGTCGTTACGCAATGGCGGGCCGTCCGATGACCGGGCGAGAGGAGGCCGTTGAGGAGTGAGCGCGTGGCTGCGCCGGACGCTGGTCGGGTGCGGTTCCGGGGCCCCGGTCCCGAGGAGGTAAGCGAGACGATTATGGGAGGCAAGGGAAGATGGGATTCGTTATTGAACAGATGCGGCGGGCGCGGCGTGACGAGGGTTTCACGCTGATCGAGCTCCTGATCGTGATCCTCATCTTGGGGATCTTGGCGGGCATCGCGGTGTTCGCGTCCGGTCCGTTCAGGGACAAGGCAACGGCGGCGTGTCAGGACGCCAACACCGAGATCGGGATCGTTGCGAACGCGGCGACCGATGCCGGGGTGTCAGGTGACCTGTATGCGCAGGGTCCTGGTGACTG
>CAYLHS010000142.1:0-3777 GCA_964383535.1 uncultured Acidimicrobiia bacterium
CCTCTCTGGTTTCGGGTTCGAGCGTTCCATCGACGTACCCCTCGAGGAGATCCCGTGCAATGCTGTGCTCCATCATTCACTCCCCTCATACCGACTTCTGAACCCCGCCCGTGCCCGATGAATCAGCACCTTCGTGGCCCCAAGGCTCTTCCCAAGCGTCTCAGCGATCTCCTCGTAGGGCAAGCCGATCATGTCCCGAAGCACCAGCGCTGATCGTTGAGACTCCGGCAGCGACGCGAGCACACCGCGAACCAGTTCCGCCTCGATGACATCGGGGTCTTCACGGCCCTCATCGAGGGCTGCGGCCGGGGTCGGCTTCCGACGGCGAACGTCGTCCAGATACGTTGAGCGGGCGATCGCGAACAGCCACGATTTCGGGCTCCCGCCTCGATATCCACCAAGGGCACGCGTCGCTCTCACGAACGTGTCCTGCATCAGATCCTCCGCTCTCTGTCGATCTCGGCCAAGCCATACGAGAAACGCGAACACGTCGCGTGCGTGATCTCGGTAGAAGGCCTCAATCGTCGGTCTCGTCTCCACGCCATCCCTGTTCCTCACTGCGTGTTCCACCCACGAGACGAAATCCACACCGGAGAAGTTACGGCGTGACCCAACTCGCGATCCAATCGAGCCTCGAAGTAGTCTCCCCATGGTGAAGTATCTGCTTGCCGCCCTCTTCGCCGTACTGCTCCTTCCCGCAGGTGTCGCGGGCGCGCAGACCACCCCGACGTGCCCGCCTGTCCACGGGATCACCTGCGACGGATGGGTCACCGACACCGCGGGCGTCATCACCGACGACGCCGCCCTGGAGAACCAAGTAGGGCAGTTGGTCGCCAAGTATGGACACGAGATTGCCGTTGTCGTCGTTCCCGACAGCGGCTCCCTGACGCCGAACGAGCTCGCCCAAGAAATCGGCAACGGCTGGGGTGTTGGCAGCGCACAGAACAACGACGGTGTGGTGATCCTGGTCGACCTTGCAAACCGTCGGATCGCGATCGAGACAGGAAGCGGGGTCGATGTCACCAACTCCGAACTCGACAACCTCACCTCCCTCGCGACGCCCGACTTCCAGGCAGGCAACTTCGACGGGGGCATCTCGGCCATGCTCGACGGGCTGGGCAGTCTGTTCGCCGGGGAGAGTGGGCCCCCCAGCACCGTCACGCCTCCGCCGACAACGCCCATCCCCCAGCCGTCTGAGAGCCCCATTCCGGGGATCGTGCTGGGAGCCATCGTGGTCGGAACGGGAGTGGTGTTGGTCGGCGTCGGATCCGCTCGAAACCATCGAGATCGTGCTGCCCTCGAGAACAAGCGCCGAAAGGACCTCGTCGATGGCGAGCTGGCACGCCTGCGACCCTCAGGCCAGGAACTGACTCTGCCCGTTGAGCTGACGATCTCTCCTCCATCCACTGCACCATCCGCATCCACCGCCGACGCACTCCGAGCTCTGCGGGCCCTCCAGGAGGGCTCATCTTCGGCATCCAAACCCGTGCTCGAAGCGCTGTGGGCGCATCGGGTGATCGACGTGTTCGACAAGGACAAGCTGTCGACCGAGATCCCGCTCGAACTCAGGGCGACCGGCGAGCAGCCAGTCCTCGAGGACTCTCTCCAGCAGACCTCCAAGGAAGTGCTCGACGCGCCAGACGATGCGACGTTCGAAGTAGCCCGTGAGCATCTTCGATCCGTCGTAGATGCACTACGGCCGTATCGGATCGCGGAAGCCCGACGCAAGATGGCGATCTCTCTCTCGGACTCGGCCGTCACCACGCCGCTCGGACCCACGGTGATGAACGATCTCGGGCTCCGGCTCCTCCAGGCGAGTCCCGTTCTCACGCCCACCGACCCGCTCGAGGTGTCCGTCCAAACGATGGAGGATGCCTACAGCACGGCCCGAGCGAAGTCGGACCGCCTCGAGACCATCTACGGGAAGTTGCCCGACTCGCTCGCGAGGCCCGCCGTTGCCGTCGCCCTCGCGGACCTCACCGAGGATCCTGAAGAAGCAGTCAGCCGATATGAGCAGATCCGGGTGGAGATCGAGCAGAAAGGCTCGGACCTGCGTCAGGACGGCCTCGAGCTACCCGCCGTCGCTGCATTTCTCCTCCTCAACAACGACGACGTCGACGAGTTTCTCGACGCCTACCACAAAGCACGACGGCTCGGATACGAGCCTGTCGAGGCGGTCGAGCTGGCCATCGCCGGCCTGACAGATCGTGACAGCATCGAACGGGTACGCGACGAGGCAAGCCGCCTCGGCTTGCCGATCTCGATCGCAGCGACCCTGGTCAGGAACGGAGATCGTGCGGTCGACTCATACACTCAGCTCGCCGATCAGCTTGCAAGAACCGGCGTGGAGGGCGACGTCCGTCGCACCATCGCGGCCATCCTCGCCGTGTCACTCGAACCGGCACGGGCTCTCGACCGGTGGCTGGAGGCTCGCAAGGCACTCGCGGACCTCGGCTTGACCGGCTCGTACGCCGACACAGCCGCGGCGTTCGGCGCCTCCGACCCTCGAGGGCCCCGGGCGTTCGCGCTCGCCTATGCGGCCCAGCGACAGGCGCTCGAACGCTCGACGATCGACGACGCCGACCGGTACGCACCCGAACTAGCACACGCAGGCACCTCGGCACAGAAAGACTCCTGGACCGGACAGCCCATCCCGAGAGATCTCAGGGTGTTCGATCCGTTCACGCTCTTCTACTACCACTGGGTGATCACCCGAGGCATCAACCATGCCCTCGGCTGGAATCCGGTCTACCGGGATCGGTCCTGGTCACATCCGCGGAACTCATGGTTCGGAGGGTTCGGCGGAGGAGGTGGGTTCGGAGGCGGCTTCGGTGGTCACAGTGGAGGGGGTAGCTGGGGCAGTGGTGGATTCGGAGGGTTCGGCGGGGGTGGAGGGTTCGGCGGGGGTGGTTTCGGCGGAGGCGGCCACGGTGGTGGCGGCTGGTAGAACTCGAGTCTTCAGTCATCAATCGTCCGCAAGGGGAGCAAATGGGTCGCCCTTTGGTCTCATGGTCTCCCAGGTTGCGCGCTGACTGTCGGCCGTTCGCTGTGAGCTGTCTGCTGGGGACTGAAGACAGCGAGCGGAGCGAGACCCATTCGACCTTCTCTCGAAGTCCGGCCATACTTCGGCCCCGCATATGGCATTCAGCAAACGCACCAAAGCGATCAACGTCAAGAGCGTTGAGCAGATCGAACGATTCACCGAAGAAGGCAAGCCGGTCCTGATCGACTTCATGCAGTTCTCTTGCCCTGCCTGCAAAGCGATGGACGGTACGATCGATGAGCTCGCCCACGAGTTCCGCGGCTCCGCCCATGTCCTGAAGGTGAACGTCGGCCGGGTTCCCGGCGCCGCCCAACGATTCAAGATCAAGGGCACACCCACCATCGTCATGTTCGGAAACTCGGAGCGGTCCAAACGGAAAGCCCGCCAACGTGGCGAGAAGCCAAGCGAGAAGATCACGCAGCGTTTCAGAACCACCGGCGTGGTTCAGAAGTCGCAGCTTCAGCGCCTCCTGCTGACCAACGGAGCCGAACCGGCGGAATAGGTGAGCTTCGCTCGAGGTCGTGTGTTCTAGGTCTCGGGTCATGAGTAGGAACGCAGCCTGGGCCGCAGCAAGACCGCACAGCGCGTCCTACTCACGGCTCAGAACGCAGTACCCGCGGCGGCAGTGGAGCCGCTTACTTCCCGATCCAGGTGTCGGCGCCGCCTACAGCAACCAGCTTCCTGCCGACCTGTGTAATCGCCGTGAGTGTGTCTCCGGAGAACTCGCCGGCGGG
>CAYLHS010000143.1:0-3768 GCA_964383535.1 uncultured Acidimicrobiia bacterium
GTCACCTGGTACGACGACCTCAACCGGACGGGTCTCCTGGAGGCAGTCGGTACCCATCCAGACCACCGGCAACGTGGACTCGGACGAGCGGTGGTGACTTTCGCCGCACAGCACATGGCCGCAGCGGGCATGGAGTACGCCATCGTCGCCAACTTCGCTTCGAATGCCGCGGCAGAGGCCCTGTACCGAAGTGCCGGCTTCGCTCCGTGGCACCTGGTCGACGGCTACACGAAGCCAATCGATTGACGTGAGTACGTGCGGCCGGCCATAGGGTTGGGATGTCGCCGCTGGGAGGAACACATGACGGGACCGGAGACTGCGGTGGGTCGGTTCTATGAACCGTGGCGGATCTACAACGAGCGGATCATCGAAGCGATCTCGGGTAACGGGAGGCGGCAACTCGATGCTCGACTCTGACAACCTGCGTAGTCTGGATGCGCTCCATCTGTCGTCGGCGCTCGAACTTGGCGACGAACTCTCAGGCGTCATCACCTATGACCGCCGAGTGGCAGAGGGTGCTGCCGCACTGGGCATCTCGGTGGTCGCTCCCGCCTGACGACCCTACGGCTGCTCTGCCACCGCATGCGGGACGGGGTTCTTCGGCTGTTTGGATGACGTCTCGGTCGTCGCACCTAGTCGAAACTCGGCGCACGGCCAGTGTCACGCCATTGCTTCATCGCTTCAAGGCGTTCCAGGGTCTCGCGTTCTTGGATGTCCTTTTCGGTCCAACCCTCGTCGAGCAGACGCTCATAGTCCCACTCTTGGTATCCGGTGTAGTCGCCGAGGATTTGCGAAGTGGACCTGTCGCCGAGTCCGTGAGAATGGAGCCAAGTGCGTATGTGCCTGACGGCCTCCTCCGGGTGGTCTCCGTGGGGCCTGATGTCCCAACCTGCAATATCAGACAGTGCCTGCTGATAGAGGTACTTGTCCTTGGCAATGACAAGCAGCGCTCGAGAGTCCTGTCGTTCAGAAGCAAGCAGGAAGCCGTACGCGATCCCGAGTTCGAAGGGCATGTTGAGCCTGGCGAGTCTTCCCTGGGCGGCATGCACACGGCTCAGGTCATGGATCGATAGCGAACTCCTGCGGATCAGTTCAGCGATCTTGGTGAGACGGACCTCGCCACTGTCCAATCGCTCTGTCGCGATTCTGGGCGTTAGGTCGCAGTCGATCAGGCAGAAGAGTATGGCCTCCAGGAGAGGCTGATACTCCACGTCGAACGGGCAGTTGACGAAGACGTCTCGCTGATCGAGTGCCGGTTCTATGTCAGCTATCCCTTGGGGGGATGCGGGTCGTGCCCATACGAGTCGCGCTGTTGGATTCTGCCGTTCTTCCCATGGATATAGAGTTCAGTCGCTTGATGTTTCGCGATTTCTCGCGCGTGGGCGACGGCCTCCTTCTTCGTGCCGAAGACTTTGGTTGTGCGCGCAGAGCCGGCTTTTCGCACCGCCCACTTGTCGCCGGTTGGAATGACGTGTTGTCCCGGCTTCGCCATTCAGTACTCCACTTTCGTACTTCCACATCAAGCCTACCGCCTGGGTCCCTTCCATGGAATAGAGCTCTGTGGACCCTGTTCACCACCCTACGTACGTGGCCAGGTGCTCCCCTGTGAGGGTCGATGGTGCGGCGACCATGTCGCGGGGTGTGCCCTCGAACACGATCCGGCCGCCGTCGTGGCCGGCGCCTGGCCCCAAGTCGATGATCCAATCGGCGTGGGCCATGACCGCCTGGTGGTGCGTGATGACGATGACCGACTTTCCGGAATCGACGAGCTGATCGAGCAGATCCAGCAGCGTGTCGACATCGGCGAGATGGAGGCCGGCAGTTGGCTCGTCGAGGACATAGACACCACCCTTTTCGGACATGTGCGTCGCCAGCTTCAACCGTTGACGCTCTCCGCCGGACAGAGTCGGAAGCGGCTGACCCAGTGACAGATACCCGAGGCCGACATCATCGAGCCACGTGAGGATCTTGTGCGCCGCGGGGATCTTGGCGTCTCCTGAACCGAAGAACTCGCGGGCTTCGGACACGGGCATGCCCAGTACCTCGGTGATGTCCTTTCCGCCAAACGTGTACTCGAGTACCGACGGCTCAAACCCCTTGCCGTCGCACTCCTCACAGGTGGTGGCCACGGTGTCCATGAATCCCAATTCGGTGTAGATGACTCCGGCGCCGTTGCAGGTGGGGCAGGCACCTTCCGAGTTGGCGCTGAATAGCGCGGGCTTCACGTCGTTGGCCTTGGCGAAAGCCTTGCGGATCGGATCGAGCAGCCCTGTGTAGGTCGCCGGGCTGCTTCGACGGGAACCTTGGATCGCGTCCTGATCGATCGAGACGACATCCGCACCAGGGGGGATCGATCCGTGGATCAGTGAGCTCTTGCCCGACCCCGCCACGCCGGTGACCACGCACAGCACGCCGAGCGGTATGTCGACGTCGATGTTCTGCAGGTTGTGCAGATCGGCGCCACGCACCTCCATTGCGCCGGTCCGTTTCCGCACCTCTTCCTTGAGCGATGCCCGGTGGTCCAGATGGTGGCCCGTGATCGTTTCGCTTCCGCGCAGCCCTTCGACGGTACCTTCGAAGGTGATGGTGCCGCCCTTGCTGCCGGCACCGGGACCGAGGTCGACGATGTGGTCGGCGATGGCGATCACCTCCGGTCGGTGTTCCACGACCAGCACGGTGTTGCCCTTGTCCCGCAGCCGTTGCAGCAGGTCGTTCGTCTTCTGGATGTCATCGGGGTGCAGTCCGATCGTGGGCTCATCGAAGACGTAGGTGATGTCGGTGAGAGACGAGCCGATCTGACGGACCATCTTCACCCGCTGAGCCTCTCCGCCCGACAGAGTCCCGGTGGAGCGATCGAGCGATAGGTAGCCGAGCCCGACATCATCGAAGGCGTCCAGGTTCTCCTGGAGTTCGGCGATCAGCGGCGCCAGAGAAGGCTCGTCGAGGGCACGGACCCACTCCGCCAGATCGCTGATCTGCATGGCGCAGGCGTCGGCGATACTCGTTCCTTCGATCTTCGAGGCCCGTGCCGCCGCACTCAGGCGGGTGCCGCCGCAGTCCGGGCAGTCGGCGAAGGTGGCAGCCCGTTCCACGAAGTCGCGAAGGTACGGCTTCATGGACTCCCGGTCCTTGTCGAACAGCGACTTCTTGGTCCTGGGAACCAGCCCCTCGTAGGTCATGTTGATCTTGTTGATCTTGACTTTGGTTGGTTCCTTGTAGAGGAAGTCGTGAAGCTCCTGCTTCGTGTAGTCGCGGATCGGCCTGTCCGGGTCGAGGAACCCCGACTCCGAGTAGTAGCGGACGTTCCATCCACCCGCCTTGTAGCCGGGGACGGTGATCGCGCCCTCGTTGAGTGACTTCGAGTCGTCGAAGAGCTGGGTCAGGTCGATGTCGGAGACGGTACCTCGGCCCTCGCAGCGTGGGCACATACCACCCGTCACCGAGAACGTCTTCCTGACCGTCTTGCCCTTGATCGTGATCGACCCCGCTGCGCTCACGGACGGGATGTTGAACGCGAACGCTCTGGGGGAGCCGATGTGTGGCTGCCCGAGCTTGCTGAAGAGGATACGGAGAAACGCGTTGGCGTCGGTGGCCGTGCCGACCGTCGAACGGACGTTGGCGCCCATCCGTTCCTGGTCGACGATGATCGCCGTCGTCAGGCCCTCCAACGCGTCAACGTCCGGTCGCGTCAGCGTTGGCATGAATCCCTGTAAGAAGGCGCTGTAGGTCTCGTTGATCATCCGCTGCGACTCGGCGGCGATCGTGTCG
>CAYLHS010000144.1:0-3745 GCA_964383535.1 uncultured Acidimicrobiia bacterium
CGATGAAGTAGGTGCCCGCTTCTTGGCCCCAGTCGAAGATGCCGACGATGTTCGGATGGTTCAGGTTCGCTGCAGCCTGTGCCTCTCTTCGGAAGCGGCGAACGAAGGCTTCGTCGGTAGCGTATTGGGAATGAAGCATCTTGACCGCGACTCGCCGGCCGAGAAGCGTGTCACGTGCCTCGAACACGTCGGCCATGCCACCTCTCGCAAGGTGCGAGATCAGTTCGTAGCGGTTAGCGAGAACGGTTGGTTCCATTAGCAGATGATTGTAGGAGAGGGCCGGGGTGAGTCATGGTTGGAGCCAGTAGCTGAGGATCTGTCCGGCGATCGGTGCGGCGACCGAACCACCTGTCGCGTCCTCTCCGCCGTTGAGCACGACAACGGCGATCGCAATCGTAGGATCTTCCACCGGAGCGAAGCCGATGAACCACACGGCGGGTGAGCCGGAGGACGCGTCGGACGTACCGGTCTTGCCTGCAACGCGCACATTCGGGACGGTGGCTCTGGTGCCGGTTCCGGATGCCACAACCTCCTCCATCATCTGCGAGACGATCGTTGCCGTCGCGGCGGATACGGCGGTCGTCCGGATCTCGGGTGTGACCTCTGAAACGGTCTCGCCGGCAGCATCGACGATTCTGGACACGAGATAGGGCTGCATGAGGTTGCCGCCGTTGGCAACCGCCGCGGCAATCGACGCCATTTCGAGAGGGGTCGCACGTACGTCACGTTCACCTATGGAGCTCTGTGCGAGCGCCGGCCCATCCAGATCGGATGGATCGGGAAAGAAGGACTCCTGTGTCGGTAGATCGAATCGTATGGGCTCGTCGAACGAGAACGACACCGCCGTGTCGTACAGCGTCTGAGCGCCCACCTGGAGTCCGAGCGTCGCGAAGATCGTGTTGCACGACTTCCGGAACGCCTCCGAGAGTGTGACGGTCGTGCCGTCTCCGCACGGGCCTCGATCGTAGTTGCGGATGGTGCTCGTCGAGCCGGGCAATGGGAATTCAATCGGATCGTCGAAGGTGGTCGTGGGGCCGGCGATCCCGTTCTCGACGGCCGAAGAGGCGACCACCACCTTGAACGTGGAGCCCGGAGGATATGTCCTGGCCACGGCACGATTGGCCAGCGGCTCCTCGGGATCCTCGAGCAACGCGGCTCTCAGTTCGGCGGCGTTGGGAGCGAGCATCACCCCCGGGTCGTAGGACGGTGTGGACACCATGGCGAGGACGGCCCCGGTCTTCGGGTCGATGGCGACCACGGCACCGGTGTTGTCGCCCATGGCGTCGAAGGCAGCGTGTTGGAGGCCGTCGTCGATCGTCAACTCGAGGCTCTTGGGCCTGAGGTCGCGTCCCATCAGCGCGTTGATCACGTCCGACAAGGTGAGGTCGCGTCTGGAACGAAGGTCATTTGCGTAGACGCGTTCCAGGCCTTCGTCGCCAAACAGCAGCGATGAGTAGCCGACGACCTGCGCATACACAGGTCCCTCGGGATACTCGCGTGCGAATCGGGATGGATCGCCCGGGTCCGCGATGGATCGGGCCACGACCGTGCCGTCAGAGGTGACGATCCGACCACGCTCTTTGCCGCTGATCGACGCGGCGACCCGCGGGTTGAGTGGGTTGTCCCGGTACGTGGAGGTGGCGATTGCCTGGATGTAGGTGACGTTCAAGAGGAGCAGCCCGAAAGCGAGGAACAGGAACCCGGCGATACGCCTGATGGGGCCGTTCATGCGCGTTCCTCATGTGAGATGCGGGCGAGTAGGGCGAGGATGAGGAAGTTCGAGACGAGCGACGAGCCGCCGTACGACATGAACGGCAACGTGATGCCCGTGAGGGGAAGGAGTCGCGTTACGCCAGCGATGATCAGAAAGGACTGGAGGCCGAGTGTGAATGCGAGGCCGAAGGCCAGGAGTTTTCTGAAGAGATCACGGGAGCGAAGCGCGATACCGACGCCGACGGCGACCAGCAGCGCGTACATCGCGATGACAGCGACGCTCCCTGCGAGTCCGAGTTCCTCACCCACCGCCGAGAAGATGAAATCCGTCCACGCGGCGGGGATCCTGTCGGGTGTACCGACACCGAGTCCGGAGCCGGACAGGCTCCCCGAGCCGAGCGCGAACAGACTCTGGAGGATCTGATAGCCGGTGTCGGCCGGATCGGCGAACGGTCGAAGCCACGCCTCGAACCTCCTCGCGACATGCGAGAAGGTGAAGGCGGCGGCCGCGGCTCCGGCGAGGAACATGGAGGATCCGACTGCGAGGTACGCCGTCCGCTCGGTCGCCGCATAGAGCATCGTGACGAACACGGCGAACAGAAGGAGCGAGGCACCCAGGTCTCGCTGTGACACGAGCAATCCAAAGCTGGCGATTGACGCGATCACGACGGGGATCAGGTGGCGCGGTTCGGGAATCGTGAACCTGCCGACCTTCCTGGACTCCGTCAATGCGGGTTGGCGTTCAGCCAGGTACGAGGCGAGAAACACCACCAGGGCGAGTTTGGCGATCTCGCCGGGCTGGAAGTTCAGGCGCAACGGCCCAAGGGTCAGGGTCGTCCACAGACGGGAACCGTTCACGATGACGCCTCGGATGGGGAACCCCCAGGAGGTCGGCAGCAAGGGGAGCATCAACAATCCGACTGCCGCCGCGAGGAACATGTACCGGTAGCGGCGCAGGGGAGCGACACCCGTGTTTCGAAAGAGGGCGAGGAGGAGCGTCGCAAGGCCGGCGGCGATCAGCAGCCACCACCGTTGGAGTCCAGCGAAGTGCGGGTTGATCCGGTACACCTCGACGAAGCCGATGGCGGCGAGCACCGAACCGAGCGGGAGGAGAAAAGGGCTTGCGCTCGGCGCCCAACGCCGGAGAGCGAGGTGCAAAGACCCGAATGCAGCGGCGAACACGAAAAACGTGAGCGCGACCTGGGCATCGAAGGTGCCACCCTGCGCGAGGTTCACCAGACCGACACCCAGAGAGGCGATCACGGTCGCCCCCACGAGGAGAGCCGCTTCGGCGTCTCTGTTCACGATCCGAAGTCGATGACAATCAGGCTCACGTTGTCGTGACCTCCCGCAGCGTTGGCGGCCTCGATGAGGTCCCACACGGCATCGTCGGGTGTTGGCGCCTGGAGATAGCGTTCGATGCGCTGATCAGAGACCATGGAGTTCAGGCCGTCGGTGCACAGCAGCAGCCGATCACCGGCAACGAGTTTCCGGGTGAACGTGTCGACCTCGACGTCCCCTTCCAGGCCGAGGGCCCGGGTGATCATGCTGCGGTGAGGGTGATTGGCGATGTCCTCGGGCTTGATCTTGCCGGCGGCGAGGTACTGGGCGACGATCGTGTGGTCCGTCGTGAGCTGCTGGAGTGCGCCTTGGTGGAGGAGGTAGGCGCGACTGTCACCGACATGCCCGATCGTCACCGTACCGTCAGGGTCGAACTCCGCCATTGTGATGGTCGTGCCCATTCCGAACAGCGAGCGGTCTTGTCTCGCCGCTTCGACAATCGCTTCGTTGGCGGCGCGGATTCGTTCGGTGAGTGTCCCCTCCGTTGATGTGGCGACATGGATCGCCTTCGAGGACGCAACCTCGCCGGCGACATGGCCACCCATGCCGTCGGCAACCGCGAAGAGAGACGTCTGGAGAGAACTCCCGCTGGCAGCTGGGTAGAGCGCGTCCTCGTTGTTCGTTCGAACCCGACCCATGTGGGTGCCGCTCGCCCAGGTGATCCTCATCTGACCTCCAGGACGGTGTTTCC
>CAYLHS010000145.1:0-3701 GCA_964383535.1 uncultured Acidimicrobiia bacterium
TGTAGTACTTCGCATCGATCACGAAAACACCCGATGGCGCCACCACGATGTGATCGATGTTGGCTCGACTTCCAGGAATCCTCCGATCGTGCAGCACCTCGATGTTCTTCACCTCGTCGAGCACCTTGGCAACGCGGCGTTCTCCTTCCGCTCCGCGCCTCCATGCGGTCGTCGACTGTGATTCGGAC
Source organism: uncultured Acidimicrobiia bacterium (assembly GCA_964383535.1). Lineage (GTDB taxonomy): Bacteria > Actinomycetota > Acidimicrobiia > Spongiisociales > UBA4744 > CAYLHS01. The sequence goes on from CAYLHS010000145.1 coordinate 189, forward strand.
GATTCCCTGGGTTTGGACTTCAGTGCCGTGATGGTCGACCCGAGCAGCGGGTGCTCCTTCCTGATCCGTTCCCTCCACTCGGCATCGACGGCGACCCTCTCCTCGAATTTCCTCCGTTCTCGCGCCGATCTCCGTTCGTACTCGCGCTGAGCAGAGCGCCCGGCGACACCCTGAACATGTTCCCTTTCGACCCTTGCGGCAAACGCGCTGGTATCGAAGCACGGCAGACATCTCACCGCCTGCTCGGCGCGGACCCAGTAGGCGAGCGTGCCTGCAGGGAGCTCGGTGTTGCAGTCCGCGCACGTGTCCGGTCGACGGATCCTCATCAGCGAGCCGACTGCTGTTTCCTGACGTGCCATGACACGACTACATCGGCAGCTCGTTCCGTTCAGTTGAGCGCCCGATCGGTAGGTCCCAGCTCTCATCGAGCTGACCGGGCATCGAGGAGCCACTCGCTTCCTCTCGCCCCAGGAAAATACCGCTACCGCGCGTCCAACGAGTCGAGAAACCGGACGATCCACCCAAGGTCGAGGGTCGCTGCCTTCGCCCGAACCTCAGCAAGTTCCTCCCCCACGGGTTCATCCAGCTCTATGAACGCCTCTATCCGCCGGGCGTCGCAGTAGGTCCGCCAGTACTCCCAGACTGTCATCCGCCTCGCCTTCGCCCAGGCATCGGGATCTGGACCCGTCAGCCGTGTCAGCTCCGCCTCGGCGCACGCGAGGTAGCCCTCCGGGGTGCCGCACTGCACGGAGACGCCCATGCGTAGCGGGTGGGCCTCGAGCGTCGATCGCATCCGTTCGATCACGGCCCGTGCCGCGTGCTCGTGCCCTGCGTCAATCTCGGCCTGGACGAGCGCCCGCAGCGATGCCAGTTTCATCGCCTCCTCGTCTGCCCTCAGCCGAAACTCCAGGTGCTCCTCAACGATCCTCCGGGTGCCCTCGAGGTCTCCGGCAAGGCCGGTCGCCTCTGCCCATCCCGGGTAGAGATCGTGGTGCCATCTGCCCGGAGACCCGAGCGCTCGAGCGTCTTCGAACACGTCGATGGCGGCTCCGAGGTTCCCGCGCATCCACAGCATCGTCCCGCGGGAAACCAAGACATAGAGCTGGCGGAGTCCTGCGATGTGCAGATCGTTCAGAGTCCGTTCCACGAGCGTCCAGTCGGCGCGCCTGATACCAATCCAATCGAACCCCCACCCGAACCCTCCACGAGGCACATCGAACTCCAATAGATGATCCTCCACCCTCCGAGTTCTGTCGCCACCGTCGAGGTAGTCCGCACCCATGGTGCCCATGAGAAGCACGTCGGAGACGAGCAGTTCGATATCGGGCCGACCTGCCTCCCGGGCGTATCGCACTGCCCTCTCAGCGGGTTCGAGGACGTCGTCTGGCGTTCCCCCCGCCCATACCTGGGCCCATCCCATGGTCTGCTGGGCAAGCGCCCGCACCACCGGCTCGCAATTCTCGCTCAGTCTGACCGCCCTCGCCGCCAACTCGATGGCCTCACCAGCATCCAATGTGAGCCCGAATCCTTGAGAGATGACAGCCAGCAGGTGCACGGCAGTACCCGGATCAACAGTGTCATCGATCGCCATGGCCGCGGCACGAAGCGTCGCGGTGGCATCTTCCGCCATTCCGAGCAGTGCTTCGGATCTCCCGCGTCGCGCCAGTAGAGACGCTCTGTCTACAGCCGGGACATCGTCGAAACTGAGGCCTTTCGAAGTGACAGCAATGGTGCCCTTGGGATCGCCGAGTTCTCCCAGTCGGTATCGAGCGAGAGCTTCGGTGAGAGGCAAGATCTCGCGTCGCTCATCTCCCAACCACTCGAGTGCCGAAGAGAGGTTCTCGGCATCGACGACGATCATCGCGAATGTTTGCTCAGCGTCTTCTGCAGAATGACCGAGACGTGACGCCCACTCGGCGAACCACCCGCCGTGACGATCCTTCCAGATGCCGGCCTCGCCACGATCGATCAGCCTCAGAGAAGCGAACTGGCGCAGCGTTTCGAGTAGACCGAACCGTGACACCCCTGACGCCTCGTCGTACGAGAGCACCATCGACTTGTCCACCAGGCCGGTGAGCAGATCGAGCACGTCGGCCTTGTCGATGCGGTCGTCGGTGCAAACCCCCTCCACAGCCTCGAGTGTGAAACCACCCTGGAAGACGGACAGACGCTCGAACAACCGACGCTCGTCGGCAGTCAAGAGTCGATAGCTCCAATCGACGGCTGCCTCCAGGGTCTGTTGGCGGGGCAATGCCGTCTTGCTGCCACCCGTCAAGAGCCGGAACCTGTCGTCGAGACGACCCGAGATCTGCTCAGGGCTGAGTACCCGAGTCCGCGCCGCGGCAAGCTCGATGGCAAGCGGGACTCCGTCCAGGAGACGACAGATCCGCTCGACGTGTTCGCGAGTCTCCCGGTTCAGCACGAGCCCCGGCGCGACTGCATGCGCGCGTTCCATGAAGAGAAGGACGGCCTCTGACTCGCCGCCCTCGCTGACGAGATGGAGCGACGGAGTCTGCCAGATCCACTCGCCGGGCAAACCGAGTCCTTCACGACTCGAGGCGAGAACGACCACATCTCTGGCCTGGGAAAGCAGCCGGCCGACCACGAAAGCAGCTGCCTCCAGTACGTGCTCGCAGTTGTCGACGACGATCAGCATCTGCCTGTGGCGCACATGCTCGACGACACGTTCGGTCGCGTTCGCGGAGGAACCCTCCGCGAACCGAACGCCAACAGAACGAGCGAATGCGTTTGCTACCTGGTCGGGGTCACCGACTGATGCAAGACCGACGAAGCGGACGCCATCTCTGAACTCGAGGGCTATCTCGGCGGCAGCCTGAAGACTCAGGCGCGTCTTTCCTGCGCCACCTACCCCGGTGACGGTGACCAGCCGGTGTTGCCTGATCAGAAATCTGATCTCCTCGAGTTCGGCCTCACGACCGATGAAGCTGGTGAGCTGGAGAGGGAGGTTGTGATCGACGCGATCGAGTGTTCGGAGCGAAGGGAACTCGCTCGCGAGCTCTTCACCGGCGAGTTGGTAGAGACGCTGAGCGAGCTCGAGGTCCTTGAGGCGGTGCGGTCCGAGATCGACGAGCTGGAGGCCATCTGGCGGAATCGGAACAAGCGCTGTCGTGGCAGCAGACACGAGCACCTGGCCACCGTGGCCTGCATCGGCGACCCTGGCGGTCGCGCTCACTGCGAGGCCGTGATAGTCGCCTTCGTGTTCCGCAACCGTACCGGTGTGGATCCCGATCCGCACCCGAAGCGGATCGGCCGGCCAGGCCGCTTTGGCGAACGATCGCTGGATTCCGGCCGCCGCGCGGATCGCGTCGGCAGGATCGGCGAACACCGTGAGGGCCCCATCGCCGGTGTGTTTGACCCAATGCCCGTTGGCCCGTTTGATCGCGGCGCGGGTCAGGCCATCGTGCAATGCCAGACTCTGCTCCATTGATGAATCGTCCGCCCAGCGGCGGGTACTTCCCTCGATGTCCGACATCAGGAACGTGACGGTGCCTG
>CAYLHS010000146.1:0-3698 GCA_964383535.1 uncultured Acidimicrobiia bacterium
TCACTCCCACTCGATGGTTGCTGGTGGTTTCGACGAGATGTCGTAGGCGACCCGGTTGATTCCCGGCACCTCGTTGATCACACGCGACGAGATCCGTTCCAGAACGTCATACGGGAGGCGAGCCCAATCGGCGGTCATGGCGTCGTCGGAGGTGACGGCTCGCAGGATCAGTGGATAGGCGTATGTTCGGCCGTCTCCCTGCACACCGACGGTCCGCACGGCGGGAAGCACCGCGAACGACTGCCACAGATCCCGGTACAGCCCTGCCCTTCGGACCTCTTCGGTGACGATCGCATCGGCGGCCCGCAGCACATCGAGACGCTCTCTCGTCACTTCGCCGATCACCCGCACGGCGAGTCCCGGTCCGGGGAACGGCTGCCGCCACACGATCTCCTCCGGCAACCCCAGTTCCTCACCGATGGAACGGACCTCGTCCTTGAACAGGTCACGGAGCGGCTCGACCAGATCGAATTGCATGTCGTCAGGAAGCCCCCCAACGTTGTGATGGCTCTTGATCTTCGCGGCGTCCTTCGTGCCCGACTCGATGATGTCCGGATAGAGCGTTCCCTGCACCAGAAACGGCGTGTCTGTCAGCTCTCTGGCGACCTCCTCGAACACCCGGATGAAGGTCTCGCCGATGATCTTGCGCTTCGTCTCAGGGTCGACAACGCCTGCGAGTCCGTCGAGGAATCGATCTGACGCGTCGACCTGGATGAGGTTGATGCGGAATGCGTCTCGGAACGTCGCATCGACCTGCTCGGCTTCGCCGGCGCGCAGGAGCCCGTGATCGATGAACACACAGGTGAGCTGGTCACCAACCGCATGGTGGACGAGCGCTGCCGCTACCGACGAGTCCACCCCGCCCGACAGACCACAGATCACCTTGTCTCTTCCGACCTGTACGCGAATGGCGTCGATCGACTGCTCGATGATCGAGTGACTCGTCCACGACGGCCGCGCCTTGCACACATCGAACAGAAAACGTCGGAGGATGTCGCCACCATGTGGCGTGTGTACGACCTCCGGGTGGAACTGGACGCCGAACACCCGACGTTCCTCCGACTCGATTGCCGCTACCGGAGACCCGGGCGTCGAGGCAACCACGCGGAACCCATCCGGCGCGGCGACCACCGCATCGCCATGACTCATCCATACGTCTTGGTGGACCGGCAGACCTCCAAGGAGGACGGATCGGTCGATGACATCGAGTGGTGTCTTGCCGTACTCGGCGTTCGATGTGCGCTTCACGACTCCACCGAGCGCCGACGCGATCAGCTGGTGTCCATAGCAGATGCCGAGCACAGGTATTCCCGACTCGAGTATGCGCTGATCGATGTCGTAGGCGTCGTCGGAGTAGACGGAAGCGGGACCACCCGAGAGGATCACACCGACCGGGCCATTCTCGAGGATCTGTTCCACCGTGACGTCGCGAGGCACGATCTCCGAAAAGACGTGGGCTTCTCTGACTCGTCTGGCAATCAGCTGCGCGTACTGGGCGCCGAGATCGACGACCAGCACACGATCGAAGTCGCCCGACGACGCCTGCCCGTACTGCACCTCACGCCATTCCGACACGCTGAGACTGCTGCAACGCCTTGCCTTCGGTCTGGAGTGAAGGGGCGATCATCACCTCGGCCTTCTGGAACTCTTTGAGATCTCGATACCCCGTCGTGGCCATCGACACGCGGAGCGCGCCGAACAGATTCCTCCGTCCGTCGTTCTCGTGAGCCGGTCCGGTGAGGATCTCTTCGAGCGTCCCGAGTGTCCCGACCTGAACGCGAGTCCCTCGGGGCAACGTCGGGTGGAAGGTCGCCATCCCCCAGTGAGAACCGCGGCCGGGAGCCTCGGCTGCCGCGGCGAGGGGTGACCCGATCATCACCGCGTCGGCGCCGCAGGCGATGGCTTTGGCGATGTCACCGCCACGCCGCATCCCGCCGTCGGCGATGACGTGAACGTAGCGGCCCGTCTCGTCCAGGTACCGGATGCGTGCGCCGGCGGCGTCGGCGATCGCTGTGGCCTGTGGGACGCCAATGCCGAGAACTCCGCGAGTAGTGCATGCGGCGCCGGGTCCCACGCCGACGAGGACGCCGGCCGCGCCGGTTCGCATCAGGTGAAGCGCCGTCGAGTAGGAGGCGCACCCACCGACGATCACCGGAAGTTCGAAACTCGAGATGAACTGGTGCAGATCCAGCGGTTCGGATCTCGTGGACACATGCTCCGCCGACACAACGGTGCCTTGCACGACCAGAACGTCGAGACCGGCTTTCACTGCGAGGGCGGCGTAGTCGCGGACCCGCTGAGGCGTCAGGCTGGCCGCCGTGATCCCACCCGATGTCTTCATCTCCTCGATGCGACGGCCGATCAAGTCGCGGTCGATCGGGGTCGTGTAGATGTCCTGCATTCGACGAGTCGCCTTGTCGTTGGGAAGGTCTGCGATCTCCTCGAAGAGCGGGACAGGGTCGTCATACCGGGTCCACAAGCCTTCGAGATTGAGTACTCCCAGCCCACCGAGCCTGCTGATCTCAACCGCCGTTGCCGGACTGATCGCCGAGTCCATCGCGGAGCCGAGCATCGGCAGATCGAAGCGAAAGGCGTCAAACTGCCACGAGATGTCGACGTCCTCAGGATCGCGTGTTCTCCTGCTCGGAACGATCGCGATGTCATCGAACCCATACGCCTGACGTCCCGTCTTGCCGATCCCGATCTCGATCTCCACGAGGCTCCCTCCGCTCCGGAGCAGCGTACCAAGCTCGGCTCGCTTGCAGTCGTCAGTCATTGGTCGGCCGTCGAAAGGGGACGCTCGAGGCGGTCGGGCGACCAAGGCATGTTCTCCAACCAGAACAACCCCGCTAGCCTTCCCGCCTGTGATCGAGCAACCCGAACAACAGCGGCGATTCACCTACTGGGACTTCGCGATCGTGTTCTTGGCGGGGCTGTTCGTCTCGCTCATCGTCACGGTCGGGGCGATGATGTGGATGACGATCTCCTCGGGCGAACTGCCCGATGTGGTCGCCGGTGTACCTGCTCGTATCGTCTTCTGGGTCGTTCTTCCCGCGCAGATCCTCGGCCAGCTCCTCGCCCTCGCCTGGATCTCCCACCGGCACGGAACCGGCAAGTTCTCAGCCGATTTCGGTCTCACCGTCCGCTTCAAGGACTCTTGGTTCCTCATCGTCGGAGGAGTGCTCCTGCTCGGGTTGGGCCTCGCGCTGAAACCCCTCGCCGACGCGCTTGGCGTCAACCAGAACCCGCAAGACATCGTTCAAGCCGTCGCAGAGATCTCAGACCCGGCTTCGCGGGTTGTGGTCTTTCTCGGTGTTGTCGTCCTCAGCCCGCTCGTCGAGGAGCTGTGGTTCAGAGGGCTCCTGCTTCGCACGTTGCGTCAGAAGGAGTTCACGGCAACGGCGTCCGTTCTTGTCCAGGGGTTGGTGTTCGCACTGTTTCACCTGCTGGACGGTGGGGCGCTCACCGGTGCGCTCGTCGTGATCCCAGAACTCTTCGTTGTGGGGTCGTTCCTCGGCTACCTCGCCGTCCGATCGGGCAAGCTCAGCCAGTCCTTCTTCACCCACGCCGGCTTCAACCTGGTGACGACGCTGGCGCTGTTCTACATGCCGAATCTGGGCATCTGAGCATTGAGGATCACAGGGCGGTCTTCAATGTGTACCTCGTACCAGGGCGATCCACGTTGGTGGGAACGGCCC
>CAYLHS010000147.1:0-3676 GCA_964383535.1 uncultured Acidimicrobiia bacterium
TGGCGATGAGTACGACAAGCAGCGCGTACTCGACCATGCTTGCGCCACGGTCGTCCTTGAGGGCCTCCCAGCGGTTCTGGGCGGCAATCCACAGTGTCAGCATCGTCGTTCCCTCCTAAGGGCTGTTGGCGCAGCCAAAGATACCACAGAGCGTGGTATTGCCACCATGGGTCGTGAGACCTATTTGCTAGCGACGAGGCGCGAAACCGAGCCTGATCGCCTCGACCGCGGCCTGCGCTCGATCCTCGATGCTGAGCTTGTCGAAGATCGACGCGAGGTGGTTCTTGACCGTCTTGGGCGAGATGAACAGGCGTGTAGCGAGCTCATCGGTGGCGGTGACACCCTGGCCGAGAAGCGCGAGGAGTTCCCGCTCCCTGGCGGTGAGGAGCGCAGCGCCGGGATCGAGGATCGGTTCCCGGTACTTGTCGAGGACATCACGCAGAGTGGTCGAGTCGACAAAGCGAACACCGTCGTGTGCGGCTCGAACCGCGGCTGCCACGTCGGAGAGGGGCGCGCTCTTGGAAAGAAACCCGGCAGCGCCGAGGGCGACGACGTCGGCCCGATGCCGGTCATCCGCGTGCATCGTCACGACGATGGTGGGGATTCGCCCGCGCACCGCACGAAGTGTCTGGAGCCCATCGACACCTGGCATCTCGAGGTCGATGAGGAGAACGTCTGGGGTGGACTCCTCGATGGCTTCCAACAGTGAGGCACCATCGCGTGCAACGGCGGTGACGGTGATGTCCGGAAGCCCTCCGAGTGCTTCGGCGAGGCCGTCGGCGAAGAGGCGGTGGTCATCGGCAATGGCGATGGAGATCATTCGGGTCCCCAGGCTACTGTGACCGTGGTACCACGGTTGGTGCTGGAGACATTGAGGGCTGCGCCGATTCGTGCCGCTCGTTCCTCCATTCCCATGAGCCCGAACCGGCCTTGCGGTACCGATGCCCGTTCGAAGCCATGGCCATCGTCGAACACGGTGACCCTTCCCTCGTCGAAGTCGGATGAGCCGTGGACCACGATGGACGTGGCATTGGCGTGGTTGATCGCATTGCGGAGTGCTTCCGCGACGATCGCTGCCAGCTCCCCGGCGATCGACGGTCGTGGTGGTCGGCGTTCCTGGAGACGGTTGTCGATCGTGGGCCCGTCGTCCGGCGCGTCACTCGCGATCCGGGTCACGACTTCGCTGAGGCTCGGTTGCGGCGTCATGCGCAGGTCCGCGACGGTCGAGCGGACATCCTCGACGATGGTCGTGACGGATTCCCTGAGCTGATGGAGATGGTCGGCCAGGTCCGGATCAGCCGGGTGTCTCAGAAGGGCCAGGTCGACGGCAAGTCCGAGCGAGGCGAGGGAGGGGCCTATCTCGTCGTGGAGGTCTCTGGCGAGCCGGTGGCGTTCTTCGCGAACCGCCCGCTGAGCGATGTCCTGGAGGAGCAGGATGTTGGCGAACGCGAGCGATACGGGTTCGAGTGTCTCTCTGGCGGCGTTGAGCAGCCGATCGCTCACATCGTCAGCGGTGAACATGGACACGAAGCCGACCTGACGATCACCGACCGTCAACGGCAGCGTCGTGGCATGCGAAGTGTCGGTTTGGTGGCCTGCCCTGGCGACGACGATCGGTCCTCCGGCCCCCGTGAGGGCAACGACGCCGCCCTCGAGGTGGACGAGATCCGCGAGCTCCTCGAGGAGTTCATCACCGACCGTTACCGGATTGAGTTCGGCAGCGTCGGCTTCCTCGACGAATCGGGCGAGGAGACGGTTCGCGCTGCGGAGCCGGTCGATGCGCGCGGTGGCCTCTCGGGTGGCCTCGGTGAGGCGCTCCTCCCGGTTGCGGGCTTCAAGCACGAGTCGACGGACCTGCGCCGAGGTGACGGCGACGAGCACGATGAGGGCGGCCCATTCGATAAAGGTGGAGAACTCGAAGGAGCCGGTGACGAACGAGACAATCGTGAGGGCGGCGACCCCGAGGGCCGCTGCGGCAAGCCCGGGACGGAACCCGCCGAGGGTGCCGGCCATCAGGACCGGCATCAGCGAGAGCAGCACGTATGGGCTGTCTTGACCGCCGGTGAGGGCGGCAGCCGCCATCGTCACGAGCACGCCGATGGTGACGAGGAGATCCTGAACCCAGCCCTTCCTGAGCGAAGACGAGGGGATCGTCTGCTGGGTCACGACGTAGGCGCCCGCCAGCACGCCGGCGACGATCACGGAGGAGGACGTCTCCTGGAGGAAGAATGACACGAATACGCCGATGACAAGCGTCATCCACGTCATCACGTTCAAGGCCGGGCGCAGCCGCGGTTCCCATTGCGTGAACAGCTCCATGGGAACAGGCTACAGTCGGCTGTCGATGGAACGGAGACTTCTCCTGCTCTCGGGAGGGATCGGGGCAGGCAAGAGCGAGGTTGGCAGGCTTCTCGTGATCCGGGGTGCCTGCGTGATCGACGCCGACAGAGTGGGCCACAAGGTGCTGGACGTCGACGGAGAGGCCTATGGGCCGGTGAGCGAAGCGTTTCCCGAGGCTATGGTCGATGGCGTGATCGACCGGTCGCTGCTCGCCAAGGAGGTCTTCGCCGAGCCCGCGCGACTGCGTCTCCTGGAGTCCCTCACCCATCCCGCGATTCGCTCCCGCATCCGCCGAATGGTGGCCGAGTGCAGTGACCCGATCGTCGCTGTGGAGGTGCCACTCCTGAGTGACTTCCTTGGGGCGGGCTGGGAACGGATCGTGGTGGACGCTCCTGATGAGACGCGTCTGGAACGGCTCGTCGAACGGGGAATGCGACCGATCGACGCGAAGACCCGGATGGCGGCGCAGCCGTCGAGGGAGGAGTGGCGCGCGTCTGCCGACTACGTCGTGGACAACTCGGGGGATCGCGGCCAGCTCGTCGACGCCGTGGACGCTTTCTGGGATCAACTCACAGCCGACAGCTGACAGCCCGAACGGGGTCGGGTGGGTGGTCGCGTTTCCTCTCTTCGCGAGCGAAGCGAGTGGTGCTCTCCCCCCAGCGAGCGGAGCGAGTGTTGGGGGGAGTCGGAGGGGGGTAGGGCGTAGCCCGGATTGGGGGAGGTGGCGTCAAGATGATGCGTGACGCCGGAGGGCAGTTCCCACCAGCCGGGCCTGGACGCCCCTCTCGAGCTGTCTGCTGTCCGCTGTCAGTCGTCAGCTTCTCGTACACTGTTGCGGTGTTCCGCGTCCACTCCGAGTTTGCCGCAGCCGGTGACCAGCCGGCCGCGATCACATCGCTGGCCGAAGGTGTCAACGACGGTGAGCGCTTCCAGACGCTGCTGGGCATCACCGGATCGGGGAAATCGGCGACGATCGCGTGGACGATCGAGCGGGTGCAGAAACCGACGTTGATTCTCGCTCCGAACAAGGCACTCGCGGCACAGCTCGCCAACGAGTTCCGTCAGTTCTTCCCCGAGAACCGAGTCGAGTATTTCGTCTCCTACTACGACTACTACCAGCCCGAGGCGTACATCCCGCAGACCGACACGTACATCGAGAAGGATTCCTCGGTCAACGACGAGATCGACCGGCTTCGGCATGCGGCGACCAGTGCGCTGCTGTTCCGGGATGATGTGATCGTCGTGGCGTCGGTGTCGGCCATCTATGGGCTGGGCACGCCGGAGGAGTACTCGGGCAGGGTGCTGCGGCTGATCAAGGGTGTCGAGTACCCGATGC
>CAYLHS010000148.1:0-3647 GCA_964383535.1 uncultured Acidimicrobiia bacterium
TCGACCAGGTGTGTGGGTTGAGACCTTCAGTCCGGTAGGCGGTGAGGATCTCGTCTCGATTCACGGGCTGTCTCCGTTGCGGTGACTGGGAGCGTAGCGCTCGCTCCGATGCAGCCGCTCGATCAGCAGGATCGCGACGATCGGCAATGCCGGGAAGACCCACCGACCGACGATCCCGCCATTGGTACCGACGAGGGCAACCACGGCGAATCCGACGATCGCCATCAGCAGCGCCATGAGCTGGATGGCCGTGGAGGTCGGCGCGGTGGCTCTGGATGATCGTTCGAACCGGGCGACGAGCGGCATGAAGACAAGCATCAGGCCCGAAAGGACCAACAGCCAGACCGGCCGGGACCACCACCATGCCGTCGTGTTCGGCACCAGGTGCAGGCCGAACCCGCCCAGCCACGTGGCGTCGACCACGGCGGGCACCACCATCACCGTGTAGTGCCACACGAACAGGGTCATGATCACGCCGTTCACCAGCACCGTGATCGTCCATGGGCCAATGCGACGAAGCCAGCTTCGAGCTGGCGCTTCGAGCGATGACAGGAACAGCACCTGGGCGATCCCGAGAAGGAGGAGTGCCGCGGTCGGGGGTGCCGAGTTGGAGATCTGCGCGCCGGGCACGCCGATCATGGCCACCGGGTAGGGGCCAACGGTAACCAGCAGCCAGGCGGCAACGAGGAGCAGGCCGCCCAGTGCGACCCGAGTTCGGGGTCTGCCCAGCCGTCTGGCCTGCCAGACGTACCCGATCTGGAAGATCGCCGGCCACACGAAGGCGTAGTTGACCCACCGCAGCCACGACACGTCGAGACCAAAGGCGATGGCGTCGACGATGAGCGTTGCAGCGACAGGGACCCACACCGATGCCATCCCGAAGCGTTGCCACACGGCGATGGTTGCGGGCGCCAGCGCGGTGACGGCCAGATAGACCGCGAGGAACCACAGGGGTGAGAGCGCTCCGATCGAGCCCTGCTCGACCAGCACCGAAGGGAAGACGGCAGGGGTGAGCAGCGTGACTGCGATCCACGTGACCAGCAGTGGTGCCGTGGGGCGGATCAGCCGGACGAGTCGTGCCTGCAACCACGACGCGTAGCTGGTGCCCTTTGCCACGGCCGACTCCCACGAGAGGGCACCGGCGTACCCACCGACGGCGAAGAACACTGGCAGCACCTGAAACACCCAGGTGAGCCACTGGGCGGTCCGTGATCTGGTGAGGAGATGGTCGGGGTGGAAGACGCCTGTGCCATCTACCCACGGGGTGATCACCAGCCAGTGTCCGAGTACCACGGCGATGATCGATACGGCCCGCAGAAAGTCGATGTAGCGGTTGCGCGAATCGGGGGTCGCTTCGGCGAGCCGTCGTGCGTGGGCGAGCATCGGGGTCAGGCTATCGGCAGGGCAGCCCGTTCTCAGGGACCTTTGAGCCCTCAGGTTCGCCGGCGCGCTCTCGTCACGCTGTGGTCCCGCCGGATCTTCGGCTCGCGCGGCCATCACCTCGGTAGCATCCGCGAGTGAAGGGAGTGTGTGTATGAGTCGTGGAAGGGCTTTCGTTGGCATCCTGCTGATCGTTCTCGGGGCGCTGTTCCTGCTCGACCGAGGCGGCATCCTCGATGCCGGGGACACCATCGCCCAGTGGTGGCCGGTGATCCTCGTTGTCGCCGGATTGATCTACTTCAGCTTCTCGCCGCCCCACGTCATCATTCCCGGAATCCTGATCATTGTTGGCCTTGCGCTGCTTGCAGGAACGCTCGACTTCATCGATGCGGACGTCACGCAGTTCATCTGGCCGGTTGTGCTGGTGCTGATCGGTCTGTGGGTGATCGTCGGGCCGAGTCGTCGAGGGGTCTCCGTCTCGGACAGGGTGAACTCGGTGGTCGCGTTCTTCGGACGTGACGTCAGGACTAGCTCTCAGCAGTTTCGAGGTGGCTCGATCCTCAATGTTTTCGGTGGCACCGAGGTGGACCTTCGCAATGCCCGCCCGATCGAAGGTGGGGCGGCGATCGATGTGGTCTGTGCATTCGGGGGAGTCGAGTTCATCGTGCCGGAAGGCTGGCGGGTGCGGCTCACGGGCATTCCACTGTTCGGCGGATGGTCGAACAAGACGAAAGACGAGATGCTCGCCGCCGACGCGCCAGTGCTTTCCATCGAGGCGATCGTCGCGTTCGGAGGCATCGAGGTGAACCACGGCAAGCAGTAGGCGTTGTTCGAGTCAGCGCTTCTGTACGTTGTCGAGTGGCTTTGCTCTCGCCGTCGTTGGCCAGTGCTCTGAACCCAGGGCTCGGGGAGATGAGGGCTAGCGGCAGGTCGTGAACCAGCGCACCTGTCCGCCGACCAACGCGAATGTTGCAGTCGAGTCGAACGGTTGCCCCTGGTAGGAGAAGGACACGGTTCCCGAGTACACGTCGACGGTCGTGGACCCGAAGGTCGTCGGGGCCGGCCCGGTCACGGCGCCTGTCAGCCGGTAGTCGACGAGTGCGAGGATTTCTCGTTCGATGTAGGCCCTGCACAGGTCGGCATCCTGCGCGTCGAGCACCGCAGGATGGAGCGTGTCGAAGAGGCCCTGAACATCGCCCGTGGCAATCATGCCGGCGAACTCGGGCACGAATGCCTCGATCGCCGCGACGGGGTCGGGGGCGGTCGTCGTCGTGGTTGCCACGGTGGTGGTCTCGACGATCGTCATTGTCGGAGTGGTCGTGGTCGCCACGGTGGTCGTCGTTGTCGCCGTTGTGGCGGTGGCCGCCGGCACAGTGATTGTAGAGGCGGTGGTCGTTGCTGATGCTTCGACGGGTCCTGCCGTACCGCCACCGCCGGCGATCAGACCGATGATGGCCGCGATCACCAGAAGCCCGCCGAGCACCATGAGTGCGAGACCGAGCGTCCTTCTCGTCACTGGCACGGCCCGGGCTGGTGTTTCGCACGCCACCGGACAAGCCGGTTGGCGTCCGTCTTGATGAGATTGCCGGCGAAGCTGCTCACACGCCGAAAGTCGGCGTTCATGCGGTGTCGGTCGAGGTCAGAGACCGGTCGCCATGTCTGGCTGGTGGTTACCCTCTGGTCCTTCTCGAGCTTCGAGACCTCGATCTCCCACACACGCTCGACGCACACCCATCCCTGGCCTTTGCGGCATTCCATGATCCGGTACGGCGTGGCCGTGAAGGTCTGTTTGAAGTACGCCACTCTCGCCGACACCATCTCGTTGCGTTTCATCCAGTCGGTCACCTTGCCTGCGACGAACCCGGCGAACTTGGACACCGACTCGAGGAACTCCACACCGGCTTGCGGAATGCTGGTCGGTACATCGGGGAGGAGGTTCTCCGCGGTGATTGCAGCGTCGATACCCCCCTTCACGATGCCGGCCGTTCCCGAGACGTACTTGCCGGATGCGAAGCCGCTGACGCCTCCAGCGACCCCGAGTCCCGCATCCCTCGCACTCATGAGGTCGCCGACCAGATCCAGTTCGCGGGCCAGCTCAGCGAGGGTGAGAACCATCTGCTCGCCCTGATCCTCCCCGTGCTTCGAAGCGGGATCCGCTTCGATGAACATGGAGAAGTCGACCACCACGTCGATCGGATCGGGCTCACCATCCTGGACTGCTTTCCTCTTCGGCTGACCCTCGCATGGGTCCCGTGGCTGCGTGGTGC
>CAYLHS010000149.1:0-3534 GCA_964383535.1 uncultured Acidimicrobiia bacterium
GGGACGGCACTCCGCAGTGCGGGTGCGATCGCTTCGAAGCTCGGCTGACTACAGGTTGACGATCGGGCAGGTGAGCGTTCTCGTGATGCCTTCGATCGACTGGATACGGGCGACGACGAGCTTGCCGAGTTGATCGACGGTCTCCGCAGACGCCTTCACGATGACGTCGTACGGTCCTGTGACGTCGTCGGCGTGTTCCACGCCCTGGATGCGGCGGGCCTCTTCTGCCACTTGCGCGGCTTTGCCCACCTCGGTCTGGATCAACACGTACGCCTGCACCACCGGGACCTCCTCGAGGGGTTTCGTCAAGGAGGATGATACTCCAGTGGACCTTGACGTCGCCGGGGAATCAGGTGCCTTCGGACCCCATCCTCAGCCGACGAGCCACCGGTTCGCCGTCTTCTTCGACGTCGAACACGATGCGCTGTCCCTGACGGAGCGTTCTGAAGATGCTGCCTTCGAGCGATTCTGCATCGAGGAACACCTCACGTCGATCCGCATCGGACACCACGATTCCGAATCCTGTCGAAGCATCGAAGACCTTGACGACACCCTGCATAGCCGATGAGTGTAGTGGCGGAGTGGTGACAGCCGATAGCTCACCACCGGCGCCCGTGGTTCTCGGTTGTCGGTCACCGGTGGACGGGTTGCCAGGCGGTGGTGGGTGACCGAGGTCTCGCGCTTGCCTGAGACTGATGACCGACGGCTGATCAGTCGAAGGCCGATCCCTATGCCTTCTCGACCTTGCCGGCCTTCAGGCAGGACGTACACACCCTGACGCGCCGCGTGTTGGACCCGTGGCGAACCCGCACGCGCTGGATGTTCGGAAGCCAGCGTCGGCTGGACCGCTTGTGCGAGAAGCTCACCTGCTTCCCATACCAGGGCTCTTTTCCACAGATTTCACAGCGATAGGACATGCGACCTCCCTGGGCCGGTGAGCGAGACTAGCACCATGGCCATATGAGGAGGAATCGTATACTCGTCGCCGGTCATGGACGTCCTCACGTGAGCAGCCTCACCTACCTCTCGTCGATTCCCGTCGATCGAGTGAAGCATCTGGCCGGCGCCCGCGCCGGCAGACTGCGCACAGCCGGCATCGAGACCGTCGCCGACCTCCTGCAGCACGTTCCGCGGCGCTACATCGACCGATCTCGCATCGAGTCGCTGTCCGGCACACCAGTCGGTGTGGAGGTGACGATCATTGGAGAGGTGCGTTCGGTGAACGTTCGACGGCCTCGACGCAACCTGATGATCATCGAGGCCGTCGTCACGGACGGTGAGGGCACCCTCAAAGCCGTGTGGTTCAACCAGCGGTTCAGACAGCAGCAACTCGCAGAAGGTTCCGAGGTGGCACTATCTGGGAAGGTGGAGTCGTTCCGTGGGTCGCTCCAGATGAAGAGCCCGGATGTCGATCTCATTCGTTCGAAGAGCGAGCGCCTTGCAACAGGGCGGGTCGTGCCCGTCTACCCGACCGTTGGCGGTGTGTCATCCGGACACATCCGAAGGGGAATGCACAATGCGCTGCTTCGATCACGGCCGGTGACCGATCCACTTCCGGCGGACGTCGTGGAGCGGCTCGACCTGGTGGATCGAGACACGGCATACGCCGACATTCACTTCCCCGACGCGCCTGAGCAGGCAGTTCCTGCCCGACGCCGGCTCGTCTTCGACGAGTTGTTCCGTCTCGAAGTCGCTCTCGCCCTCTCGAAGAGGAAGATGATCGAGGAATCGGTCGGTATCACCCACACCCCGGATGACAGCCTCGTGCCGGCGTTCGTCGAAGGGCTCCCTTTCGAGCTGACGGGCGCACAGCTGAGGGTTGTCGATGAGATCGGGAGGGACCTTCGATCGCCCCACCCCATGCACAGGCTCCTTCTGGGCGAGGTGGGATCCGGCAAGACCGTTGTCGCCGTCGCGACGCTCCTCGCCGGGGTGGAGGGCGGCTACCAAGGGGCTGTCATGGCACCGACGGAGGTCCTCGCGAACCAGCACTACCTCTCGATCACGGATCTCTTGGAGCGTTCGGGATTGTCTCCACCGGCGGATGATCGCCTGAACTTGTTCTCGTCCGGGGGTGACGGGGTGAGAGTCGCGCTGCTGACGTCGGCCTCCGCCGAGGTGAACTTCCGTCCCGAGGCCACGAGGGACGATGTGGTGGGCCTCGTGTCCACCGGCGAGGTCGATCTCGTGGTCGGAACCCACGCGCTGATCCAAGAGGGTGTTCGGTTCGCGGCGTTGGGCATCGCCGTGATCGACGAGCAACACCGCTTCGGTGTTCATCAACGGGTCAGCCTCAAAGAGAAGGCAGAAGCGGCCGACCCGGATCTGCTCATCATGACGGCGACCCCGATCCCGAGAACCTTGTCGATGACCTTGTATGGCGACCTCGACGTGTCCATGCTCGACGAGATGCCACCGGGCCGTCCCGAGGTGCGAACCTTCGCGGTGGCACCGGGCGACCTAGAAGGGGTGTATGAAAGGATCCGTGACGAGGCGGCTGCGGGCCATCAGACATTCGTGGTATGTCCACTCGTCGAGGACAGTCCAAAGATCGAGGCTGCGTCCGCTACCGCGGAGTATGAGCGTTTTCAGAAGCTCTTTTCCGAATTGCGGATAGGTCTGCTGCATGGACAGATGCGCTCAGTGGACAAGCGAGAGGTGATGGAGCGGCTCCGAAACGGTGATCTGGACATCCTGGTGTCCACGACGGTGATCGAGGTGGGCATCGACATTCCCAACTCGACGGTCATGATGATCGAAGATGCCGACAGGTTCGGGCTGAGTCAGCTCCACCAGTTGCGTGGGAGACTCGCACGGCACGCCGGACCCAACTGGTGCTACCTGGTTGCCGATCCGACCACGGATGAAGGAAAGGCAAGAATCGATGCGATGGTTCGAACCGACGACGGCTTCGAACTCGCGGAGATCGATCTCGCCATCAGGGGACAGGGGACGGTGTTCGGCGCCCGCCAGTCGGGGCTCACCGACCTTCACCTCTCCGATATCCTCCGAGATACGAATGAGCTGATCGCTGCGCGAAGAGAAGCATTCGCGCTCGTCGACAAGGATCCCCATCTTCGACACAATGGCGAGATCCGTGAGGAGGTCCGAGCACTGCTCGGTGACGAAGTGGAGTGGCTGTTTCGGTCATGAGGATCATCGCCGGTCTCGCGAAAGGGCGTCGGCTCGTCGGACCCGAAGGGACCGCCACGCGTCCCATGACCGACAGGGCTCGGGAGGCGCTGTTCTCATCCTTGGGCGACATCGTTCTTCGAGCCGACGTTCTCGATCTTTACGCAGGGTCGGGATCGATCGGTCTCGAAGCTCTGAGTCGGGGTGCGGCGTCGGTGGTGTTCGTTGAGCGTGGCAAGCCCGCGCTGCAGGTGCTCCGGCGTAACGTCGACCGTGTGGGCCTGGGTGGAGACATCATCTTTGCCGACGTCGAGCGGTACCTCGACGGCTGCACGACGAGTTTCCATCTCGCGTTCGTTGACCCGCCCTACGCCCTGTCGCTAGCGTCTGTCCAAAGCGTGT
>CAYLHS010000150.1:0-3517 GCA_964383535.1 uncultured Acidimicrobiia bacterium
GTCTCATGCTGGTACAGGACGGTTCCGTCCGGCCCTTCGATGCGCTCGATCAGATACGGTTTCGCCCATACCCCGTTCGTGGCGAAGTTGGTGTACGCGGACGCCATCTCGATGGGAGTCGCACCACCTCCCCCGAGCACGATCGAGGGCACCGCAGGGAGGTCGGAGTCGGTGACACCCATACGGCGGGCGACGTCGACGATGTGTTCAGGACCAACTTGGACCGAAACCTGTGCATACACCGCGTTGACGGATCGGTACGTTGCATCGAAGAGACGAAGTCCCGGCTCGATACTCGCCCCTGCGTTGCTCACCGTCCAGATGTCCGGGTTGCAGTACGGGCACGGGATCTCGATAGGACTTCGCGCATCCCAGTATGAATTGAGCGATCCGCCCTGCTCGAGGTACGCGACCAGGCCAAACGGCTTGAAGGAAGAACCGGGGTTGCGCTGTGCCTTGAGTGCGAGGTCGAACTGCTCCACATTGAATGGCAGACCGGACGACATGACCTCGATCGCTCCGGTGTCGTTGTCGATCATCGAGATCGCTCCCGTCGGGGCACAGCGCAGGTCGGACGTCCCAGGAACCGGGGTCTGCGTGGCGTTGTAGCGGGCGATGCAGGCGTTGAGCTGGTCTTCGCTCAGCGTCGAGGGATCGGGATAGGGGAGCCACGTCTCGAGGATCGAGTTCGCCTTCTCCTGGAGGTCAAGGTTGATCGTCGTGTAGATCTTCAAACCCCCGCCGCCCTGGCATGTCGTGTCATCGGAAGGACAGCCGAAGATCGCCTTCTTGCGTTCTTCGGTGGTGGCGCCCAGGAACGCAAACTCGGGGTCGTGGAGGAGGTCGGTCTTCACGGCAGCGACCACGTGATCGGCAGGACCGCTGAACGTGGAGTGCGGGATCACCTCCGCCTCGAGGTTCTCTCTCTTCGCCGCGTCCGCCTGGGCCTTGGTGATCCAGCCTTTTCTCAGCATGACGGCGAGGACGTCGCTGCGCCGGGTTTCCACGTTCTGAGGTTCATTGCGGAGGTCGTATCGCTTCGGGTTGCGGATTGGGACGACCAGCGCGGCGGCTTCGCCGACGGTGAGCTGGTCGAGGGGTTTTCCGAAGTACTCGAGTGCTGCGGCCTTGATCCCGTAGGCGCCCGAGCCGAAGTACACCGAATTCAGGTAGAACTCCAGGATCTGATCCTTGGTGTAGCGGCGCTCGAGCTCGACGGCGACGAACGCCTCCACGAGTTTGCCGGCGTACGTGTTGGTGTCTGCGACGAAGTTGTTTCCCACGACCTGCTGCGTGATCGTCGAACCACCCCGCTTGGTCCCCTCCTGGTAGTTGCCGATGAAGGCCTTGAGAATCGCCCCGAAGTTGACTCCTTCGTGCTCGTAGAACGTGTTGTCCTCGGCGGCGAGGGCGGCGTCGATCACCAACTCCGGCACGTCCTCGATCCGAACAGGGTCGCTGTTCTTCCCGTCGTCGAGCTCGGCGAGCTCTTGATTGTCGAGGGTGAGGATGGTCGATGTGCGCGAGAGGTCGGGGAAGTCGAGCGACATCGATTGGACGTCGGGGACGTACTTGGTCTCGAGTCCCTGGAACACTCCGAACGCCGTGCTGGACCCGAAGAACGAGAACAACGCGAGCCACGTCGACGACAACAGCGCGATCGACAGGAGCGACGCGAGCGCGATGAACCAGCGGCTTCGGATTTCTCTTCGTTCGAGTTCGTGGATCGGTGCAGCCATGTTTCACCCGGGGCACGGCGTGTAGCATCCGCGAGGATACCCATGAATCAGAATGACGACGCGCATCAGACCAGTAGTGGCATCCCTATCGAGACGGTCTACCGTCCGGAGAAGGTTCCCGGGTCCATCGGGGAGCCGGGGGAGTTCCCGTACACACGCGGACCGTATCCAACGATGTATCGGGGTCGGCTCTGGACGATGCGCCAATACGCGGGGTTCGGCGACGCCGATGCGACGAACCTCAGGTTCCGTACGCTCCTGGAGGCCGGCCAGACCGGGCTCTCCGTCGCCTTCGATCTGCCTACGCAGATGGGCTACGACTCCGATCATCCTATGTCCGAGGGGGAGGTAGGCAAGGTCGGGGTGGCCATCGACGGCATCGAGGATATGCGGCGCCTGTTTGAACGGATCCCACTCGGGGACGTGAGCACGTCGATGACGATCAACGCGACGGCGGCCATCCTCCTCCTGCTCTATCAGCTCGTCGCCGAGGAGCAGGGGGTGCCTCCTGAGAGGATCAGGGGAACCGTCCAGAACGACATTTTGAAGGAGTACGTTGCTCGCGGGACCTACATCTATCCCCCGGACGCGTCGATGCGGCTGGTCACCGATGTGTTCTCGTACTGTGCCGCCGAGCTTCCGTCGTGGAACACGATCTCGATCAGCGGGTACCACATGCGTGAAGCGGGGGCGACCGCTGCGCAGGAGTTGGCGTTCACGGTCGCCGACGGCTTGGCCTATGTCGAGGCCGCAATCGACGCCGGGCTCGACGTGAACCGTTTCGCTCCGCGGCTGTCGTTCTTCTGGAACGCACACAGCCAGTTCTTCGAGGAGGTCGCGAAGTATCGGGCCGCTCGTCGTGTGTGGGCAGAACTCATGCGGAACCGCGTCGGAGCGACCGATCCGAAGGCGTGGCAGATGCGCTTCCACACACAGACCGCCGGCAGCAGCCTCACGGCCCAGCAACCGGAGATGAACATCGTGCGTACCGCTGTCGAGGCCTTGTCGGCAGTCCTCGGGGGGACGCAGTCGTTGCACACGAACTCGTTCGACGAGGCGCTCGGGTTGCCGACGGAGAAGGCCGCGAAGATCGCGCTCAAGACCCAACAGATCCTTGCGTTCGAGGCCGGCGTTGCCGAGACGGTCGATCCGCTCGCAGGCTCGTACTTCGTCGAGGCACTCACTGACGCCCTGGAAGCCGAAGCCCTCAGATTGCTGTCCGAGGTCGACGCGCTAGGGGGCGCTGTGAAGGCGATCGAAGCGGGCTTCCCTCAACGGGCCATCGAGGACGCCGCCTATGAGACCGCCCGCAAGGTCGAGTCGGGAGCTCAGAGGGTGGTCGGGGTGAACGCGTTCATCGAAGAGGGAGAGGATGAGGAGATACCCGTGTTGCGAGTCGACGCTTCGATTCGACGCGAGCAGACACAGCGACTCGCGCGGCTGCGAGCAGAACGGGATCAGGATCGGGTGGATACTCTGCTCGCTCAGGTTCGCACGACGGCCGAGACGGATGGCAATCTGCTGTACCCGATGAAGGAGGCGCTGCGCGCCGATGCGACACTTGGGGAGGTGTCGAACGCGCTTCGGGACGTCTTCGGCGAGTATCGCCCCTAGCGAACGGGCCTGCGTCCGTTCACTGGTCCCCCCAGGAGCCCGAAGGACGACGTTTGGGAAAGTACCGCAGCGGCGCAGCCGCTGTGGGGGGTGGTGAACCAGAAACGTTGCTGGGAACGGCCCCCTCCGGCGTCAAGCATCAGCTTGACGCCACCTCCCCCAAC
>CAYLHS010000151.1:0-3492 GCA_964383535.1 uncultured Acidimicrobiia bacterium
GAGTTCGGAGCCAAGGTGGGTCTGCTCGCCGGGTTGGTGATCCTGACCCCGTTCAGCCTCCTCTTCGATCGGCTGGTACCCGATCCGGATCGCACGGCTCCCAATCGGATCATGACGCTGCTGACGATGCGCGGGTCACCCGGGTCGGTGCGCATCTTCGGACGTGGCGCCGTCGTGGGCCTCACGATCGTTGCGGTGCTGACGGGCGTCGTGGCCGCCGGCGGGCCGGCACGGGGCGGGGCCGGCGCAGCTCAGCCGATTGGAGTTGCCGCTGTCGACGTCAAGATCGACCTCGCCGCTCTCCCCGCCGTCACCGTCGACAGCGAGGTTGCAGCCCTCAACGGTGCTGCCGCCGATGATCCTGGTGTCCTTGCAGCCGGTCTCGCCAGAGCGCTGGCGATCGAAGCCGAGGCGATGCGTCACGCCGACACGAGTCTGCTGCGCGCTGCCGATGACGGTCCCAGGCTCGTCGAGATGGAACGCGCCGTCGAGCAGGCAGCGACTGCAGATCGTCTCCCCGTACCCACGTATCGATTCACACGGCTCCATCTCGTTGTCGAGTTTGTGGACGGCCCGCAGGGTGGTGCCAATCTTGCGTTCCAGGCGGAGGGCACCGTGCAGACGGTGACCTACGACGAGACCGGGAACGAACTCGACACGACGGAGGCGCCTTTCTCTTCGGTCTTCGTGTTGCGGACGTCCGTCACGGGTGACTGGATCATTTGGCAGACCGACCCGCAGAGTTGATGGGTGCCGCTCGGTTGTCGTCGAGCCGGGGGTCAGCTCAGCGGGTTCCATACGCTCGGTCCGTCGGTACCTCGGGAGATGGTGGCGAACGTCCCGGCATCGACCTTCATCCATGGCCCGGTCTCACCATTCGGCCACTCGACGCGAACCTCGGCCGACTGTGCATCCCCGATCCCGAAGTGGAGCCAACCGAGCTCACCGCTCGCGTGTCCGCCGCCGATCGTGACCTCGCGCTCGATCGTCTGGTCCGCGAACCTGACGCTGATCCACGCGCCGATCGCATTGCGGTTGGCGCTCGGCTGCTCGAGATCGAGGGCGATCCAGTTGCCCATCGGTAGCGGAGATTTGGCGTCGCCGGCGCCGGTGTTGCGCCACAGCTTCACGGGTTCCTGCCGGTCGACCTCGATGATGTCGAGGAGCCCGTCGAGGTTGAAATCGGCGATCGCGGCCCCGCGACTCCGCCCCGGGCTCATCAGACCGGCCTCCTCCGCCGCCTCGCTGAAGGTTCCGTCGGACTGGCCGAGAAACAGGTCGCTCGGATCTTCGATGGCAAAGTCGGGCTGCGCCTCGACGTTGCCCTTCGAGATGTACAGGTCGAGCAGTCCGTCGTTGTTGACGTCGGCGAATTCGGGATGCCACGCCGTCGATGGAAGCACTGCGTCGGCGTAGAAGGGCCGGTTGGCGTTCACGCCCTTGGCGAACGCGATGTCGGTGTAGCTGGGCCCCGTTGCGTCCGGCTCCAGTGTCTGGAGCTTGTTGTCTGCCTGGCTGGTCAGGAACACCTCCGGCACTCCGTCGCCCGTGACGTCCTGGCTGGCGATTCCCATGCCCCAGATCTGCATCTGACGCCAACCGTCGTCTTGACCGTACAACACCGGTTCCTCCCCGGTCGCGACTCGCCACAGCTGCTCCTCGCCGTCCCGGTAGTAGTGGCGGTCGTTGGCCATCCGCAGGTCGTGCCGTCCCGAGTGATCCCAGTCGTAGAACAGGATCGAGAGCGTGCACCAGCCCGGCTCGAGCGGCGTCTCCCGGGAGTAGCCTTCATCAGCGGGCCGGTAGAGGGCGTTTCCCGCGCACACGCCCGTCTGTTCCCCGTTGGCGTCCAGCTCGAGGTAGTTGCCGAAGGCAAGCGTCGGAAGCGCTGCGTCGTCCTCCCATGTCGCACTGAAGGCGGTTGTCCACGAGGAGCCTCCGTCAAAGCCGAGCGCTTCATTCGCTCGCGCGAACCTGCACCCGCCGAGGCCTCGGAGGATCACGTTCTCCCCAACGCGGAGGACGGCCATGTCGATGACACCGTCAGCGTCGATATCGATCGGGTACGCGCCAACAACGTCGGTGAGATCGGTCATCGGATCGGGGATCTTCTCGAAGCGAATTTCGCCTCCCACGGCGCTCACGTTGCGATACAGTGCCGCGGGGTTCGCACCGCCCGCGAGATAGACGTCGGGACGGTGATCACCGTCACAGTCGAACACGGCCACTCCACCGCCTACGAAGAACGTGAACCCGCCGTCGTATACGTGGTCGATTCCTGCTGCCGCAGCCTGCTCGACGAGATGCGGCGGTCCTTCCGCAACTGGCTCCCGGGTCGCCGTTGCAGCAGCCGCAGTCCACACCAGTCCGACCGCAATGAGGATTCCCGCGACGGTGCCGGCAAGCAAGAGCCCAGTCGCATGAGGCGGGGCGGAACCTTCAGTCATGACAACAGTATGCCCCAGTCGCATCACGCGGTCACGCGAGAGGTGCATCCACGGCGGCGGTTCGCTGCCCTGCCGGGTTCGCAATGACCCGACTGAGCGCCGCTTCACCGGCGCCGACCAGGGCCGCATCGACCCCCAGGCCGCTGGGCACGATCGACACGAGATCGGTGGCGGCCCGCAGAGCGGACCGACTGACTGCCTGGGTCATCGTCGTTTCGATGAATGGGAAGAGGCGATGGTACACACCGCCCAGCACGACGATCTCAGGGTTGAAGATATTGATCAGGTTCCCGATACCGAGGCCGAGCCACCGTCCGATGCCGGCCATCGCGTCCAGCACGACAGGGTCACCCGTCGATGCGCGGCTCTCGATCGACTCGACGGCAGCTAGCCCGGTATCCGACGGAGTGTCCATCAGACGCAGGAGTGCTGCCTCCCCTGCCTCGGTCTCCCAGCATCCCAACCCACCGCATCGACAGATCCGTCCGTTGGGGTTGACTTTCATGTGCCCTGCTTCACCCGCATATCCTGCGGTGCCCACAAGTGGGCGGCCGTCGGCGATGATCCCTACGCCGATGCCAACTTCCCCTTGGACGTAGACCAGATTTCGCACGCCGGGATGCAGTCCGCGCCGGTATTCGCCCAACGCGCCAAGGTCGGCCTCGTTTGCGATCAGAACCGGAGTGTCGATTCCCAACGCGTCGACGAGCAAGCTGCCCAATGGAACTTCGCTCCAACCGAGGTTCGGACCCAAGCGGACGACTCCGTCATCGCGCCGTGTGATGCCTGCAACCGACACACCCACGCCTGCGATCCGGTGATCCGGCGGCAACGAGCCGAGCAGCCGGTGCATGAGAGGGACCAGATCGGAGGTCGTGTCGCCGGGGCCTGTTCGTGCCCGTGAACGTGCCATCCGCTGCTGCCCGAAGACGTGGCCACCGAGACCCACGGCCGCCACTGCGATCGAATCGACGGCGATCTCGATTGCCAGAGCGATCGCGCCGGTGGGGCGAGCCCGCACGACGAGAGAGGGCCGACCCGGTCC
>CAYLHS010000152.1:0-3470 GCA_964383535.1 uncultured Acidimicrobiia bacterium
GTCGTCGTCGCGCCATCCTGGTCGTAGCAGAACGAGATGTGGCTGATCGCGTTGCCTGTGGCACCAGGTGAGGAGAGATCCGTATCGCCGGTAGTCTCGGGACCAGGGGGGTCGTAGACATACAGGTTGTGGTCACCCCCGGCCTTGACGAACACGGCATCCACACCGATGTTGGAGCTCCAGTCGAACGACTTCCCGTTGAAGTTGGTGATGGTCACCACCAGGGTTCCGTCCGTCTTGACCGTGTTTCCGGGAGGATCGACCTTCAGCTCCACCCACGCCTGTCCACCGCCGTACGTCGACGCGAAGTCGGAGCATGTGGCGTTGCCGTTGAAGACCAACTCGATCGGGGCAACGCTGGCCGCCGTCGCCACGCCCGGTGCAAGATAGAGGAACAGTGGCACGACCAGGACAAGCGCCATCGAGGCTCTGAGTACCCGCCGAACCAATGTGTGGATTCCCATGTGTCACCCTTCACGCTCACTGCACGCAAGAGACCGGTCTTTGGCTCGCTTCGACCCATACAGCGACCGACTCGGGTCGAAGGTCAACGCCTCCCGTTGCGCCCTGGCCACACGAGGTGGCCTTGATCGACTGTTACCTACAACGCTACCGCAACCGGCTGTCACGGCGATGCACCGCCCGACTAGCAGGCTACTCGCCCCCGACCAGGATTCCATGGGTCGAACGGACTCTTCTGCCCTGGACACCTGAAGGGGTCCCGACCGCGGGCCGGGACCCCTCAGGCCCAGTCGTCCTAGAGCGTGTAGAAGTCGAGTCGATGGGCGACATCTGCCTGGACGGCCGGGCCTTCTCGATCACTGCGAATGTGTGGCGTCAACGCGCCGAACGCAACGGGAGCGATGTCCGAACGGATTCTTGGGAACGCCGCACCCGTCGGCTGGAGCGGTTCAATCCCCTTCGAGGTGAACGGGTATGCCCCTGAGTGGCAAGGCATGACCCTTACCGCACGATGAGTATGACGGCTACGAGCGCCCTTCAGCGCCCGCATCGCCCATGAGCGTCCCATCTCCGCCTCCTCATCGCGACAAGGGGC
This sequence comes from uncultured Acidimicrobiia bacterium, assembly GCA_964383535.1. Taxonomy (GTDB): domain Bacteria; phylum Actinomycetota; class Acidimicrobiia; order Spongiisociales; family UBA4744; genus CAYLHS01. The sequence goes on from CAYLHS010000152.1 coordinate 1,058, forward strand.
GGGCCGGTCTCACCACTGGCTCACTCCGATCCAAGGTGACCGCATGTGCGGATCGAAGGTCAGCGCCTCCCGTTTCTGACCCCACCATGTGTGGCTACCTCACCATGCTATGGAGCGACCCCGGCTGGATCAAGACTCCAGGGGAACCATTGTGACCGTCCACATGGGGACCAGCCACCAACGCGATTGGGGCTCCTGCCGAAGCAGAAGCCCCTCGTCGCGACACGCTGCGTGCCACTATCCGTCGATTGGTTCCTTGCGGAGAACGAGCAGAATGAGACCGCCCAGGAGGAGCAGCCCGATGCCGATTCCACCCGCTCCGGTCGAGGATCCCCCGGTGAACGGAAGCGTCTCTTGCGTCGGCCGAACGGCGGTGGTCGGCTCGACCTGCGCCGGGAAGTACATCCCGGCATCGTTCGTCAAGTCACCGGCGCCTGCGGCCAACGTGATGATCCCCGTACGGCCGTTCACGCCGGGGTCACTGTCGACAGCGTCATCAGAACCCTGGTCGGCAGGACTGAACTCCCACACACTCGTCGGCAGCACGAACTCGACCATGTAGTCACCTGCCACCAACCCACCGAAACGATAGTGTCCGTCGGAATCCGTCACGGTCGACGCGAGGAGGTTCCCCGAGCCGTCGTAGAGGTTGACCGACACATCGGCGATTCCGACCTCGCCTGCGTCCTGAACGCCGTTGTCGTTGGCGTCGTTCCACACGAAGTCCCCAATCGACCCCGTCAACGGCGATGCCGTCGTCGTCGTGGATATGGGCGTCGTCGTCGTTGTCGACCTAGGCGACGTGGTCGTCGTCGTGGTCGAAGGCGGCGCCTGAGCGGCGAACTTCGCACAGATCGGAGTGATCGAGTTCGGCGACACGACCCCGGTCTGCGAGTTCGGGTAGAACGCGTGATACGCCCACACGCTGGTGATCGCCTGACCGAACACCGCACCCGTCGCCACCGTATCCTCCCTGGTGTTCAACGTGTCGGCCAGGTCGCCGGTCACGCCAGAGTGGTAGTCCGGTCCCACACCGTCCGACGCGACGAGATACCACTGTTCGTGCGTCTGATCCGTCTGGGTGGGCTTGTCCGGGTCATGATCGTCGTACGAGAACACCGTGATGTCGTACGTGCCCGCCGGAATGTTGACGGCGAGGTGTTGCGTCTGAGCTTCCGCCTCGGATCGATCAGATCGGATGTACTGGTAGCCGTTCTGTCCGAAGTCGACCACGTAGGTACTCGCATCGGCTGTCCAGGGACACGCCGGTGGCTCCCACGCGGCCTGCACCGGAAGTGCCAGCACTCCGATCGCCAAAGCCAGAGTCGCCAGGGCCACACCCCATCTGAATGGACCTGCTTTCATTTCCGCCTCCTTGTCCAAGGGGCGGGCCGGTCTCACCACTGGCTCGCTTCGATCCTGGTGACCGCATTTGCGGACCGAAGGTCAACGCCTCCCAATTCAACCCCAACCACTATCTGTGGTCGCATCACCATCATACGTGGCTCTTCTGGCTGTTACAAGCAGAAAACACCACATTTCTATCACGCAGAGTCTATCTAGTGACCACGGAGCGTGGAATGGGTCGGCAGACCCTTTCAGGCGGACCGTTCCTTCGGATCGGTGAACGGTACGAGTGTCGGGTTGACTCGCTCGGCAACCACCCGTTCGTCGATGACGACCTTCGCGACGTCGTGGAGCGACGGCAGGTCGTACATCGTGTCGAGGAGCACCTCCTCCATGATCGCCCGCAGGCCGCGCGCCCCTGTGTTGCGCTTGAGGGCTTGCTCGGCGATTGCGACGAGTGCCTCCTCCGAGAACTCCAGGGCCACGCCGTCGAGTTCAAAGAACCTCGTGTACTGGCGAACGAGCGCGTTCTTCGGCGTCTTGAGGATCTCGATGAGCGCTTCGCGATCCAGGTCATCGACCGTCGCTACCACAGGCAGTCTTCCAACGAACTCGGGAATGAGACCGAACTTGAGCAGGTCCTCGGGCAGGACCTCTTCGAGGAGTTCCGACGCCCTTCGCTCGTCCCGTCTCCTGATATCCGCCCCGAACCCGACCGCACTGTTGCCGATCCTTCGTCCGATCAGATCCTCCAAGCCGGCAAACGCACCCGCGACGATGAACAGGACGTTTGTCGTGTCGATCTGGATGAACTCCTGGTGGGGATGCTTCCTCCCACCTTGCGGAGGTACGGATGCGATCGTACCTTCGAGAATCTTCAGCAGTGCCTGTTGGACCCCCTCACCCGAGACATCCCGCGTGATCGAGGGATTCTCCGATTTTCGCGCGATCTTGTCGATCTCGTCGATGTAGATGATGCCCCGCTCCGCTTTCTTGACGTCGAAGTCGGCAGCCTGGATCAGTTTCAGCAGGATGTTCTCGACATCCTCGCCGACGTAGCCCGCCT
>CAYLHS010000153.1:0-3429 GCA_964383535.1 uncultured Acidimicrobiia bacterium
ACCTGAACCCGAACGCCGTCTGGCAGAAGGACGTGGACACGGCGGTCATCGCCGCCGACCTGGGTTGGGACACCGTCGACTCGGCCGGGTTGATGAATCCTGCGCCGAGCGCGGCAGTCCAGTTCAGCGGGACCTCGCATGGCTCTCCGGTGACTGCGGTCAAGGGGAGCGCATGGCTGCGCGCCAATCTGTCGCTTCCTTCCCCACACGTGACCGGATTGCAGGGTGATCCGGTGGGGCCGATCACGAATCCTCCCGTCGATGTGCAGCCTCTCGTCAATCCGTTCACCGATCTCACAGGCAACCAGTACCTCGAGGACGTGCTGCAGATATGGCAAGCCGGGATCACGCTGGGATGCGCCGAGACACTGTACTGTCCGGATGACCCGGTGCCGCGCTGGCAGATGGCGTTGTTCCTCACCCGCCTTCATACTGCGAGCGGGTACGACCTGATGGGCGGAGGGGGGTCGACGTTCAACGACATCCAGTCGCTCGAACCCGCCTACCAGCTCGCCATCAACCAGCTTCGGCAGATCGGCGTGACGAAGGGCACGTCTTCGACGACGTTCACTCCTGGCGCCGATGTGCCGCGCTGGCAGATGGCGCTGTTCATCGTCCGGCTCCTCCAGGTGGACGGCATCGCACTTCCCGACGGGTCCGATCAGGGTTTCTCGGACATCGGTGGCGTGTCGGACGAAGCCCGAATCGCCATCAACCAGCTGAAGCAACTCGGGGTGATCACCCTGAGCGGGACGTACGAGCCGAACAAGGACATGAGCCGGGATCTGATGGCCGAGTTCATGGCCAACGCGCTCGACTCCATACGTGCACGCCAGGGCGGCTAGGTCAGAGAACCCTGTCCATCGTGCCGGCGGGAGCGCAATGCCAGTCGTAGTCGACGAGACGTGGCGGGCGTGAAGCGTCCCTGCAGGCTGGACATGCAGGGTCGCGGCGAACGCGGAGTACTCGTACGTCTTCGTCGAGGGCGTCGTACACGAGCAATCGGCCGACCAGCGGCTCGCCGACACCGAGGAGGAGTTTGATCACCTCGAGGGCCTCGATCGATCCCACGATGCCAGTCACCGCGCCGAGGACGCCGGCCTCCGCACACGACGGAGCCAGCTCGGGCGGTGGGGGCTCCGGGAACAGGCACCGGTAGCACGGGCCGTCGTAGGGCTTGAACACGCTCACCTGTCCTTCGAATCGAAGCGCCGCGCCATAGACGACAGGTACCCGCAGGTGGAGCGACGCGTCGGTCAGCAGGTAGCGGGTCGGGAAGTTGTCGGTGCCGTCGAGCACGACGTCGTACCCACGCACGATGTCGAGTACGTTGTCCGCATCGAGCGCGTTTCGGTAGGGGACTACGGTCACGTCGGGGTTGAGATCGTTCAATGTCCGTGCAGCCGAGGAGACCTTGGACATTCCGACTCGAGACGTCGTGTGAAGGATTTGGCGTTGCAGGTTGGAGAGCGCCACGTCGTCGAAGTCGACGATGCCGACCGTTCCCACACCGGCCGCGGTCAGGTAGAGGGCCGCCGGCGATCCAAGGCCGCCTGCGCCCACGATCAGCACCTTGGAGTCGAGCAGCAGCTGCTGACCTTGCCGGCCGATCTCCGGGAGCGCGATGTGGCGTGCATAGCGGTTCGCTCGTGCGTTCGGCGTATACCACGGTTGCCCGGCTCTTCTCCACGCGTTTGACCCCTCGGCGAGGGACACAACCCTCGAGTATCCAGTCTGTGCAAGCGAGTGCGCCGCGGTGAGTGATCGTCGTCCGCCGTCGCAGTAGAGGACGATCTCGTCGTCGTGACTCGCATAGTCCGAGATCGTCCGCTCGAGTCGTTCTTCGGGAATGTGGATCGCGCCGGGAATCGCGCCTTCTGCGTACTCGTCCTCGTCGCGGATGTCGACGATCAGGACCCCGCCTCGCTCGCGAGATGCGAGGTCTGCGACGGATATCTCCATATCGGAGTGTTCGATCATGTGAGGCAGCGTAGCCCAGGTCAGCAGGAGCGCCGTGCGAGGATCGCTTCGTGTTCCGCTCTCAGAGAGTGGCTCAGCCTGCGTACCTGCCTCGGGCCGAGGAGAGGAACCGTAGGACGCACCAGGACGGTGCCCGAATCGAGGGCGATGAGACCTTCGGTTGCGAGTTGGGCGAGACGCAGAGGACGCCGTAGTCGCGTCTCGCGGCGGGCGGCGGTCGTGAGTCGGAGGAGCTCGGCGACAGCGGTGGGGCCGAGCACCGCCGTCCAGAATCGACGCACGTACGGGGAGTCGGGGGCGACGCCCACGAGCCCGTCGTGCCAGAGCCGCGGGGTGATCATGGGGCGTTTGGTGGCACTCGCTCGGGTTGCAGCGCCCGGGCTCGGCACGGCGTTATTCGCGACGGGAGGACGAGCATCGCGTTGATTCCCGGGTGCTGCAACCTTCACGGCCGCAGTCATATCAACAATCGCCAACCAACGTCAAGTAGCTCAATGAAGTGCGCGAAAACTCAGGGTGCAGTGCCCACGAACAGAGTGATCGGATCCCCATACGTGACGACGAATCCCGGGGCCGGGCTCGTGGTGAGCACGACGCCGTACAGGGACGGTTCGGGCGTGATCACCTGCTGGGTTGTGAATGTGAGTTCGACGCCCGTGTCCTGCTTGAACTGGTCGAGTGCCGCGACGACCTGCTCGACGGTCATGTTGCTGAAGTCGGGCAGGGGTGCCGTCGGTGGCAGGCCGGTGGAAACAGAAAGGGTCACTTCGTCGCCCTGCGCCACATCGATGACGTTGCCGTTCTCGTCGGTCCACGAGGGACCGGGCGCCGGGCTCTGTTCGACCACGGTGCCTTCCGGTTCGAGTGAGTCCACTTCGACGAGGACGGGCTGGAGGTGCGCCGCGTACACGACGTCCTTGGCCGTCGGGGGCACGGTTGGATCCGACACCTGCCGTCCGCCCGTTTCGTCGAGTCCGGCAACCATGCCGACCACGTCGGGGACGGTCGCCGGGGGAGTCTTGAAGTACTGATCGACCCCCGGGGGATCGGCCGGAAAGGCTCCGTCGGGAACGTCCTGAAGGGCGTATTTCATGAACTCGGCCCAGATCGGTGCCGGAATCGAACCCCCGTACACCCTCGCGTAGTAGTTGTTGTGAATGGTGATGTCGCGCATCGGGTACTGGAAATCGGGGTAGCCGACCCACACCGCTGTCGAATACTGCGGGACGAAACCAACGAACCATGCATCCATGTAGTTCTGGTGGGTACCCGTCTTGCCGCCCTGGGGGCGACCGATGTTGGCGAGCGGGGCCGTTCCGGCGCCGGTCGGCACCTTCAGGAGCGGACGGCGGGCCGCGGCGATGATCGCCGGATCAACCGTCTGTGTGTGGATCGTCTCATGCTGGTACAGGACGGTTCCGTCCGGCCCTTCGATGCGCTCGATCAGAT
>CAYLHS010000154.1:0-3408 GCA_964383535.1 uncultured Acidimicrobiia bacterium
ACATTCACATGCGGCTTCGTCCGCTCAAACTTCGCCTTCGCCATCACACACCTCTCTCCTAGTACTCGCCACGTACGCGGGCGACGATTTCCTTTGCGACAGTTTCAGGAACATCCTGATACGAGTGAAACTGCATCGTGTACGTCGCACGTCCTTGCGTGCGCGAACGCACATCCGTGGCATACCCGAACATCTCTGCGAGGGGCACCTGCGCCGTGACGACTCGAAGGCCTGCCCGCTGGTTCATCTCTTCGATCTTGCCCCGCCGTGACGACAGGTCACCGATGACGTCGCCCATGTACTCCTCAGGAGTGACCACCTCGACGCCCATCACCGGCTCCAAGAGCTTGACGCCGGCTCGCTTCGCCGCTTCCTGGAGGGCCATCGAACCGGCGATCCGGAACGCCATCTCCGACGAGTCGACGTCGTGATACGAGCCGTCCACCAGCGTCGCCCGAACGTCCACCATCGGGTACCCGGCGAGAATTCCCTGGTCCAACGCCTCTTCAATGCCGGCATCGACCGAAGGTATGTACTCTCGGGGAACTCGGCCCCCGGTGATCCTGTCGACGAATTCGTAGCCCCCGCCGGGTCCGGTCGGCTCGAGGTCAATGACCACATGCCCGTACTGACCACGACCACCCGACTGCCGGACGTAACGACCCTCGACCTTCTGGATTCCGGATTTGATGGTCTCGCGATAGGCGACCTGTGGTCGGCCGACATTGGCCCCCACGTTGAACTCTCGGACGAGCCTGTCGACCAACACGTCGAGGTGCAGTTCGCCCATTCCGGAGATGATGGTCTGTCCCGTCTCCTGGTCCGATCGGACGAGGAACGTCGGGTCCTCCTCGGCAAGACGGTGGAGCGCATCACCGAGCTTGTCCTGGTCGACCTTCGTCTTGGGCTCGATCGCAACCGAGATCACGGGAGCGGGAAACGTCATCGACTCGAGTTGTATCGGTGCGTCCACAGCGGAGAGGGTGTCCCCCGTCGTGGTGTTCTTGAGTCCGACTGCTGCGACGATGTCGCCGGTGTGCACGGCTTCGAGGTCCTCGCGGTGGTTCGCGTGCATACGCAACAGACGTCCGACACGCTCCTTCCGACCGGACGCCGAGTTGAGTACCTGGCCACCCTTTGCCAGCGAGCCCGAGTACACCCTGAAGTACGTCAGCTTTCCGACGTGTGGATCGCTCATGATCTTGAACGCGAGTGCCGTGAACGGGGCCGAGTCCTCGGCGCTTCGAGCGAGCACATCGCCCTCGCTACCCGGCTTGAATCCCCGGATGGGCGGCAAGTCGGACGGAGCCGGCAGGTACGACACGATCGCGTCGAGCAGCGGCTGAACGCCCTTGTTTCGGAATGCCGATCCGCACAGCACGGGCGTGAACAGGCCCTCGAGCGTCCCCTTCCGGATCGCCGTATGGAGTTCTCCTGGCTCGATCGGAGCATCCTCGAGGTACTTCTCGAGCAGCGTGTCGTCGATGTCTGCACAGGCCTCGATCATCTTGCCGCGCCACTCGTGGGCGAGTTCCGCCAGCTCCGCGGGGATGTCAACCGTGTCCCAGTGCCTGCCGTCATCACCCTGCCAGATGTGCGCCTTCTCCTCGATCAGATCGATGACCCCCATGAACTCGGCCTCGGACCCGACGGGCACCTGGATCGGAACCGGGTTCCCTTCGAGCCGGGTCCTGATCGATTCGACCGATGCGTAGAAGTCGGCGCCGACCCTGTCCATCTTGTTGATGAACGAGATGCGAGGGACGTGGTAGCGGTCGGCCTGCCGCCACACCGTCTCGGACTGCGGCTCCACACCGGCGACGGCGTCGAACACGGCGACCGCTCCATCGAGCACGCGCAGCGAGCGTTCGACTTCAACGGTGAAGTCGACGTGCCCTGGCGTATCGATGATGTTGATCCAGTGGTCGTGCCACCCGGCGGTGGTTGCGGCCGAGGTGATGGTGATGCCGCGCTCCTGCTCCTGCTCCATCCAATCCATGACGGCGGCGCCCTCATGGACCTCCCCGAGTTTGTAGGTCTTGCCCGTGTAGTAGAGGATGCGCTCGGTGAGGGTGGTCTTGCCCGCGTCGATGTGGGCCATGATCCCGATATTCCGGGTCCGGCTCAGCGGATACTGGCGCAGTGCGGCCAGCGTGTCCGTTCCTCCGTTGCTCATCTGTTCCTCGGTCGCTATGGGGTTGTCAGCAGGTAGGTGCTACCAGCGGTAGTGGGCGAAGGCCTTGTTGGATTCCGCCATCTTGTGAATGTCTTCCTTGCGCTTGACCGCAGAGCCGGTGTTGTTGGAAGCATCGAGAATCTCATTTGCGAGACGCTCGGACATCTTCGACTCCTTGCGCTTGCGGGCGAAACCGACGAGCCATCTGATGGCCAGCGAGTTCGCTCGGCGAGGGGAAACCTCGACGGGCACCTGATAGGAGGAGCCGCCAACTCGCCGTGAGCGCACCTCGAGGTGTGGTTTGATGTTGTCGATCCCGCGCTTCAGGACCAAGACAGGGTCTTGGCCGGAGCGGCGCTCGACGATCTCGAGTGCTCCGTAGACGACTGAGCGGGCGACGTTCTTCTTGCCGTCGAGCAACACCTTGTTGATGACTTGCGCGACCAACAGGTTCCGAAAGACGGGATCTGGCTCGATGAAACGTCGTGTGGCTGGACCGCGGCGCATCAGGACTCCTTCTTGCTTCCGTAGCGGGAGCGCGCCTGTTTCCTGTCGGCAACACCCGAGGCGTCCAGGGTCCCCCTTATGATCTTGTAGCGAACGCCAGGCAGATCCTTGACACGTCCGCCACGGACGAGCACGATCGAATGCTCCTGAAGGTTGTGGCCCTCGCCGGGGATGTAGGCCGTCACCTCGATGCCCGACGTCAGGCGAACACGGGCGACCTTGCGGAGGGCGGAGTTCGGCTTCTTCGGTGTGATCGTGTACACGCGCGTGCAGACACCGCGCCGCTGTGGCGCACCTGCAAGACCGGGCGTCTTTTCTTTCTTCGGCTTCGGCTTTCTGCCCTCTCGGACAAGCTGCTGGATTGTCGGCATTGTGCTCCTCGACACGCGAAAATCGGCGTCCGACATCCGTCGGGTGCGCCGACCCTTTTGTACCCGCTCCAGGACCACTCCACCGTTGCGGGTCACACCGGTGGGCCAGTGGAGGGGGTTATGGGTTCAAGACCACGGCAGCTGAGTATATCGAACGCGCGAGGCAAGGGGCAAAACGCAGGCTCGCTGCGCGAGCGGTCGACAAGCGGAACCGATTCAGGATTCGGGCCGTTCCTACCGTCTGGCCGGAAGTAGGCTGCCAGCGAGACTCTGATGCGACTCGAAGCACGATGATCACTTGTCCGGCCTGCGCGTCGGAGAATCCGACGAGTTCCCGGTTCTGCGGCAACTGCG
>CAYLHS010000155.1:0-3371 GCA_964383535.1 uncultured Acidimicrobiia bacterium
TGAACTCGATGAACTCGTACTGGTCGGTGGACAGGATGAAACGCCGGATCGAGTTATTTCGCTGACTCTCGTCGGTCGTCAGGGTTCGAGCGTTGACCTTGATCGTGCCGATCTGTGCCGTGGGCGGGTCGGACGGATCGAGGCTCACCTGGCCTGCGACCTGGTCGGTGGTACCTTCGACCGTTGTGGGCGACCCTCGCAGAGTCTCACCAATCGTGAACGTCGCAGTCGACGATGACGAGTCGATCGTGAAGGTCTGGGCCGATGCGCCGGCCTGGGAAACCGTCGGCGCCGTGAGGGGTGTGCTCGGCTCGGACGAGGAACTACTGAACCAGAGATAGAAGCCACCGCCGGCAAGGATGACGACCGCGAGGATGATGACCCATTTCCGCATGGCGGCAGCCTATCGAGGGTTCCCGTGTAATGACTGAGTTCGATTCTCGCGCTGAGCGTGAGAACGCTGCTCAGTCGGCCGGAGGTGCTCCACCGATCCGATCGAGTCGGCGGTAGCGGCCCCGGTAGTAGACGAGAGGTACGACCCTCTCCTCTACTTCGATGCGGTCGATGACGCCCTCGACGAGCGTGTGGTACCCCATCTCGCTCGACCGATTCCACGTGCAGAACGCTCGAGTGCCGATCGCGTCCAGCACCGGTCCGTAGTCCGACTGGCGTACGTCGAGATCGTGGAACAGCCCTCCGGGGCTTGGCCGGAGACCGGCAAACCTATCGGAGAGAGCCTGCTCGCCTTCGGGAAGGACATGCACGACGAACCGAGCCGCGGTGCGGATGTCGTTGGCGCTCTCCTCGTCCAGCAAGGCGACGATCCGATCCGGCTCTCCCTGAGCGACGAGAAGGGACGAGACGGTCAGCCCCGTCGCTCGGGGCAGCGTGCCGGCGGTGAACACCGTCACTCCACTGGCGAGCCGTCCCCTGAACCGCCGCGCAGGATCCCGCAGTTCGGCAGGCGTGGTGAACGGGTTTCCGTCGTGGATGTTCCCCCCGGTGTCGTCAGGCACCAAGCTCCCCCTCCGTCCCTCCTCCTTCGATCACGTCGATCTCAGCAAGGAGCTTGGTCGCGCCCATCGACTCTGCGGCCGTTCGTGCAGCGTCGAGGAGCGGGCCGGCTTCGTCGACCTGTCCGGTTTCCACGAGGTGTTCAGCTGCAGCGATCCGTGCGAGCACTGCGCGGAAACCTGCCCCTGATCGTTCGGCGGTGTCGGCCGAGCGAACGAACTCGGACACCGCGGCCTCGAGCCGTCCGTTGGCAGCAGCAACATGCCCCTTGGCCAGTGCCAAGGACGCGGTGCCGCGCACGCCGATTTCGCGGATTCCCGTGACGAGTCCCTCGAGTCGCGCCGGGCCGCTCAGATCCACAACGATCCTTGCGATGTCTCCTATCGTTGCCGCACGGTATGCAGGGGCGTCGGCAGTCGCCGCTTCGTACTCATCGATGAGGCGCCGCGCCTCGTCGGTACGGCCGGCATCGAACGCCACAACGATCGAGAAAGCGAGCGCCGGCGCCAGCGACTGCTGGTCTTTGATCTCGCGGGCCGCCTCGAGCGTATCGAAGGCAAGGTGAGCAGCTTCTTCCTCCCTTCCTCGATAGAACAGGACAGACGCCCGATGGAAGTTGGCCTGGAAGCTCACCTGACTTCCGCCAAGCTCCCGATCCCGAACGAGCACCGCTTCGGTGAGATCGAGCACCTCGTCCCAGCGGCCCGCGGGCACGAGGAGCTCGCACTTGGTCATGCGGCCCCAGTTTGCGTTTGCGACGTACCCTCGCTCATCCGCCATCTCGATGGCGTCCTCGATGTAGCGGAGCCCTGCGGTTGGTCCATCGAGCTCGCCAACCACGGTCGCCAGGTTGTTGCCGGCGACGAGTGCCATCTTCGAGAGATTACGCTCCGACGCGAGCCGAAGGGCGAGTCGAAGATCATCCAGTCCGCTTCGATCACCGAGGTCGCAGAGCGCACCGCCCCTCGCGAACAGCAGGCCGATCTGGTCACGAACGCTGCCGGCAGCATCGACAACCGGCTTGGCCTGTTCCGCTGCGTCGATCGCCTCCTGCGCCCTGCCCCTGAGGAACCGATTCGCTGCATAGGTTCCCATCACCTCCGCCTTCGCGGCGGAGGTCGGACGGTCGGCGACGAGCCGCAAAGCCTCCGCTCCAAGCCTGTCGGCATTTTCGGCATCACCGCGCCACCACACGATGCGGGCCAGCCGGGCCCGAGCGAGCGCCATGCCCTCGTGATCCGACAGTCCCTCAAAAAGCGAGTAGGCCGTCTCGAGGGAGCTCTCGAGGAGATCCTTGTCCTGGGTCACATCGGAGAGTTCGAGGAGCGCCCGGCCCTCGTCGGTCGGCCGGGGGGCAATCTCGGTCGCTCTTCGGTAGTAGTCGGCGCCACGTGTCGCATCGAGTTCTCTGGCACGATCGCCGGCGAGCATCAGGAAGCGATAGGCACGCTCCGTGAGATCCCCGCCGGTTCCTCCGAGATCCACAGCCTGGGTGAGATGGTGGGCGAGCAGCTCGGCGACATCGACGGCCCGCTCACCGCTGACGGCTTCCAACCATCGACCTGCCGCCTCGTGCAACGACGCCCGTTCAGCTCTCGGGATCTGTCCGTAGGCGACATCTTGGATCAGCGAGTGGAAGAACTTGTGCTCCTCCTGACCTCGCATCGATGACTCACGGACCGGACGAACGAGTTCGCGCGTCACCAGACGATGAAGCGCAGGCCGAACCTCCAAGTCTGGGCGCATCGACGAAACGACCGCCGTCCAGAACACCCTCCCGACGACGGCCGATGCCTGGAGGACCGCCTTGTCATTCTTGTCGAGGAGATCGAGGCGGGCAGCGATGAGTGCCTGCACCGAGTCAGGAAGAGGTATCTCCTTGCCCGCCGCGATGTCATCGACCAGGCCACGATCGGCCGCATAGCGAACGAACTCCGTCACGTAGAGCGGGTTGCCGCCACATTGACCGAGGATCGCCTGTTGGGCCTCGGCGGGCATCACCGATCTTGGAAGCATCGCGGTCAGCAGTGCGGCCGAGTCGATGTCCGACAGCGGTGCGAGCGCGATCGTCGCAGCGTTGCGCTTGCCACCACCCCACTCCGGATGCTCGGTGAACAGCTCGGGCCGGGCGGTGAGAATCAGGAGAATCGGCGAGTCGATGGCCCAGTCGATCAGATACTCCAGGAAGTCCAGCATCGGCTGACCGGCCCAGTGCGCATCCTCGATGAGCAAGATCAGCGGGTTTCGGGCTGCGAGCGACTCGAAGAACTGGAGCCACGCCTTGAACAATTCGGCCTGTTCTGCGGCATCTCCGGAGGCCCCTGCACCGACGAGGGGTCCCAGGCGGGCTTCGATCC
>CAYLHS010000156.1:0-3336 GCA_964383535.1 uncultured Acidimicrobiia bacterium
ACCTTCAGTCCCACGTGCCGCAGGAACGCTTCGTTGCTCGGCTCGCGGCCGAGGAAGCCACGAAGGAGATCGGTCGCGTCCTCAGACCCACCCTTCTCGAGGATCTGCTTGCGGTACCGCCTCCCAACCTGCGAGCTCGTGACACCTTCCTCTTCGAACACGGAGAACATGTCGAGACCGAACACCTTGGACCACAGGTATCCGTAGTAGCCGGCGTCGTAGCCGAAGAGATGTCCGAAGGCCGCAGGGAAGAACGTTCCCTCCTGGTGGGGCATCAGGGCAAGTGCCTCGGACTCAGCGGTGATCATGTCCAGGTCTGAGTGATCGCCCGGTCCGTGGAGGGCCAGGTCGAGCTTGCCGAATGAGACCTGTCGAAGCGTGTCGAGCGCCTCGTCCACGTGCCGAGCGGCAACGAGAGTATCGATCAGGTTCTGCGGGATAGTCTCGCCGGTTTCGTGATGGCGAGCGAAGCGCTTCAGGATCTCACCCTTCCAGCACCACTCCTCCATGATCTGTGATGGCGCCTCCACGAAGTCCCACTCGGTCGACGCTCCGGAGAACCGGGTGAGTTCCGTGTGTCCGAGCGACATGTGGAGGATGTGGCCGAACTCATGGAACAGGGTCTCGACCTCGGAGTGCTGGAGCAACGATGGCGAGTCCTCGGTTGGTTTCGTCAAGTTGGCCACGATTGCCGACACCGGGTTCTGATAGGAACCGTCGGGCAGCCGCCGGCCAGGAACGAGCGGGAAGGCGGCGGCGTGCGTGAACTTGTCCGGTCGGGGGAAGAGGTCGGCCATGAAGACGGCGAGGGGCTTGCCGGATTCAGCATCCACGATGTCGTACGCGATGACGTCCGGGTGCCACACCGGCACGTCGTCGCGCCGTCGATACTCGAGGCCGAGGACCTCGGCGGTCAGATCGAGCAAACCGTCGAAGACCGCGCCGAATGGCAGGTACGTGGCGATCTCGAGCTGGTCGACGCCGTACTCGGTCTTGCGGAGCTTCGTGTCGTAGAAACGCCGGTCCCAGGGCCGGAGCTCCGTCTCACCGGTGTCTTCCTCGAGGAGCCTTGTGAGAACCTCCAGCTCGCTCTTGCCGAGCTCGGTGAGGGGATCGATGAGCAGCGCGTAGAACTCGTCGACGTTCTCGGGGTTCTTGGCCATCTTGACGTCCATCTGGTAGTCGGCCCAGGAGGGAAGGCCGAAGAGACTCGCCATCTCTTCTCGGATCTCGATGGCTTCTTCGAGCACCGAGCGGTTGGTGTCGGCGGCGCGGCTGTTGAACAGGAACGAAAGGCGCTCACGCAGGTCGCGTCGTTCTGCGTTGTCCATGAACGGGACGACATCGGGGTACGCCATGGTCACCTTGTAGGCGTCGCCGTCCTTCTGAAGTCGAGAGACATAGGAGTCCGGGAGCCCGGCGAGGTCGTCGCGAGTGACTTCGAGGACATCATCGACATCGGCGATGTTCTTCGAGAAGACGATGCTGAGTTCGACCATCCGGTTCTGGAGTTCCTCGAGTCGTTTCCTTCGATCGTCCGAGAGCTCATGACCGGCCCGTCGGAAGTCCCGAAGGGTGAAGTTGAGAAACCGCTCTTTCTCTCCGGTCAGTGAGGAGGCGTCCTCGGTGGCTGCGTACTCGCGGATTGCCTCGGACAGGTCGCTGCGAAAGATGATTCCGACCTGCCACTTCGAGAGCGCCTCCTCTGACTCTCGAGCAGCGTCGCGCGTTGCCTGGTCGGGATGGACATTCGACAAGAACGGCCCCTGCCCGTAGGCGATCGCGAGGGCGGCGGTGACCTCCTCGATCGGCGCGAGCGTGTTGTCATAGGTGCGCTCTCCGTCGACTCCGACGACATGGGTGATGAGGTCGTCGCAGGCGGCGATTGTGTCTGCGGTGAGGGTCGCGATGGTCTCGGGTGTGACGGTGGTGTAGTCGAACATCCGCCGGACGATACTCGGCAATCCATGGCGTGCTGCCGGAGTTTCCAGCTCGTTCCTGGTTCCTCCTCCAGGAGGGCGAAGCGACGCCGAGGCAGGGCCGTTCCCGTTTCCTCCCCTCGCGAGGCCGAAGGCCGAGTGCTGGGGGAGGTGGCGGCAAGCTGATGCTTGCCGCCGGAGGGGGCGGCACCCACCAACGCAGCCCTCGCGAGAACCACCTACTGCAAAGTCCCGCGGCGGGTACGACCTCCCCATCCCAGCCTCCGGCTGCGGCACCTTCCCCCCAACGTCGCCCCTGGCTCTTGGGGGACCAACACATCGTCTGGGCGCCCCCTACCGGCAATCCACGTCCGACGGCCCACCCTCAGTCGTTGAGCCCGACCTCGCCTTCCAGCAGTCCGGCGAGCATTCTGGCCGACCTGATTCCGTAGTCGGCGTAGCAATTGTTCATGAGGAGGTGCACCTCGTCGGCTTCTTGCCGGAGCCGCTCGATTCGGGGGAGCCAGTCCTGGAACTCCTCGCGTCGATAGTTGTAGCGGAACCGTTCGGCCGCTTCGATGCCTCTGCGCTCCCAGTTGTCCGAGTTCCGTCCGTGAAACCGAACCTGTGCGATGGGGGCGGTGACCGCGGTGACCGGAGGCACGGAACTCCTGAACCCTTGTGGCTCGTCCACCCCCACATAGGAGAGCTGGTGGTCGCTGAGGAGCCTCAGGGTCGAGTCGATGTGGTCCTCGTCCATCCACGTTCCCTGCCGGAACTCTACGGCCACATCGAACTGGGAGAGCTGATCTGCTGCCCACGCGAGGTACCCGAACGATCCGTGAGACGGCCCGACGTACGGAGGAAGCTGGAGGAGGATCGTGCCGAGCTTCCCAGCGGAGTGCAGCGGCATGAGCGCTTCGGTAAACCTGTGGAAGGCTTCGGCAACGAACTCGCGTGGAAGATCTCGGGCGTACAGATTGCGTTTTTCTGCCAGGGTGGGTGGAAGCTCTTCCCTGAGGTCTTTCCAGAGCGTTCGTGGCGGCGTTGGGTGTTGCGTCAAGAGACGGAACGCCTTGATATCGAATGTGAATCCGGGTGGTGTCCGTTGTACCCACAGACCTGCGACCCGTTCGCTGGGCGGTCCGTAGTAGGTGGAGTCCACTTCGACGATCGGGAACTGGTCGGCGTAGTAGCGAAGGCGTTCCTCCGCCGTGTCGGTGCCGGGAGGGTAGAACGCACCGGAGTCCAGGAGTGTCTTGTCAGTCCATGAGCAGGTGCCAATGAGGGTGCGGGCGGTCACGATCCCAGGGTACGCGGGCCCGGTCCACGCTGTGCGAGAATCGTCCCATGGAGCATCCAGGAATCGACCGCATCAAGAATGGGTACCGGCACTTTGCCGAAGGTCACTACAAGG
>CAYLHS010000157.1:0-815 GCA_964383535.1 uncultured Acidimicrobiia bacterium
TCGTGATAGCCCGACATGGCCGCAGATGTCGCCTCGAGGTCGTCGGCTACGAGGGCGCTGTAGCCCACCACGTCGGCGTTGAGCGCTACCAGATCTCTTGCGTCCTCCACGTCTCTCCCCACTCCATACGGCCGACTCAAGCGAATCTACCTTGGATCGGAACGGTTTCGTCGCGGTTTCCCCACCCAAACCGTTCCTGTCAATCACCACCAGCTCTGAACCGGGCCGACACGAGGAACCCGGTGCACCATCGGTTCGACCACTCTCACCTTCCTCCAGGGCCAACGCGTCGCACGAGCTGCGAACCTCACTTGCCGCGACGCGCACGCCTCTAGAAGTGGCGCTGAACGACCCGACCGTCGACCCCGCAGGGCCGGTCAACCGCCTCCATGCCATCAACACCCGAGCAATCGACCTCACCGAAGCCATGCTCGCACTCGGCCGCAGTGACCGGCGAACTGAACAAGGAAGACGTCGACCTGTCACTCGTCGCCGAAAGAGCCACCCTCCCCAACACGACGCCTCCGGCGTCGCGAGGGGAGGAGACGGCCCGTGCTACTTCCCGTCGTCCCTCACGAGACTCGGCCAGCCTGAGAGATCCAGCTCGGTGGGCCCCTGGACGTCCTCGTCCAGCGTGCCTAGCAACGGTGCTCCATCCTCGAGGCCGTCGGTTCTCCATCGCTGACGGCCGACCACGAAGTTGAGGCCGTCGTAGTCCATGTGGTCAACGGTCCAGTCACCCAGATCGAACGAGACACGCCTGGTTTTCGTTCCGTCGGCCAGGTTCCACACCACCAGATCCATCGGCCAACCGC
>CAYLHS010000157.1:825-3310 GCA_964383535.1 uncultured Acidimicrobiia bacterium
GGCTCCGCCGCCCGCCGGCTCGACCGCGACGGGAGCGAAGTTCGACTCGAGGAACACGAGTGTCGTGCCGTCGGGAGAAAGCACTCCTTGATCGACGTAGACCGGCAGCGTCTCGTCCATGGACTTCGGGTTCTTCACGTCGAGGGGTCGCCCGGCAGCCGTGTAGAACTCGAACCAAGTGAAGCCCTCGGCGCGACGGGTCACCACGAGGACGCCTCTCTCCACAGACGCCCGGCTGATCGAGCCTTCGTAGGCACCGGTGTGATACACGCCTTTGCGACTCGAACGAGCATCGACGTCGTAGAACCACACCTCCTCATAGCGCTGCTCCCCTTCCCCACCGGCGATGATCAGCACGAGGCTATTGGTCGTTCCGAACGTGTTTCTCGTTGCACCCTCCAGCCTGAGGCCGGTGGGGTCTATCGCTCCGAGATCCTCCAAGGACAGCAGGCTTTCCGCCGACGCGTTCGCATGGACCCACGACACGGTGTTGCCCCGCTGGACGAAGAATCCACCCTTGCCGTCGCTCACGGCTCGGTCGGCGGCGACGCCAACCGTGGCCGGGCCACTCGTCACCACGTCACTGTCCAGGGAGGGGTTGGCGACCAACACCATCCCCGGCAGCAGATCGGGTAGAGAGGTGGCCCCGACCTCCGTCGTCGTCGAGGCTGACGTGGTCGAGGTCGACGCCGTCGAACTCGTCGAAGCCGTCTCCGCGACGGGCGGCACCGACTGCCCTCCCGGACGCAACAAGAAAACGATGGCTCCGGCCACCAGGACAACCGCCGCACCCCCGAGGAACGCGAGCGACGCCCGGGGAAGGCGTCTCGACTCCTTCAGAATCCGGGCGAGACGTCCCGCAGTCGGAACGTTGGTCGCAACGTCGTCCTGGAGGTGTTCGAAAGCAGTCCTGATTCGGCGATCACTCATGAGAGGCCTCCCCGAGAGTGGTGGCAAGTGCCTGGCGTCCACGATGCAGATGAACCCGCGCAGTGGCGGGCGAGATTTCGAGAATCGTGGCGATCTCGTCGATCGACCGATCCTCGAGGTAGTGGAGTGCGACGGCAGCCCGCTGTTTGCCGGGCAGTTGCGCGACCGCGCTCCACACACTGTCGTCGGGAGCCTCGGGAGGGGGCAGTGTCCCCGGTTCGGCAAGCCGCAACAGCCGTTTCAGCTCGGCCGCCACCCGCTTCGAGGCGCTCAATGACAGGTTTATCGTCACGCGGCGAACCCATGCGCCCGGGCGCTCATAACCCGAGATGCGGCCCCAATGACGATGCGCACGCACCATGGCGTCTTGGGCCAGATCTTCGGCGATGGCGCGATTCCCGGACACGGCGGCCGCAACCGCGACCATCTTCGGGTACTCCCTCCGGTAGAAGGCTTCGAAAGTATCCGCCGACAGTCCCGCGCTTCGATCGGGTTCTGTCACCATGACTCCTTCCATACCCTGCACACCTCGCAGGGGCGGTCGGCGTTTACCGAATAGCAACGAACGATAGGTGGCGGACGCGGCCGTCGGTCTCCCAGAAGATCGCGTTCCGGCTGTCACCCATTCGCTGTCGGCCGGCTCCGCTGGCGGGGACAGCCCCCTCCGGCGTCAAGCATCAGCATGGCGCCACCTTCCCCAACACTCGGGCTTCGTCCTCGCGAGGGGAGGAAGAGTGGGTTCGAGCTACTCCTCGTCGGCAGGCTTCACATCTTGAGCAGGAACCTTGTCGGGGTCATCACGCCATACGAAGTACGAGTACACGACCAAGAAGATGATCCCGGGGATCATGACGATGAACATCGCATAGAAGGCCAACTCGCTTCCGAAGAACGCACCGATCATCGTCGCCACGCCGGTCGCGATGAACACGCGCCCACCGAGACGGTGGGTCTTCGTCCACGACAGCTTGCTGGTCAACGTCCACGGCGTACGGATCCCTGCGAACCAGTTCGGCCGGAACTTGCCCATGACCGCCCCGAGGATGATGAACAGCACCCCGACGCTCCCGATGATCAAGTCCCCCACCGGGAACGTCTCCTCATGCCCGATGGCGAGGACCATGGCGATGTATACGAATGCCATGTACACGACCATCGCAACCCGAATCAACAAATAGGTGCTCGCGAACGTCTCGTAGTTGCGCCGTGCGGGATCGATACGCGGTATGTACTTCAGGAGCAGGTAGATGCCCACGGTGATCAGGGGCGTCAGGAGAAGTCCCATGAACTTGCCGCCGTAGCCGTCCACCTCGCCGGCAGCATTCCAGTGAATCGGAATCCTGTCAGGCGCCGACCCCCACGCGATCGCGGCAATAGCGAACATCCCGACAAGGATCACAGCCTGGGTGATCTCCCATCCGCGCTTGTGCTCAATCAACTCGGTCCTCCGTGGATTCTGAAGGGCTTGGGCGCCGACGACCTTCGAAGAACGCAATGACTGCCGCCGCCGCATCGTCGAACGCCGACATGTTGACAGAGTAGACAATCTGGTTTC
>CAYLHS010000158.1:0-3306 GCA_964383535.1 uncultured Acidimicrobiia bacterium
TCCCGAACTTCGATGCGGTGCCGACGTGGAAGTACACCACGCCGCACAACATCCAACTCGACACGCCACAGAACGCGTCGTGCGACTCGTGCCATGGCAACGCCGACATCTTCCTGACCGAAGACAAGGTCGCCGCCGATGAGCACGAGGCCAACAAGGACGTGGTCATGCCGTACATCCCGTCCGAGAAGTAACCGGTTGGGGGCCCGTCTGGGCCCCCAACTCCTTCGTTCTCGCTGGGGATGGCCCCTGACATCGACAGGAATGGGGAGAGCGAACTCGGTACGCTGTTGCGAGATGATCGGTCCCAATCTCGTCGACAAGCTTCGCCGCGCCGGTATGGATCCCGCCCACATCGGTGATCCGGAGGAGGCATGGCTCCGGCTCCACGACGTGTTCGGAATGCGAGCGACGTTGATCGACCGCTATGAACTGGAAGCTCACTCCAGGGGTGTCGAGATCGAGGCGATTCCCGAGGACGAGCGCCGAGGCATCGCCGAGAGAGTGATCGCCACACACATTCCGGGCATGGAGTTGCTCGGCGAATCCGGGGGAGATCCCGTCGAGGTGGTTCCGTACGATGCGTCGTGGCCCGAGCTGTTCTCAGCGTGGAAGGAGCGTCTTGCAGCGGCGCTTGCGCCCGCCGAAACGGCGATCTACCACATCGGGTCCACGTCGGTTGAGGGTCTGGCGGCCAAGCCGGTGATCGACGTGCTCGTGCTCGTTCCCGACGTCGACGACGAGGACGGCTACGTGCCGGCGATCGAATCGTGTGGCGTCCTGTTGCGGTCCCGTGAGCCGGACCATCGCTACTTCCGACCCCAGAGGGGATCGGCGCGAGTTGTGCAGGTGCATGTGGCCGACGAGAAACGAGGCTGGGGCTTGAACCACCTGCTGTTCCGGGACTACCTACGCACCCATCCTCGGGTGCGTGATGCCTACGCCGATGTGAAGCGCAGACTCGCCGTCACGTACCGGGACGATCGGCTCGCCTACAACGAGGGCAAGACCGTGTTCATCCTGGACACCCTCGAGGCGGCCGAGCACTGGGCGAGTCGGGTGGGCTGGAAATCCGAGTAGCGACGGCACCAACCGTTCTTGCGTGAGTCTGGTCGACACTGCCTGCCTTGCTCACGCAGGAAGGGATGGTGGTCCCTCACGTGAGGGGGCAGTTCCTCGTGGCTAGTAGACTCTGGCACATGCGCGCTCCCGATCGGGCTCAGCGGATCAGAAGCGCCACGGTGGTCGGTGTCGTCTTCATGGTTCTCGGGTTGGCCACGATGGGGTGGGACCTCGCCCATGACAGGCCGGTAAGCCAGGGCGCGGGGCTTGTCGTCGGAGGTGCGATCGTCTTCTTTTCGGCCTGCGTGTGCACCCGGGTCACACCACGTCCTCGAATCGGCAGGATCCTCATCGCGGTTGGGCTGCTGGCCGTGGTGGCCACCTTGATCGTCGCAGCCGTCCAGGCCGGGCTACGAGGGGTCTTCGAGCTGCAGCCTTCCATGGTTGGGCTGTTCGGAGGCTTCGGGATCGCCGCCGTGGGAGGATGTCTCTCTCGGTCACCACGCGGCGGGTAGTTGCCGGATCGTCACCCGTCGCTGATCACGGAGCCCGAGCCGGAGATATCGGTTGAGAGCTGGCCGGGATTCCCGACGTAGCGCACCAGGCCCGAACCGGAGACCTGCGCGTCGAGGCGTTCGGTCGCCCAGATGATGGCTTCACCCGACCCCGAGATCGACACGGTGGCGTCGGCAGTCTGGAACTCACGCCCGGCGAACGCGCCTGAACCGCTCACCGTGATGTTCACCTCATCGGCAGCACCGCTGACGCTCACCCGTCCCGAGCCGGAGATGTCCACCGCGAGGCTCCGTGAGTCCCCGATTCCGGGGGCCGATAGCTCTCCGCTGCCGGAGATGTCGACGGCCTCCAGCGCCGGCATGGTGATCGACACGTGGATCGGGTTCGATGTCAGGAACGTCACCCCGCTCTTGGTTCCGATGTCGAGCGTATTGCCGGCGAGGTTGGTCTCGATCAAGGGGAGGATGTTGTCGTCTGCCTCCAGCACAACGGACCACTCCGAACCGATGGTGACGTCCACCGTCGCCGAACCCGACACCTTGATTCGGTTGAACCCGCTGAGATCCCGCTGGTCGGTGGCGACCACGCCCGAGCCACGAGTGACCGTGCAGCCTGCTACCAGCATCGCGATCGCTACCAAGACCAGTGTTCGTCTCATGCACGCGAATCTACTCCCGCCGGGGCCGTCTGGGCGCGAGGTTTGCTCAGACGTCGCTGCCGAGCGGTCGAATGTCTCGCGGAAGGGTCGAATCGAGCCCGTGCACGGCTGTCACGCCTGTCCTCTTTCGCTTCTCCACCAGTCACTCGTATGACCGCCCCGGTTGGTGGACATGGTTCTCGGATATCTCGAGGGACTGGTTCGACAGCGGACGCGTGGGCGGCAGTTGGCCTGCGTCCGGTCAGACTTTGCGGCAGAGCAGCTCGCCTTTGCCGATCGGTACGAGGACGGCGTCGACTCTCGGATCGTCCATGGCCCGGTCGATGACCGGTTGAAGTTCGTCGCGGTGGCTGATCGCGTTGTCGGCAACCAGGAGACCTCCGGGCACCAATCTCGGCACGACCATCTCGTAGCAGTCCTCGTAGACGTCCTTCTCGGCGTCCAGGAAGCAGAACGCGATCTCGTCGATGGTGTCGAGATGGCTCCGGGCGTCGCCTTCGACGGGATCGATCAGACCGTCGATTTCCGCCAGGCTGAACGTCTCGCGTGCCAGGGCAACCTTGTCGGGAAGCACCTCGAACGTCGTGACACGCCGGCCCATCGCCGCAGTAGCGAGAGCCAACCACATCGTGGAATAGCCGGCGCTGGTGCCGATCTCAACGATCGCTCCTTCCGGTACACCGGCCGTCAGGATCGCGAGGAAGCGGCCGGTTTCGGGAGGGATCTGTCGAAGTCGCTGGAGGTGTGGGGTGCCGTCGGTGCGATCGGTGACATCGATCTGCTCGAGAGTACGCATGCGTTCGAGGATGGGTTGGGGGATGTCGTGGAACATGTCGCCAGGGTAGCTCCGGGTAGTCCGTCCGGCGGAGGATCGTCGAGGTCCCGAAGCCGGGAAGGCTCAGATGTGCAGTGCGCGCAACACGGCTTCGATTACGGCTTCAGTCGGCGCCGAGCCGGTGAAGAGGTCGACGAACACGGCTCGCCGGCGGCGACAGGTGAGGGTGTGAGTCCGCCTGTAAGCCGGATTCTGTCCCGGGTCACCCCGGGGACGGCCATCTCTCTGGGACCGA
>CAYLHS010000159.1:0-3263 GCA_964383535.1 uncultured Acidimicrobiia bacterium
TGTCTGCCTTTGCCTGTCGTCGCGTCATTCACGCGCCTCCTTGGCGCGACCGATCATCCAGGAAACCGCCGGATTGGCGTTGACGTCCACGACCGACACTCTCTCGTGGCGTGACGGGTACACCCGGAAGATCTCGTCGGCGAAACCCTGCCCGATGCTCGAGACGTTGGCGAAGTCCAAGATGATGACCTGGAACATGTCTTTGCCCTGAAGGAGCTCCCGTGCCTGGGATCGGGCGAGGATCTGTGAGCCTTCCAGGCTGGCCGAAATCGCGATCGACGTCACGGCGAACTGGGGGATGTCGTCATCGTCGGCGATGCTGAAGAACTCGAAGAGGCCGGTCAGGGATCGGTCCGTATCATCTCGCAGTTGCCAGGTGACGGTCGTCCCAACGCCCTGCGACGGGTGTAGTTCGACGGTTTGTTCGCCGGCGATGTTGTCCGTGATCCATGTGAGGCTGCCGGAACTCACGGTGAACGTGTCGACCGCTCGTGATGAGAAGAAGAGCCCCTGCCCGGTGTGGGACTCGGGGTCGGTCGTGAAGGCGCCGGATTGGAGCATTCGAATGCTCGAGAACTCATCGCGAAGACCCTGCACGGCGGCGATGTGCTTGAAGATGCCGATCCCGTTGTCACTGACCGAGAGCCAGGTGTCTCCGTCTCGGGTCCGATGCGTGATGGTCAGGAGTGTCGACTGGGCGTGGTCGATGACGTTGTTGACCATCTCTCCAAACACGAACTCATGTGTGGTTCTGGCCTGCCGGTTCGTGGACGGTCCGAGGATGTCGTTCTGCAGTTCCCTCCACAGGGCGTGTTCGGTCATTCCGGCGGAGATCTCGCGAACCCAACGGTTGTCATACGCGACCCTGTATCTCACCGATCGTCCTCGAGTCTTGTCGACGTACTCGACGTCTCCGGTCTCGATCAGATCCTTGAGGTGATACAGGACACCGGGACGCGTCAGGCCCGTGGCCTCGATGAGTTCGCGCATCGACACGCTGGGGGAGCGTTCGATCGCCCTGCGGATGACGTCAACCCGGGGTACTTGCCTTTTTGACATTTACGCGTCCATTGTCTCTCTAAATGTCAAAATGTCAAGCAGAGAGCTGGTGGCCCGGAGAAGTGGTGTCATCTACCTTGCGGCGTCAAGCACCTCGTCCAGGCGTTCGAAGTTCTCATCCATGCCGCCCTCGGTCTTGTCGAAGGCGAGCATCTCGGCACAGTGCTCGGCCGAGGTGTAGATCGAGAGAACTTCGACGCGCGAACGGTCGTCACCGATGTCGACGAATCGCAGGGTCTCTAGGGTCGGCCGTGGGTCTCCTTCGAACTCCCACGTGTGGACGATCAGATCGCTGGGGCGGACCTCGTGGTAGGCGCCGAAGAATGTGTAGGTGCCGTCGCCGATGAGGATCGAGTAGCGGAACGCCCCTCCGGTCTCTGCATCGAAACGAGCCATGTCGCAGGACGAGCCTCGCGGTCCCATCCACCGCACGAATACCTCGGGATCGATGTGCGCCCGAAAGACCCGCTCGGCGGGAGCATCGAACTCGCGGGTGTGGCTGACCGATTGTCGGTCGACACGAAGGTGGACGGTGGGTTTCATTCCTCGTTCCTTTCCTCGGCGAGGAGATCGTCGAGACGTTCGTAGCGGGCTTCAAGTTCATCGAGTCGGGACCGCAGCCAGCTCGTCGCTGACTCGACGCCACGCCGCTCGAGTCGAACCGGACGGTGGCGACCCTCGCGACGCTGCGAGACCACGCCTGCCGCCTCCAGAACCTTGATGTGTTTGGATACGGCCTGGAGCGAGATGGGGAACAGGGCCGCCAGCTCGTTCACGGTCGCATCGCCCCGATCTGCGAGGCGCTCGACGATCGCGGACCGCACGGGATCCCCCAACGCGTGGAATGTGGCCGTCATGGCGGGGTCGAGTGTCAGGCTCACATCGGCAAGATAATCAACCAAATGGTTGAATGTCAACACCTGCCCAGCAGATTAGGTCGAGGCCCCAACAACTGACTCCAGCAGATGGTTATGCTACGGAATATCTACCAAAAGAGAATCGAATGGCAGATGCGGTCGGATGTGGCCGTGTGACGGGAGTCGTTGCCGAACAGGCAGCTCCTGACGTGCCCATCCAGGAAGAGAAACAGGAGGTACACGTGACTGCACGTGTGGGGCAGCATGCCCCTGACTTCACCGCTCCTGCGTACCACAAGGGCACCTTTGGGCAGGTGAGTCTTTCCGACCACGCCGGCAAGTGGGTGCTGTTGTGCTTCTATCCCGGCGACTTCACCTTCGTCTGAGCGACTGAGGTGTCGGCGGTCGCCGACAGGTACGAGGAGTTGCAGGCGTTGGGTGTCGAGGTCATCTCGGTGAGTGTCGACAGCCACTTCGTCCACAAGATGTGGAACGACTATGAGCTCACCAAGATGGTGGACGGAGGGGTCCAGTTCGCCATGGCGTCGGATCAGGCGGGCAACGTCGGACGGGCGTACGGGGTGTGGGATGAGAATGCGGGCATCGAACAGCGTGGCCGTTTCCTCATCGACCCGGATGGTGTCATCCAGGCGGTGGAGGTCGTCATGAACGCGGTCGGGCGCAGACTCGCTGAGACGTTCCGTCAGATCAAGGCACTCCAGCTGGTCCGCGAATCCGGCGGCACGCAGGCAACGCCTGCGGGATGGATGCCCGGACAGCCCACGCTGACACCCGGCCCGGAGCTGGTCGGCAAGGTGTGGGAGGTGTGGAGCCCCAAAGACGAAACCTAGGTGCGACAGACGAATCAGTTCGAATCTGGTCGGGGCTACCACGCGCAACCCCTGCTCAGCGGGGGTTGCGTTCTTCATGGCCCGATGACTGGTGGGTCTTGGGCCACGTGTGGGCACTGTCCGAGCGATAGCGCCGCGGACGTGGCAGCGAAGGACCTCTCAGCCTGAGTGAGCAGCAGGCGACTCGGTGCGGGTGCTCGAAGAACGACTAGGACGTTCGGTCGCGCCGACGCTCCAGGCCCGCAACGGTGAGCCCGGCGGTGAGGATCCCCAACGCTATCGCGGGGAATGCGATCCCGGTGAGAGCCTCGACGGCGGTGTCGAATGCGACAGTGAGCCCCTGGATTGGCGAGAGGCTGCCGGCGACAGAGTTCCGAGCGTCAGGTGGGCCGGTGTCACCTGCGACGGTGGTGGGTACGGGTGCTTGGGTGGTGGTTGTGGTGGTGGGTTCGGGTGCTTGGGTGGTGGTTGTGGTGGTGGGTTCGGGTGCTTGGGT
>CAYLHS010000160.1:0-3244 GCA_964383535.1 uncultured Acidimicrobiia bacterium
TGCTGTGAGACGACCGCGCGGATGGCCTCGGATCTCGGGTATGACACCCTGTTCGTGCTCGACGCGACCTACACGTTCGACACCGCGGGACCGGACGGGAAGGTGATGGCCGCCGACGACCTCATGCGTGCCACCGCGGCGAGCCTCCACGAGGAGTTCGCAACCGTCGTGAACACCAGGGCGCTACTCGGCGGTCTCTGACATACCGGAGGCCGGCTGCGGTCGTCGTGCCGCCATCGTGGCCGTTGGCTACCTTCGGAACAGCCCTCGATCCGTCCCATGAACGACTCGCTATGAGGAGTCGCGGCGGGTGATGTCCGGGTTGAGGTGTCGACGGAGGACGATGTCGCGGCGGTAGCTCTTGTGGACCTCTGCGATCTGTCGGTCGGCCTCCTCGACGGCGTCATTCAGCGCCGACTTGATGGACGCAAGGTCCTCTTCGAGCCGCGAGATACGCTCCCGAAGATCGAGGACCCTCCGGACCCCTTCGAGGTTGAGACCTTGGTCGGTGAGCTCCTGGATCAGCTCCAAGCGCTCGATGTCCTCCTGCGAGTACCGGCGAGTGCCACCGGGCGTTCTGTACGGGTTGATCAATCCACGCCGCTCATAGATGCGGAGTGTCTGCGGGTGGACTCCCGCGAGCTCGGCCGCCACCGAAATCACGTACACGGCTCGTTTCTTGCTCGCCATCGTCACACCCCAAGGTTCTCGCGAGGGTTCACCCCTGCCTCATATTCGCTCGCGAACTGCTGGAGGAGCTTCTTCGCGTCCTTTGACAGTCTGGTCGGAACCACCACTTCGACGGTGACCATCAGATCGCCAGGCTTGCCCTTTGCGTTCGGCACACCGCGTCCCCTGACCCTGAACGTGCGGCCACTTCGGGTTCCCGAGGGAATCTTGAGGCGGACGGGCCCGTCGAGCGTGGGCACCTGGATTTCGGTGCCGAGCGCGGCTTCGGTGAAGGTGACGGGCACCTTGAGATTGAGGTTGTCGCCCGACCTGCGGAACAGCTCGTGCCGTCCGACATGGGTCTTCACCAACAGGTCTCCGGGAGGTCCCCCGCTACGTCCAGGGGCCCCCTTTCCCTTCAAGCGAATGACGGCTCCGTTCTTGACGCCGGCGGGGATCTTGACCTTGAGGGAGCGAGTGCGTACTTCGGTTCCGGAGCCATGGCAGGTGTGGCACGGCGTGGTGATCACCCTGCCGGTTCCACCACACGTGGAGCACGGCCTCGTCATCGAGAAGAAGCCCTGACTCTGAGCGATCATTCCGGAGCCACCACACGTCTGGCAGGTGGTCACCGGCGTTCCCGGTTCGGCACCGCTTCCGTGGCAGGTGCTGCACGGCGCTTCACCTCTGAGCGAGATCGTCGTGGTGATGCCTCTGACCGCGTCTTCAAAGGAGAGGTGCAGGTCCGCCGAGGTGTCCGCTCCTCGTTGGGGTCCGGACTGTCTGCCTCCTCCGCCGAAGCCGAAGAGGTCGCCGAGTCCTCCACCGAAGAGGTCGGCGACATCCTCGAAGCGGACGTTCTGACTCCCGCCGAAACCGCCTGAACCACCCGGGAACCCTCGGAATCCTCCGGAATCGACCATCCGGCGTACCTCATCGTATTCCTTGCGTTGCTCGTCGTTCGAGAGCGTCGCGTAGGCCTCGGAGATGTCCTTGAACTTCTCCTCCGCCTCCTTGTTGCCTGGATTGGCGTCAGGGTGGTACTGCTGGGCCAGTTTCCTGTAGGCGCGTTTGATCTCCTTGGCATCGGCGGCCTTGTCGACGCCAAGCACCTTGTAGAAATCCCTGTCGACCCAATCTCTATTCATGATCCACTGCGACGAGCGCAGCACGCAGCACGCGTCCGTGCAGCGTGTACCCACGACGCATCTCCGTTGTGACGACCAGCGTCCCTTCTCCGTCGGAGGGAGCGATTGCCGCCTCGTGCACCGTCGGATCGAACGGGGTCCCGACCGAGGGGATCGGGCGAAGTCCCTCTTCCGCGAGGATGTCGAGCAGT
Source organism: uncultured Acidimicrobiia bacterium (assembly GCA_964383535.1). Classification (GTDB taxonomy): domain Bacteria; phylum Actinomycetota; class Acidimicrobiia; order Spongiisociales; family UBA4744; genus CAYLHS01. Next base: position 2,009 of record CAYLHS010000160.1, read on the forward strand.
AACGACCTCGTTCCGCGAACACCGTCGAGGACGCGATCTGTCGTGGGGCTCTCTGAGTCGGTCGCGAGTGCCGCGTCCAGCGAGTCGAGGACCGGGAGCAGATGGCGGGTCACCCGCTCCGCTGCGCGCTCCACGTTCTGCGACTGCTCTCGAAGCACGCGTTTGCGGTAGTTGTCGAAGTCAGCGGCGACACGCTGAAGATCCTCGAGGTACGAGCCGGCCTCGAGACGGAGTGCCACGACGGCGCGAAGCAAGGTCTGGACGGCCTGCTGCGGGTCGTCGGGGAGCTCGATCCCCAGTTCGTGGGGGTCGAGCTCCTGGCCTTCTTCGATGATCTCTGCGGGGGAGATGTCGCCAGCGTCGTCGGCCACTACTCGTCTCCTTCGTCGACGATCTCCGCCTCGACGACGTCATCGTCGTCGGCTGCGGGACCTGCAGAATCCTCCTCGGTCTGGGTCGCCTGCGCCGCCTGCTGCTGGTAGAGCCGCTGGGCGAGTGCCTGCGACGCCGTGACAACAGCGTCCATCTTCGTTCGGAGGGTCTCGGTTGTGGCCTCGGCGTCGTTCAGTGCCGAGCGGAGGTCGCCGAGGGCGGCATTGATCGCCGTCTTCTCGTCGTCCGTGAGCTGGTCCGCCTGCTCTTTGAGGAGTGTGTCCGTCTGGTGGGCGAGCTGATCTGCCTGGTTGCGGGTCTCGGCGGCCTCTCGCAGCTTGCGGTCCTCGTCGGCGTACTGCTCGGCGTCATGGATCATCCTGTCGATGTCGTCTCGCGCCAGCGCGGTGCCACCGGTGATGGTCATCGCCTGCTCCTTGCCGGTACCCAGGTCCTTCGCCGACACGTGCACGATGCCGTTGGCGTCGATGTCGAACGTGACCTCTATCTGGGGCATGCCCATCGGCGCAGGCGGGATCCCGGTCAAGTTGAACTTGCCCAGGCTCTTGTTGGCTGATGCCATCTGCCGCTCACCCTGGAGGACGTGGATTTCCACTTCGGGCTGGTTGTCGGCTGCCGTCGTGAAGGTCTCGGAACGGCGGGTCGGGATGGTCGTGTTCCTTTCGATCATCCGTGTCGCGATACCGCCCTTCGTCTCGATTGACAGGGTCAGTGGCGTGACGTCGAGGAGCAGGATGTCCTTCACGTCACCGGTGAGCACGCCTGCCTGCAACGCAGCCCCTGCCGCCACGACCTCGTCGGGGTTGACGCCCATGTGTGGTTCTTTGCCGCCGGTGAGTTCCT
>CAYLHS010000161.1:0-3181 GCA_964383535.1 uncultured Acidimicrobiia bacterium
CCGTGCCACCAGTCCATCCCGTTGGCGAGCGGGTCGCTGTTCAAGTAGTACCCGAACGGTGTCCACTTCGTGAGGCCCTCTGTTGACGTGTTCAACGGGAGGAACGCGTTGAGGACATGAGAGATGAGAGCTACGCCGATCGCCCCGTAGACCGCGACTCGCACCCTGCCGGTTGCCGCGCTCAGCGCCAGGGCCAAGGCCCCGATGACAAGACCGATCAGCGTTGCCAGGAGGCAGGTCGCCGCGATGTGCCACGCGTTCATCCCGAGCCGGCCGATGACAGATCCAAGCCACACGCCGATGAAGATCGAGATCCCTACCGCGACGCCGTGTATCACCATCGAAACGGTCTTCTGCAGGACCACCGAGCCTCGTGAAACCGGGTTGGACAACAGCAAGCCCATCGTGCGCTGCTGCTCCTCGCCGGCGAGTGCTCGTGACCCGATGGCGATCGTGGCGACCATCACTGCGGCCGGAGCCATCATGCCGAAGATCTCGATCTGATAGAAACCGTCGGCCGTGCTCAGGTTTCCCCCACCAAACAGAGCCAGCAGTGTTGGCGGGAGGCTCGCTCCGAACTCCTTGATCGGCCCGGTGATCAGGTTGTACAGGGGCCCGATCGCGAGACTCATGATGAGCATCACATAGACGGTGATGATGAGCAGCCCCTGATGTTCCGATACGGACTTCATCCAAATGGTCGAGACCTGGGCCGAACCGGCGATACGCTCGACGATCTTGGCGGTCCTCGGGTTGGCCCGCAAGCGGTCCATGATCGTGACACCGACACTCTGTGAGCGGAGATCACGGCGACCGACCCCGATCAACGCGATCGCAACGAACACGACGACTGCCGCCAGCAGAACGAGTATGTGCCACCAGTCGACGCCGTTGATCTGTGGCTTGTTGGAGGCGTAGTAGTACCAGGGGAAGACCTTGGCGGCGTTCTCCCACCCGGGGATGATGGGGAACAGCCCGGCCGCGATGAACCCCACGATCAGGACTCCCGTCGACACACCCGCACCGATCCCTCTCTTCCCCGTCCACGTGGAGATCGCGAGCGCGAGGAACCCGTAGAAGAGGGCGTTCACGAACATCGCGAACGACAGGGATGCGAGCGTGACGCCCGTCACGGTCACCCCGAGAACCGCCGGTGCGCCGATGCCCGCCAGCCAGAGGACGACACCGCCGAACGCGGCAACCACGACTATCGCGGCCGCCTTCTGTGCGACGACGCTGATTCGACTGACTGGATTGCCCAATAGCAGCCCGATCGTCCCGTCACGCTCCTCTCCTGCGATCGCACCGGTACCCATCGGGATCAGAAGCGCCGCAAGAGTCAGCGCACCGTACGAGGTGTAGATGGCACCGTAGGCGAGTGCCCCGATGCTTGCACCCTTCGGGATCGCGAGGAGATTCCTGAACCCGGCCGGCATCGAGTCGTAGATGCTCAGGTCGATGGACTTGTAGGCAGCCATGCCCATGAGGAGCAAGAGGCCGAGTGTGATCGCACCGATGAACATGCCTATCCACCGGTCGCGGATCGTCTTGGTGAAGACGCTGGCGAGCATCAGTGGCTCTCCTCGTCGTGGTAGTAGGTGAGGAAGATCTCCTCCAGGTCGGCTTCCTGGGTCGCGATGTCGACGAGCGTGTGGTGGCGGGTCGCGATTGCTAAGAGCGTGCCCATGGAACCCTCATACGACATGGCAACGTGGTGGTTGCGGACGACCAGATCACGCACACCGGAAACGTTCTCGAACTCGGAGGCAGTGGCCGGCTCGGTGAACTCCAACTCGACTCTCCGGAGACCCTTGGCGCGCAGCGTGGCGACTGACTCGAGAGCGATCAGTCGGCCGTGGCGAATGATGCCGACCCGGTCGGCGACACGCTGCACCTCAGAGAGAGTGTGACTGGACAAGAAGACGCTGCCTCCGTTCGCTGCCACCTCGCGCATCATCTGCTGGAACTCACGCTGGATCAGTGGGTCGAGCCCCGACGAGGGTTCGTCCATGATCAGAATCGTCGGCCGGTTCATAAACGCCTGGATGACACCGACCTTCTGGCGGTTGCCTGATGACAGGTCGCCGACTTTCTTCGTGAGGTCGGCATCCAGACGCTCTGCCAGTTCGTCGACGTAGGACCAGTCGACGCCGCCCCGCAGGTTGGCGAAGTAGGTGAGCGTGTCATGTCCGGTGAGGTTCGGGTACATGGCGAGATCGCCCGGCACATAGCCGATGTACTTGCGCAGCTCGACCGGGTCCCGATGGGTGTCCCTCCCGAGGATGGTCGCCGAACCGGCGGTGGGCCGAATCTCGTCCATGAGGAGTCGGATAGTGGTGGTCTTGCCGGCACCGTTCGGCCCCAGGTAGCCGAAGACCTCACCGGCGAACACGTCGAGGTCGAGGTCGATCAGGGCGTGCAGGTCGCCGTAGTGCTTCGTGAGGCCACCGGTGTGGATGGCGATCTGATCAGTCATGATCCCTCCTGTCTTTCCGACCGTTGCGCGAGGCCCCCGATCATGGTGTTCATCTGTTGCCTGAATTCGTCGCTGAAGATACCGCTGAGCAGCTCGAAAGCCGGGATCCAGTAGGTGGCGATTGCCTCCGGGTTCTCTCCATACCGCGGGTCTGTCATGTCCAGTCCCACCAGCCGCTTCACATGCCGGTGGAGGACGAGCGCTCCGAGACTCCAGAGGATCAGGAGCGCGGCTCGTGCTTCTGGTGTGGCGGAAGGCTTCACCCAGCCGAGCTCCTCGTATCGCTTCATGTATCCGACGGCATCGGCCACCAGCTCATCGACCAGTTTCGAGACAGTCGGGGAGTTGTCGACGAGAGCCTCGGCGAGGTAGGCGGGGAGTATTGCGGTGTCGGTGCTGCGGAGTGCTCCAAGCAGGTCGAAGCTGAATCCCGCGTCGGCGAAGGAGAGCTTGGCCTCGCGGATCACCGAGGCGACGTATTCGTCGCATGCGGCCCTGAGGCCGTCCATGGTACCGAAGTGGTGAATGACGAGACCGGGGGAGACCCCGGCCTCGGACGCGACCTTGCGGACCGTCGTGCCGGCGGTCCCGTAGCGGGCGACACAGGTGATCGCGGCGTCGCGGATGCGTGCCTTGGCTGTTCGATCGTCCAGGCGGGCTGAACTCATGTTCAGGATACTAAACATGCGTTCACTAGCTCGTCCA
>CAYLHS010000162.1:0-3143 GCA_964383535.1 uncultured Acidimicrobiia bacterium
CCTTCGGTCGAGTCCACCTCCCCCAACACTCGCTTCGCTCGCGAGGGGAGGAAACAGGATGTTGGTCCCCTCCGTCCTCTCCCTTCGGTCGAGTCCACCTCCCCCAACACTCGCTTCGCTCGCGAGGGGAGGAAACGGGATGTTGGTCCCCTCGGCCTCGCGAGAGGAGGAAACGAATTCCGCGGGCCGCTATCGCCCGCGGGTTCCCCAACGGCGGACAAGGTAGAGCCAGAGCGGCCCGGGGTCGTCGTGCTCGATCGCCGGCTCCGGCTCGGGTTCGGGCTCCGGAGAGGGTTCGGGAGGCGGCTGGTCCGCCACCTCGAGCCGGGTCCGGAGCTCACGCACCCTCTCTTTCAAGAAGTGCGCTTCGGTCTCGGCCTTGGCGGCGCGTTCTCGCGCGTCGGCGAGTTGCTGACCCGCCTCGTGCAGGTTCCCCAACTGGTTGAGGAGGCGACGCCACTCATCGATGGGCACGAGCATCGAACCTTCCGGAACGGGGGGCAAAGGGGGTTGGACCGGCGGCTCGCCGCCGTCTCCGGAGATTTCGTTCGGTGCCGCGGGTGGCTCCGCGGCAGGCGGCTCCTTGGGTGGACTGGGTGCCGCCGCCTTGCGCTTCTTCTTGCTCTTCTTCTTGGAGGGTGCGGCCTTCTGCTGTTTGGATGCCTCGGCTTCGGCACGCTTCCGAGCGCGTTCCACGACCTCGGATCTGAGCACCACTCGCTCGTCGTCCATGAGTTTCGAAGTGATCTTCTGCTTGCGAGCCCAGTTACGGATCGTCTTGGCCGACAGGCCGGTGATGCCGGCCGCCACGTCGAGTGTCACCCAGCCCTGTGGAGGTGGGGGAGCAGACGGGCTCTGCCAGACGAAGGCGGGATCCATGAGCCTGAGGTTAGTGAGGGCTCGCCGGACGGGCCGTACGGGTTCTCGGTTGTCGGTGAGAGGGCACCCTTCGTCCTTGACCTTCGGTCGAGTCCGCCTCTCCTCACACTCGCTCCGCTCGCTGCGGGAGGAGACGGCCATACACCCTGCAGCCTCGGGGCATCTTCGCGTTCCCGCTGATGAGACTGAAGACTGTGGACTCACGCCCTAGGATGCCGATATGCCGTCAGAGTCGGAGGTTCGGGAGCTCGTGCGCGCCGCCGTCGAGGCACTTCAACCCGCCTCAGAAGACGAGCCTTCACCTGCTGCTGCCACGAACTCGGTTGCCGTCGGTGCCGATCACGGTGGCTATCCGATGAAAGAGAAGATCGCCTTCCATCTCCGGGAACGCGGTTTCGATGTGCACGACTGCGGAACCGGCAGCAGCGACCCGGTCGACTACCCCGAGTTCGCCCACGCCGTCGCCCGACTCGTCGCCGACGGGACGTGCCGGTGGGGGATCGTCGTCGACGGCGCCGGAATCGGCTCGTGCATGGTTGCCAACAAGGTTCCCGGTGTCCGAGCCGCCCTCTGCTACGACGTGTCGTCTGCCCGCAACAGCCGTGAGCACAACCACGCTAATGTCCTCACTCTGGGCGCCGGGCTGATCGGCACGAACCTCGCGCTCCAGATCGTCGACGAATGGCTCGCCACCGACTGGGCCGGCGGACGACACGAACGACGGGTCGGGATGATCGACGACATCGATCGCAGGTATCGCACATGACCAACGAGCAACTGATCGAGATCATCACCAAGCAGGTCCTCCAGCAGCTCACCGATCACGAGGACGACTGCAACGGGGCGTGCGCGTACCACAGCCCCGATCAAGTCCGTGAGGTCGTCGCCAACGGCGCCAACCGGGTCTCCTATCGGGGGTCGGGTGCCGACGTCCCGAGGGATCTCGCCCGATACATCGACCACACACTCCTCAAACCCGATGCGACATCCGCCGACATCGACCGGCTGTGCGCAGAAGCGGCCGAGTACGGGTTCGCCGCGGTGTGCGTCAACCCCTACTGGGTCAAGCAGTGCGCGAGAAACCTGCGAGGCACCCCGGTCAAGATCGCATCCGTGATCGGCTTCCCGCTCGGCGCGACACCGTCGGAGATCAAGGCGTTCGAAGCTCGCAGGGTCATCAGGGACGGGGCGACCGAAATCGACATGGTGATCAACATCGGAGCGCTCCGCTCCGGGGACTACGACCTCGTCCGTGACGACATCGCCAAAGTGTCGGACGCATGCCACGAGTCGGGTGCGCTGAACAAGGTGATCATCGAGGCGGCCCTGCTCACCGACGAGGAGAAGGTCATCGCGTCGGCGCTGGCGAGGGAAGCCAAAGCAGATTATGTGAAGACCTCCACCGGCTTCGCGTCGAGCGGGGCGACGGTTCACGACGTGCTCCTCATGAGGGAAACGGTCGGTCCGAAGATGGGAGTGAAGGCGGCCGGTGGCATCCACACCGCAGAGGAAGTTCGGGATATGGTGGCCGCCGGCGCGACGAGGATCGGCGCGTCGGCAGGCGTACAGATCGTGACGGGAGGGTGATCCGGTGAGTGACGTCGAACTGAGGAGCTACGCCTTCCTGGACAGCCTCCAGCCCCAGTACGCCGCGTTCCTCGGAACCGTCGCGCAGGGGTTCCTGCCACTCGCCGGTGACGCGTCGCTGTACATCGAGATTTCGCCTGGCATCGAGATCAACCGACTCACCGACGTTGCGCTCAAGTCGACGAAGGTGAAACCCGGCATGCAGGTCGTCGAGCGGTACTACGGCATGCTCGAGGTCCACTCGCCGGAACAGGCGGAGACTCGTGCCGCGGGCTCGGCGATCCTCGCCGAGCTGGACCTCGCCGAGACCGACCGGATCAAGCCGAGGATCCTGTCGAGCCAAATCGTCAGGCGGCTCGACGATCATCAGGCGCAGCTCATCAACCGGATGCGTCACGGTCAGATGATCATCCCCGGCCAGACCCTCTACGTGATGGAGGTCGAACCGGCGGCGTACGCGCCGCTCGCCGCCAACGAAGCGGAGAAGGCTGCCGACATCAACGTGCTCGAGGTTCGTGCGTTCGGTTCGATGGGCCGCGTCTACCTCGGTGGCGAGGAACGGGACATCGACGTCGGCTGGCGTGCGGCGGTCGCAGCCATCGAAGGTGTCGAAGGACGAGATACGAAGTAGAAGAGAGGAGACAGCCGATGGCTGAAGCGTTGGGGATGATCGAGGC
>CAYLHS010000163.1:0-3138 GCA_964383535.1 uncultured Acidimicrobiia bacterium
CGGGTAGCCAGTCGGTAGAGGTGGAGTGGGACCCTCCTCGTCTGCTATCGCCCGTGGGTCTGCGCCTGGGTGATGAGCGGGTTGGTGGACGTGTGGTGCCATCCCATTAGCACGGTGGTTTTGCGTGGTGGGTCCTGTGGGATGAGGGTGACTCGGGGTCCGCACATCGATGCCATGCCGTCGGTGAAGGTTGCAACGCCGAGCCCGGCGGCGACGAGACCGGCGGCGACTTGGCGGCTGGATGCCTCTTCAATGTGTACCTCGTGTCTGCCGTGGTCGCTGGCGAGGCTGAGGATCTCGTCGTAGAGGCTGGGGTTGCGGTGGCGGGGGAAGAGGATGAGCCGTTCGTCTCTGAGGTCGGCGAGACGTAGCTTCTTCCGGGTGCTGAGCGGGTGGTCGGTGGGAACGCCAATGCAGGCTCGCTCCTCGGCGACGGTGACGGTTTCGATCTCGTCGGGTAGGGACGGGCCGGCGAGGAAGAACCCGATATCGAGTGTGCGGTCGACGAGGTGGCGGATCTGCTGGCTGGTGGGCATCTCGGTGATCTCGACCCGCCATCTGGGGTTCTCGGTTGCGAATCGGCGGAGGATGTCAGGCAGGTTCTGGAGGAGGGATGCGCCGGAGAAGGCGATACGCAGCCTTCCCGCTCTCCCAGCGGCGACGTCTTCGGCAGCTGCGGCGGCAGCGTCACATGCGGCGAGGATGGCTCTGGCCCGCTGGGCGAATTCAATCCCGACGGGAGTGAGGGCCACCGATCTGGTGGTTCGTTCGACCAGCCGGATCCCCGTGTATCGCTCGAGTTGTTGGATGGTGCGACTCAAAGCGGGCTGGGCGATGTGGAGGCGGTGTGCAGCCCGACCGAAGTGGAGGGTGTCGGCGACGGCAGCCAGGGCAGCGAGATGTCGCAACTCCCATTGATAATCCATGTGCATGAATATAGCGATGACTGGTATTGGACAGGCACCAATCCGTGCAGCATGATGTGGCGATGATCAATCCAGCGACATTGACAGGCAAGGCTGCGCTTGTCACCGGCGGCAGCCGCAACATCGGTCGTCTCACCGCCACCGAGCTGGCCAGACGTGGCGCCGATGTGGTGATCACCTATCGGGAACGTGAGGACGCCGCCGCTGAGTGCGTCGCCGACCTGGAGGCCCTCGGGGTGAGAGCGGCGGCGCTGAAGGCCGATCTCACCGGCACCGCCCAGATCGATGGTCTGGTCGCCGACTTTCGGAAGGTTCTCGCCGACTGGGGCCGGTCCGACTTCGACATCCTGGTCAATAACGCCGGGATCCTGAGAATCGCCACCTTCGACCAGGTGACCGAAGACGACCTCGACCACAACTTCGAGACCAACTTCAAGAGCGTGTTCATGCTCACCCAGGCTCTGGCCGAGCACATCGCCGACGGTGGGCGAATCATCAACCTTGGCTCGGCCACAGCCCGGATCGCCTCCGCTCCGCTGGTGTCGTACGGCCCGATCAAGGCGGCAGTGCAGAGCCTCACCCTCTACCTGGCCCGTCACTTCGGGCCCCGAGGGATCACCGTCAATGCGGTGGCTCCCGGGGGGCTGGACGACGACTTCAACAACGCGCTGTTCAACGAGCTGATGCCCCAGTCTCGTGACCGCATCCGCTCCAACACCGCCCTGGGACGAATCGGGGTCCCCTCCGACGTCAGTGAGGTGATCGCCTTCCTCGCCTCCGACGCCGCCTCCTTCATCAGCGGAGCCGTAATCCCCATCGACGGCGGCTACCACCTCTAGGAAGTGGCACGATGAGTGACCGCGACGCCATGGTTGAGACGATCACCCGGCCCTTCTGGTACGTCGACCCCTAGCTTTGGGACGATCTCGAAGCTGTTCTTCGCCGAAGAGGCGCGTCTCGACGACACCAGCCTCAGTGCAGGCGACCCTGCCACGGTCGCTGCCCCCGACGTCATCGCCGCCTGGCAAACCAGTTTGGGTGGTCTGGCCGCGACCCAACACGTGGTCTGTAACCACCTTGTCACACTCGACGGCGACACGGCCGACGTGACCGCCCAGTTCGTTGCCACCCATCTGCTCCCGAACCCGCTCGTGTTGCGGCCAGGGTCTCGTCGAGATGATCAGAGAGGGACGGTTCACCTCGGGGGAGACCGTTGTCTTCGTGCATATCGGAGGGGTGCCCTGCGTTCACCTCACGCTGGTGCAGGCCCTCGGGTCTCAGCCCGCGACCCTCGATCGGGGAGCCCAGGCGTCGAGGATCAGGTCGATGAACTCTTCCCCGACCGGTTCGCCATCACCAAGGAGCCTTCGAAGGAGGACGGGGCCGGTGACCATGTCGAGCGCGAGCTGCACATCGAGGTCCTGTCGAAGTCTCCCGGATTCGATCGCTTGCGCGATGAGGGTGGCAATACGCCGTCTGGGCGGTCGTACTGCCGCCTCCGCGTAGCGGCGACCCACCTCGGATCCTGAGGCTATCTCTCCGATCAGCCAGGGAAACACCGCCCCGGCGGCAGTACTCGACAGCAGGGCCTGGAGGCGCTTCATCGCAGCTATCAGAACCTCTCGGATATCCCCTGTTTCCGGGAGCAGCACCGGGGTGACCAGCGATGCGATCGCATCGACGATCACGTCGTCCTTGGATGCCCACCGCCGGTAGATGGTCGCCTTGCTGACACCGGCCTCGCGGGCGATCGCGTCGATCGTGACGGACCGCACGCCCACCTCCTCGATCAGGTGGAGCACCGCTTCGAAGATGCGGGCGTCGACGGTCTCGTCGCGCGGTCTACCTCGGGTTGTGCTCTCAGCGCTCATTGGATGGTCCCGTCACACCGTGACGTCGGTCCTCTCGGACGGGCTGGCGGATGGCTCGAGCTCGCGGGCCGGGAGGAAGATCCATGTCACAATCGACCCTAGTAGCGCGATCCCGACGCCAACCCAGACCGCCGCGCCCATCCCGTCGATGAAGGCCGACTTGGCTGCGGTGACCAGGGGAGCGGCAGCAGCACCGACCTGCGTGGCGACTCCGAGAGCCCCACCGATCGAGTTGGATGCGACCGCCTGGGCCGCCGCCGGCAGCCGTGTCACCAGCGGTTCCATGGTCGACGAGTAGACAGACGACAGGACGCTGCCGAGGATCGCGACGCCGAGGGCGC
>CAYLHS010000164.1:0-3129 GCA_964383535.1 uncultured Acidimicrobiia bacterium
TTGCCATCGGCGCCCCTGACTCGCCCTGCACATCACCAACGTCGCCGGACAGAGCACTAGCGATGTTCTACGACACGGTCAGAATCCACGTCAAATCCGGTGACGGGGGAGCGGGTGTTGTCAGCTTCGAGAAGCGGCGCGGTAAACCACGCGGCCGTGCGGTCGGTGGATCTGGAGGGCCCGGTGGAGACGTCATCTTGAGAGCCGACGAATCGGTCGCCACGCTGCTCTCCTACCGGCGTAACCCGCACCATCGAGCCGGGAGCGGCACACATGGCCAGGGGGATCTCCGGGCGGGTAGGCGTGGAGACGACCTGGTGCTTCGTGTGCCCTGCGGCACGACGATCAGAGATGGAGAGGGCACCATGCTCGCCGACCTCGTCGCCGACGGCCAGCAGGTCATCGTTCTGGAAGGCGGTCGGGGCGGTCGCGGAAATGCAGCTCTCGCCGATGCCAAGCATCGCTATCCGACCTACTGCGAGCAAGGCGAGTTCGGGGTGGGGGAGTGGCTCGAGCTTGAGATGAGACTCGTCGCGGACGCGGCGCTCGTGGGCTTCCCGAATGCCGGCAAGAGCACCCTGATCGCGGCCGTGTCGGCGGCGAAGCCGAAGATCGCCGACTACCCGTTCACGACGCTCCAGCCGAACCTGGGGGTTGTGTCGATCGACGGAAGGGAGTTCGTGCTCGCCGACATACCTGGGCTGATCGAAGGCGCGTCAGACGGCAAGGGCCTGGGCCACGAGTTCCTGCGGCACGTGGAACGTGCGCGAGTTCTCATTCTGTTGCTCGACCCCTCGGCCCTGCAGACGTTGCCCGTCGAGCGCCAGCTCGAGGTGCTGGTGGAGGAGTTGGAGCGGTACTCGCCGGATCTTGCTGCTCGTCCTCGGCTCATCGCGCTCAACAAGGCGGACCTTGTGCTCGATGTGGACGCTGCGAAAGGGTGGTTCTCGATCTCCGCGGTCACCGGTGCAGGGGTACCGTCCCTGCTCTTTGCGATCGCGGACGAAGTTGATGGAGCGCGGCGGGCAGAGGAGGATCGGGAAGGGTACGTCCTTCATCGTCCGCTTGGTGCCGGCTTCACCATTCGAAAGGAGGCCGCGGTGTGGGTGGTCGAGGGGCGAGACGCGGAGCGGGCAGTGTCGTTTCACGATCTGACCATTCCGGAGGCTGCAGACCTCGCAGCGAAACGCCTACGGCGTCTGGGTGTCGATGACGCACTTCGCGAGGCCGGCGCATTGCCGGGCGACGATGTGCGCATTGGTGACCTAGTGTTCCAGTTCACGGACGAGGAGTGACCAGGGTCACTTCTCGGCGATCGGTTCTCGGTCTTCGGTCCGCGGTCTCATGTGTCTCGAGATCTCGGTGCGCCGATCTCACCCACAACTGAGCACCGCGCACCGCGCGCAGCGGACTCAGCGTCGGCGAGCCAGGAGAAGGGCACCGGCAGCGGCGAGGACCAAGACTGCTGCGGCCACGAGCGTCGTTGGGGATACGGGTTCGCTGAGTGGATATCCGGCTCGAACTGTCTGCAAAGAGGCGACTTCGAGGTATGTCTCCCCGCCCCGGTCCGGATCGTGATACCGCCACGTTCCAGTGACGATGACGAGCGGCCCAACACGGTTGTAGCGACCGGGAGGGTCGATGCCGTCGAACAGGTCGGCGGCTGCGTGGATGCCGATGCCGACGTTGCCGCCCAGGAGGCGGCCCCCATCTCTGAGTGGACTGAACGCGTACGGGTCGTCGTTGAGCTGTGTCCAGACCGTGCCGTCGTCTCTGTAGCCGTAATCGCCGATGAGTTCGCCAACGACCGTCACCTCGTGCCCGTCGAACGACTGGGGGGTTTCCAGGAGCATCGTCGCGGAGACAGATTCGGCCGCCATCGCGGGCGGGCCGACGAGAAGCACGGCGATGAAGAGGAGCGCTGCAGCTCGCATCACTTCCCCCTCGCCAGTGACCACAGGAATCCGAAGAGCGCGAAGACCGAAATGAACTCGAGCCGTCCTGCCCACATCTGAAACGCGTACGTGATCTTGAGGACGCTCGGCATCGCAGGTGTCGTCACGCCGACCGAAAGACCGACGTTTGCTGCTGCGCTGATCGACTCGAACAGAGCATCCTGAAGAGGCACGTGTGCGGCGACGCCGATTCCCCCTCCGAGGAGGTATAGGGCGACGTACAGCAGGGAAATCGCCATAACGCCCTGCTTCAGCTCGTCGGTGAGGTGTCGTGGTCCGTTCTGGTGGAACCGATCGGAGATTACGGCTCCTTCAGGCAGTAGCACTTGTTTGACTTGCGAGATGATCGACTTGACGGTCAACCCCACACGAAGTGACTTCACGCCTCCCGACGTCGAAGATGCCATCCCGCCGAGCGCCATTGCGATCGTCATCCCTCCGAAGGCAAGGCCGCCCCAGGTTGCCAACTCCGCAGAGGGGATCGTTGAGAACCCTGTACCTGAGTGCGCCGAGAGCACTTGAAAGAACGCCTGGCGGCCGAGCCCGGCCGCGGAGCCGTAGGCTTCGACCGACGCCAATCCGATCAGCGTGAGAAGGAGCGTTCCGGCGAAGGTTGCCAGGATCGTCTTGGTCTCCAGGTTGCCCATGACCGAGCGTCGCCGCCACAGAGCGAAGTGGACGCCGAAACTCATCACCCCGGCGATCATCAAGACGGCGATGACCACTTCGAAGGGAGCCGAGTGGTAGTAGCCGATGCTCGTGCTCTGTGGGGCGAAGCCGCCGGTGTCGAACGCCGCCATGAAGATCGTGGCAGCATGGAAGAACGATCTCACGAAGCTGAACCCGAGATCCAGGTAGGCGACCAGCGTCAACGCGAGGATGCCCGCGATGCCGTTCACGATCGACACCAGCCAGATGAACCGTGAGGTGGAGCGAACCGACGGGTAGATGCGATCGTCCCGACCTTCGCCGAAGTAGAGGGTTGCCGTTCCGGCGCCGGAGAAGAGGCTCAATGCGGCAATGATGATTCCCTGGCCACCGAGGAAGTGCAGGATGTGGCGCCAAAGGATGATCGACGATGCCATGTGATCGATGTCCTGAGCGAGGGTCAACCCAGTCGTCGTGATGCCGCTCATCGCGTCGAAGAAGGCATCCAGCCAACTCGCGAAGTTGC
>CAYLHS010000165.1:0-3068 GCA_964383535.1 uncultured Acidimicrobiia bacterium
CCTAGCCTTCGGCTGCGGTACCTGTTTCCTCCCCTCGCGAGCGAAGCGAGTGGTGGGGGAGGTGGCCGAGGCCGCAGGCCGAGGACGGAGGGGGCCGTCCCCACCAACACAGCCCGCGCACCACCCCCCTACCCCAGCCTTCGGCTGCGGTACTTTCCCCCCAACGCTCACTCCGTTCGCTGGGGGGACCAACACAACCCAACGCTCGCTGCGCTTCTGGGCCGTACCTGTTTCCTCCCCTCGCGAGCGAAGCGAGTGTTGGGGGAGGTGGCCGAGGCCGCAGGCCGAGGACGGAGGGGGCCGTTCCCACCAACACAGCCCGCCGTCGCGGCTGCCGGCTACGGCGTCGGTCCGGTTGCGATCGGCATGTCGCTCGTGCACCAGTCGCTCCAGGAGCCTTCGTACAGCCACGGACGGCCGATGCCGGCGAGTTCCATCGCGAGGATGTTGTGGCAGCTCGTGACACCGGAGCCGCAGTAGACGATCACGTTGTCCGGGTCGGTAGCACCGATCTCGATGAAGCGAGCTCGGAGATCGCCGGCGGGCAGCAGCGTCAAGTCTTCGGTCAGGTTGCCGGGATGGGGAGCCGAGACCGCACCCGGGATGTGCCCGGCGACGGGGTCGATTGGTTCCTCTTCGCCCCGGTAGCGCTCCGCCGTACGCGAGTCGACCACTACGACCTCAGGCGCCCGTTCGGCGACAGCGTCACGGTCGACGACCCGTTGCCACGGTCCGACCGGCATCCCTCCGATCGAGGGTTCAGGAATGTCCGTGTCCAGGGCAAGCCCGAGCGACGTCCATGCCTGAATCCCGCCATCGAGGACTCGCACCTGCTCGTGGCCTTGGTCGGTCAGCATCCACCACAATCGCACCGCGAACGCGCCTCCCATGTCGTCATAGACGACCACGGTTGTCTCGGGTCTGATGCCGAGCCGCTCGACGGTCCGAGCGAACTGCTCGGGCGGTGGCAGGGGATGGCGTCCAGGTCCCACCGGGGAGGTCAGATCATCGTCGAGTGAGGCATACACCGCACCAGGGAGGTGCCCCTCGCGATACAGGATCGGCCCGCGTTCGGGCGCATCCAGGTACCACCGGCAGTCGACGATGCGTACGTCATCTCGTCCGACGAGGCCCGAGAGGTCACCGGCTGTGATCAGAGGAGCGGCCACGGTCGGAGTGTACGCGTGTGCCGTCGGATCCCCGGCTCCTTGGCGACTGCGAACACACTCCTATTCGTTGGCGGATGGCTGTGCTCTCAGCCCATGACACGTCAAGCGAAGCCCTCATACTCGACCACGAGCCCATCGGCATCGACGGTCAGCCTGAATGCTCCGTGGGTGGGGTCGCTGTACTCCCACGCATCGAGCCCGCCCACTGGTGCGAGCCCGAGCCACCCGCGAATCCTGGCCTTGGGGCTCTGATCGTTCGGACCGCCCGACCAGATCCGCCGCGGCGTGCGTCCCGTGTGCTCGGAAACGTACCAACCTGGCCGCGCACGGCACCCCTATAGGTGCTTCGCCGCCTCGCGGTAGCTCAGGCCCGATAGCTCGTCGCCGTGCTCGGCGAGGAACCCGCGCACCGCGTCGGGATCGGTCTTGGCGTACTCCCTGAGCGCCCACCCGATCGCCTTGCGGATGAAGAACTCGCTCTCGTCGGCTCGGCGCAGGCAGTAGTCGAACAGCTTGCCGGCGTTTGTCGCGTCCTTGTGTTTGAGCTGGGCGAGGATCGCGGTGCGGCGCAGCCACATGTCGTCATCTTCGATCCATGCATCGAGGATCGGCCACATCCGCCCAGGTTCATCCGAGAGGACCCGTCCGATCAGCTTGGCGGCGGCGAGGTCGACGAAGTCCCACCAGGCCCCCTCGACGATCAGCCGCCGGTACAGGTCCAGATGATCGAATGAAACCCATCGTTTCTCGTCGACGGCGAGGTCGACGGCGCTGTATTTCTCCTCGCGGTGGGATCGTTCCCAGAGGGCGATCACCGTGTTCCGGTAGCTGTCGCTCGAGTCGATCGGGAACCGGCGCCGGGCCTCGCGAAGGATCTTGCGCCGTTCGTCGGCTTGGACACCGTAGAACGGCATCGTGGTTCTCATGTAGGCGGCCATGTCGACCGCCTTGGCCGGGTCGCCTCGTTCGGCAAGTCCGGCGGAGACGAAGTCGGCGAGCGGGTTCACCCGTGGGAATCTACTGGCCGGACATACTCCGGCCGGCTCTGAGCAGACTGGCCCTTCAAAACACTATCCCCAGGGTGGGATGTCGATGCCGGGTCGGAGGGCGAACCCGAACACCCAGATCAGCACCACCAGGATCAGGCCGGGCACGATAGGAAGGGTCGGCGTGGTGGGGTCCCAGCGCTGGCCCAGCGCCGACGACACCATGGCGACGATCGAGACGATCACAACAACGGCGGCGAGACCGATGGACAGCCACAGCCCCTCGAATGGCGCCAACACGACGGCAGCGACGATGCCGCCCGCCAGCCACGGCACGGCGACGATCAGCACCGCCAGCCGCAGCCGCGCGGAGCGATCCTCGGCGTGTTGCCGTCCCGGCGTGAACGTGAGGAAGAACGGCCCTGCGATGAACCCCATACCGAGAATGGCGGCTGCCGCGACGCCGGCGAGGATCCACACGAACGTGTCCGGGAGACCAACGTAGCCGGCGAGGATCGCGCCGACCCCGGTGCTCTGGAACGGCGCGACGAGGATGATCTGGGCTCCGAACAGGAACACGTGCAGCACCGTCCACAGCACGGTCAGTCGTGCGACGCCGCGCGGGCCCGGCCCGGGAAGGATGAGCGCCAGCACGACCCCGAGGCCGAGCACGGTGAGCAGTCCACCTGCGTCGGCGAGCGTGGAACCTGCGGCGTTGAACACGACCTGGTTGTGGGACAGGAAGGGTTCTCTGCCTTCGAGCCACCCGAACCCTGCGAGTCCGAGCAGGTAGACGAGCCTGGCGATCAGGAAGCCCAACGCGTAGCCGATGCACGAGGTCACGATGAGCGTGACCGTCTTCCGTCTTCCACCTTCGGCCATGTGGGCAGCCTACGCGACGAGCATCACTCTT
>CAYLHS010000166.1:0-2993 GCA_964383535.1 uncultured Acidimicrobiia bacterium
AGCAGCGGCATCACCTCGGTGGCGATGCGCTCGAGTAGCTCGATCTGACGGCCGAGGCTCATCGCGGGGAATACCGATCGTGCGACGAACCGGATGGACACGCCGATCTGATCCTCGAGGTTGCGGAGTCGCGAAGCGATGTACTCTCCGGGCCCGACGAGGACCGAGGCCCGGAGCTTCTCCTCGAGCGCCGTGTCCAACGGTGGAGGTGCCGGGATCGGACCGCTCCGGGTCGCCGAGGCGGCCATGTCCTGGTATTTCCAGCGCATCTGGTAGACATGGTCCCGGATCTCAGCCCAGCCTTTCTCGATGTCGTCAGTCGGGTAGATGATGTCGTAGTGGGACCAGACGAACTCGTCAGGGTCACGATCGTGAGATTCCATCTCGGCGCGAGCGATGCGAACCTGCGCTTCGAACCGGTCGGCTGGTGCGTTCGAGAAGATCCCGTCGGCGAGTCGCGCTGCACGCTTTATGGCCGCGTCGGCGCCACCCCCGATCAAGATCGGGATGGGGTGAGCGGGCGTGGGGCGGACCGCGACCTCGGGGAGGTCGTAGACACGACCCTGGTGATGGAACGGCATCCCGGACCACGCTCTGGGAAGGATGTCGAGGACTTCGCTCATGGCTCTGCCTCTGGTGTGCAGGTCGGCACCGAACGCCGAGAACTCCGGTGGTGACCAGCCGAGACCGAGACCAAGGGTGAGTCGACCTCCCGCGATCAGATCGACAACGGCGGCGTCTTCTGCGAGACGGAGCGGATGGTGGAGCGGGGCGAGGATCACTCCGGTGCCGATGCCGATGGTCGACGTTCGAGCAGCCATCGCCGCCGACAGCGCCAGCAACGAGGGCGTGTACCCATCGTCGACGAAGTGGTGCTCGGTGGTCCAGATCGACGAGTATCCGAGGCGTTCGGCCTCAACAGCGAGCTGAAGCGCCTCTCGATAGAGGTCCTCCCAGGTGCGGCCGTCCCCGGGGGCGCGTTGACAAGAAACCAGACCGATACCGAGATCACTCACCGCAACCAACTCCTCCCTGAATCGAGCTGACCGTCCCGCCTGGGCCCTCGAGGAACCCCCAGAGGGCGCCCGGAGCGGGAACCGTCACGCTGTAGTAGTCACCTAACTCATCGGATGTGATGTCGACGGCGTCGCCGTACGCATCGCGCAAATCCTGGGCAGTCGACCCGAGACCGATCCCCTCGGCGGTCGTGAGACCCCAGAAGTCGAAGTCATAGAGCACATAGCTGTAGAAGAACAGGTGTCTGGTTCCCACAGCCGCCCACGGCGTCGACGCGTCGGTGTAGACGGTGGTCAAGTTGGGCCATTCGACGACCCGGATCTCGGTTCCGGGGCACGGGCCGTAGACCTGGTTGCCCTGGCTGTCGGTGGGCGGGACCCATCCCGTGTCTGAGGCCGGATCACCCAGGTACCCCTCGAGTGTGGTGATCGCCGACTCGGCATCGGTGCCGAACTGGATCCCGTCGATGTTCTCCGGTCCGAGGATCAACACGTCCGACGGAAGGATCGTGGTCGTCGTCGTGGTCGTGGTGGAGGAGGGGGTCGTGGTCGTCGTCGTGGTTGTCGTTGTAGATGACGAGGTGGTCGTGGTAGATGACGAGGTGGTCGTCGACGGCAACGTGGTAGTAGTCGGGCCTGCAGAGGGAGTTGTGGTCGTCGTGTCGGTGGCTTGGTTCGCGAGCGCCAGGATGCCTACGGCGATGAACACGACTACCACTGCGCCGGCGAGGATGGCGATGATCCGCCGCTGGACGTCGGTCATGGGATCATCCTCGGTTCAGGCCAGTAGCGGGCCACCACGACCCGCCTGAGGTTCTCGGTCGACAGTGGTCCGATCTGGCGGCTGTCGCCGGCCGAGAGTGTGCGGGCGTCCCCCAGAACGATCGCTTCGTTCGGGGCGAGATCCCATGAGCCGTCGGGTCCGGTGGGGTCGGCCGACCATGGTTCATCGAGTGGGGTGCCGTCGATGAGCACGCGGCCGTCGGTGATCTCGACGTGCTCCCCTGGGAGCCCGATGACGCGTTTCACCATCCAGAAGTCGGGCCGGGACGGATGTTCGAACACGACGATGGCGCCCCGGCGCGGTTCGCGCTCCCACGTCAGGACCCGATCGCCCGGCCGCAGGACCGGGACCATCGACGCCTCCGAGATCTCGAAGCGTGCAAGCCCGCGGTAAGCGTGCTGCGCGATGATGCCGCCGCCGGCTGCGGCGACGAGTGCGAAGAGGGTGCGGGGCCATCTCATGTTCGTCCAGGATGAGTGTATCGTCGGATGCAACCACCCTGTCAGGAGGCATCCATGGGCTTGTTCGCCCCCATCCGCACCGCACACGCACACTGTGACCTGTTCTGTGGCGTCTACGACCCGGCACAGGCCAAGATCGAAGCGGCGTCCGTGCTCGAGATCACCAACAAGTACCTCGCGTCGGACGACCCCGTGTTCAAGGCTCGTGCGCTGTATCTGAGAGAGGAGCGCGCCGAGCTCACCAAGCATCACCTCATGGTTCTGTGGGCCGACTTCTTCGCACCGGAGCACGTCGAGCAGTTCCCGCAGCTCCACGACCTGTTTTGGAGGGCTATCAAGCAGGCGGGCATCGCCAAGAAGACCGTCGACCCGGAAGACGGCCGCAAGCTGCTCGCACTGATCGACGAGATCTCGGTCATCTTCTGGAAGACCGACAAGGCCAAGAAGATGGGCGTATACCCACCGGCCTGAACCGGTTCGAAACGAAACGGTGGCGGCTCCGAAAGGAGCCGCCGTTCGCGTCCGGGCCCGTTGCCGAGAACGACCTTCGCGTCGTGTTGGTCCCCCCAGGAGCGAAGCGACGTTGGGGGGAAGGTACCGCAGCCGGAGGCTGGGGTAGGGGGGTGGTGCGCGGGTTCGGTTGGTGGGTACGGCCCCCTCCGTCCTCGACCTTCGGTCGAGTCCACCTCCCCCAACACTCGCTCCGCTCGCGAGGGGAGGAAACAAGAAGCC
>CAYLHS010000167.1:0-2868 GCA_964383535.1 uncultured Acidimicrobiia bacterium
AACGGGTGCTTTTCTTTCATGATCCCTCCTGAGTCACGACGATCCTGCCGGCGCCTGTGGACGTTCAGTCGTTCGTGGCCGACGGAGATTCCCGGATACCGAGCGGTCGAGCTGTACGTCGGCGACGCCACCCTGGAGCTTTCGCCGGCCGTCGTGGCCGACGCGCTGGGGGCCTTGCTGCCGAGCGCCTGACGAGCTGCTCGCATCGTCAGCTCGCGCCTTCGTCCATGTTGAGCAGGTACAAGGCGAAGACGAGCGGCGTACCCGCGACGATCGAGTGGGCTGTTCGAGGCTGCATGTAGAGCCACGTGCCGCGGCTCAGCGAATGGCTGTCGCCCGCGACCGTCAGCTCACCCTCGCCATCGAGAACGTGGACGATGACCGGCCGGGCCGCGGTGTGCTCGGAGAGCTGTTCGCCGGCCGCCATCGCGAACAGCACCAGCTCGAAGGTTGCGTGGCGTGCGAGCGTCTGGGAAAGGATCCCGCGCTCGGGCGGGCTGGCCTCTGCCGCCAGGTCCGCGAAGAGCTCGTACGGCGTGTCCATGGTCCGCGGCCTAGCCCAGAACCCCGCGCAACCTGCCTGCGAATGCTGCTGGATCGGCCGGCTCCCATTCGCTGTCCTGGAAGCCGCCGTGGCCACCGGGAAACACCTCGACCCTCTGCGCCAGCTGCTCGGCGGTTGCGTGCGCGCCTCGATTGGCCAGCGTGCCCTCGGAGGTGGTGCCTGCGGCCGCAACGACGCGCGTTGGTGCCGCGCGGACCGCGTCCCAATCGGGCTCGTAATGGGTGCAGCTGATGATGTTCTGGAACAGCAGCGGGTCGGTGCGCACGCCGTCGTCCGCGGTTGGCATGCCGAACATCTGCGGGTCCGGCGCCGGCATCGCGGCGACCTCTGGCGTGAATGGGCCTTTGTGAGCGACCACGACGATGAAGTGCGCCATGCCGGCCCCGAAGCCCTGCTGCTGGTAGCTCTTCGCGACCGCCTGGCACGCCACCAGCGCAGCGTCGCGATCGGCGACCTGGCTGGCGAGTGGTGGTTCGTGGGCGACCAGCGTGCGCACGTCGTTGGGATGACGCGCCACCAGCGCCAGGGCATTAACCGCGCCGCCGCTGTTGGCAAACACGTCAACCTTGCCGCCCACGGCCCGGATGACCGCATGGAGGTCGTCGGCGTGCTGTTCAGGCGTCGACTGCGTCGTGGGATCCTCCTTGACGCTGCGCTCGACCCCGCGCGGGTCGTACGTTACGACGGTGCGGTCGGCGAAATGGCTGGCCAACTGCGCGAAGCCGCTGGCACCCATCGGCGAGCCGATCAGCATCAGCGGCAGGTCCGTGGACGAACCTTGGCGGACGTCGTAGACGATGCTGGCGCCGGGCAGCTGCAGCGTGTGGCTCTCGAGAGCCGGGTCGGTCGTAGCAGTCATGGTAGGTGTGTTCCCTTTCTGTCTCAGGCGCCGTCGGCCGCTCGTTCGAGCTCGGCGATA
Organism: uncultured Acidimicrobiia bacterium; assembly: GCA_964383535.1. Lineage (GTDB taxonomy): Bacteria > Actinomycetota > Acidimicrobiia > Spongiisociales > UBA4744 > CAYLHS01. The sequence continues at coordinate 1,485 of CAYLHS010000167.1, forward strand.
TCGATCTTGCCCATCCGCAGCAGCGCCTCCATCGCCCGACGCGCGCGATCGGGGTCCCGGTCACTCGTCAGCTCGTGCAGTCGTCGCGGCACGATCTGCCACGAGAGCCCGAAACGGTCCCTCAGCCAGCCACATTGGCTGGGTTCGCCGTTGGCGGTCAATGCCTCCCACAGGCGGTCCACCTCGGCCTGGCCGTCGACCTCGATGACGAACGAGACGGCCTCGTTGAACTTGAAGTCCGGGCCGCCGTTGAGTCCCTGGAAGTGCTGGCCGGCGACGGTGAAGTCGACCGTCAGCACGCTCCCGGCAGGGCCCGATGGAGTGTCGGCCGGGGAGCGCCAGACACGCTCGATGCGGCTGTCGGGCAGCAGCGATACATACAGCTTGGCGGCTTCCTCAGCCTGGCCGTTGAACCACAGGCAGGCGTAGGGCCTGCTGGTCGTCATTCGTCGGCCTCCGCGAGGATGGCGTCAATCTGGCCGACGGCCTGAGTGAGACCCTCCTCCATTCCCATCGCCAGCATCTGCTCGAGCGCTTCCACGCTCGGGAACTTCTCTTCTATCTCCATTCGCGTGCGAAAGGCGTCGATCGCGCTGATGGTCACCGTGCCGACGATGATCGGTGCGTCGGCGTTGGGCACACCGTTCTCGTCGGCGAAGCCGCCGTTGATGACGATCCGGATGGGTGGCGCGGCCTCCACGATCTCCCAGTAGCCGTGCGGCTGGTCGCCGCTCGGTCCGGTCATGTGGTAATCCATCCGCCCGCCGGGACGCAGGTCGTGGGCGGTGAAGGTTGCCGGGTAGCTCGGTGGTCCCCACCAGCGCTCGAGCTGGCGTGGATCGGCCCACAGCTGCCAGACCCGCTCCGGGCTGGCATCGAACTCCGCGGTCAAGGTCAAGGTCAGGGCGTCTGCATCCTTGCGGACGGCGGTCACGGTCAACTTTCGCTCTCCTTGCTCTCGTTGATGAGGTCGCTCATCCGATCGATGCGGCCACGCCAGAGATCCTCGTACTGGTCGAGCAGCCGGCGTGCCCCCTGGAGTGCCGCGAGCTGCGTCTGGACCACCTTGCGGCGGCCGACCCGCTGCTTGGTGACTAGCCCCGCGCGCTCGAGCACGGCCACGTGCTTCTGGACCGCAGCGAAGCTCATCGGGTAGTGGCCGGCCAGCTGGGCAACGCCCTCCTGCCCTGCCAGCGCGCGGCGGACGATGTCCCTCCGCGTAGCGTCGGCAAGGGCGCCGAAGACGCTGTCGTACTCGATCACTGTCGCCATTGATACAACCATACGGTTGTATGACTGGACTGTCAAGTCGGGTAACGTCTTCGATCCAAGGAGGTCGGGCAGATCATCAAACTGGATCCGTACACGGACGGTGATCCTCGGG
>CAYLHS010000168.1:0-2864 GCA_964383535.1 uncultured Acidimicrobiia bacterium
CCACGGTCGCAGCGTCGTCGTTCATGAACAACACTCCGATCGTCGCCATGCTCACTCCGCAGGTGGAGCGCTGGGCCCGAGCGAGAGGGAGGTCGCCGTCGAAGCTCCTGATGCCGTTGTCGTTCGCCGCGATTCTCGGTGGCGTGGTGACGCTCATGGGTACCGCGACGAACATCGTCGTGTCCGGTCTGTTCGAATCCGATGGCTTCGCACCGTTCGGGTTCTTCGAGATCTCGAAGATCGGTCTGCCCATAGCGCTGGTGGGGATCGGGACCATCGTGCTGCTTGCGCCGAAGGTGTTGCCGGAGCGCAGATCGCCGTCTGTCGCGGATGACGAGGAGTTCCGGCAGTTCAACATGACCATGAGAGTGTTGCCCGACATCGATGGACAGACGGTTGACGCAGCCGGCCTTCGTCATCTTTCGGGCGTGTTCCTCGCTCAGGTTGAGCGTTCTGGTGAGTTGATCACCCCGGTCGGCCACGACACCGTACTGCGCGCCGATGACGTGCTCAGGTTCGTTGGGAGGGTCGACCAGGTCGTCGACCTGGAATCGATGCCGGGGTTGGTGTCGACGGAGGACTCCCAGGTGGCCATGCTCGACGCGCAACAGGTCACGCACTATGAGGCGGTCGTCGGCACTTCGTCGCCGCTCGTTGGGGGGACGCTGCGGGATGCGGGCTTTCGTGGTCGCTACCAAGCGGTGGTGACCGCCATCCATAGGGCAGGCCAACGGATCGACGCCAAACTCGGCGACGTCGTATTGCAGGTCGGGGACACGCTCGTGGTGATCGGCGACCGAGACTGGAGCCGTCGATGGAAGGAGCGGTCGGACTTCGCGCTGATCGCGACACTCGACGCCGCCCCTCCTGTCGCCGGTCGACGGGCGGTGTTCACGGCGCTGATCATTGCCGGCATGGTGATCCTCGCAGCGACGGGCGTCGTGCCGCTCGTCACTGCAGCACTCCTCGGTGCAGCGGCGTTCGTCGCGACCCGCACTATCACCCCGTCGGAGGCCAGAACGGCGGTCGACTTCGATGTCATCATCACGATCGCTGCCGCGTTCGGGGTTGCAGCCGGGTTGCAGTCGTCGGGACTCGCGGAAACCGCCGCCAAGGGGCTGATCGGGGCACTGGGCGGCATCGGAGGTGTGGGGGCGCTGGCCGGCGTGATCATCGCGACGGTGCTGCTCAAGGAGGTCATCACCAACAACGCCGCTGCGCTGATGATCCTTCCCCTCGCTCTCGCTACTGCCGCCGAGCTCGGTCTCAATCCCCGCACGTTCGCGTTTGGCGTCGCGGTTGCTGCCGCGACTCCTTTCCTCACTCCGATCGGCTATCAGACGAACCTGATGGTGTACGGACCCGGGGGGTACCGGTTCACCGACTACCTGCGCCTCGGGATCCCGTTGACCGTGATCGTCATCGTGATGCTGGTCGTTGGTCTCCCTATCCTGTGGCCGCTGTGAACCAGGAACTGGCCAGAATCCGAGAGGCGCTCCGTCGGGGAGCGGAAGCTCTCGCACCGTTCACTCCGGGGGCGATCGAGGCCGTTGTGAAGGAGGGGGGCGATCAGGTGACGGAGGCCGACCTCGCAGTGAATGCCGTGCTACGTCAGGTGCTCTCTGAGACCGGATACGGGTGGTTGTCCGAGGAGACGGCCGATGGTGAGGACCGTCTCGCCTGCACGCGTGTGTGGATCGTGGATCCGGTGGATGGGACACGCGAATTCATCGCCGGTATTCCTGAGTGGTGCATCTCGGTTGGACTCGTGGAGGACGGCCTTCCGATTGCCGGGGGCATCTACGCGCCGTCGACAGACCAGCTGGTTCTTGGGGCGATCGGGCATGGGGTGACGTTGAACGGAGAACCAACGGCCGCGTGGAGCGTGCAGGACCTACGTGGGGCACTCGTGCTGGCCTCACGAAGCGAGACTCGCCGAGGGGAGTGGCAGCGCTTCTATTCGACGCCCATCTCCGTGCGCAACGTCGGTTCGGTTGCGTACAAGCTCGGTCTGGTGGCCGCCGGGCTCGCCGATGCGACGTGGACCTTGGTACCCAAACACGAGTGGGACGTCGCTGCCGGCGCCGCCCTGGTGCTCGCGGCGGGTGGTTCCGTGTTCGGGGTGGATGGCGAACCGGTACGCTTCAATCAGCCCGATCCGCTGTTGCCGGGGTTCATCGCCACCGCCCCGGGGATCGAGAGTCAGGTTCGGGACCTGCTGGGAATCCGAAGCTGACAGCGAACAGCGAACAGCGAACAGCGAAGAGCCAACAGCTGACGGGTCGAGTCGTCAGTGGTCGGTTGGGGGCACGGCACAGACGAGTTGTGCCGACGGCGCGATACGAGGTACCGAATACAAGGTGCGGCTTGGGAATCAAGCCGTGGGTCTGCTTCCCAAGCCCTAGGGGAGTTCGACTCCCGGGTAGCCGGGAATGTACCAGGAGGCGTTCATCCAGCGCGACGCGCCCTCCACGAGCAGTCTCGCTGCCGGCGTTCCGCTCTCTCCGACGATGAGGATCCGACCCTCAGAGTCGACCACCAGCACCCACTGCCCGTCGGGTGACCAGGTGGCGACATCGAACGAGTAGTCCTGCGGTCCGTCCGCGCTGAGTATGGTTGTTGGCTCCTGGTTCGGAACGCGCACTTTCACCGCCGTGGCCCCCCTGCCGCCATCCGTGATGAGCACGGCACCGTCTGCTCGCGTGGATTGCGACTCCCACGCCAGTGGCTTCGGTTCGTCGACGTCGGCCGCGACGGTATCGACGACCTCGCCGGACACCGGATCGACGAGGAGGTACCGGGATGTCACGGAAGAGAAGTCGATGGTGATGATCAATCCCTCCGACGTCCAGCCGAGCGTTCCG
>CAYLHS010000169.1:0-2842 GCA_964383535.1 uncultured Acidimicrobiia bacterium
ACCTCCAGCAGCGTGAAGTACTCCTTGTCGGTGAACGCCTTCCACAGGAAGAAGGTGTTCAGCACGACCACGATCACGTTGACGACTGCAATCGGAAGCGAGTCGATCAGGAAACCGTAGATGGCGAAGAGGACGCCGCCGACGAGGCTGATGACGCGAAGGCGCACAACTGACGTCATCGCAAGGGAGACGACCACCAGCGCGGAGGCCACATATCCGAGGAACTCGATCATGTCCTGGAGCGTACCGGGTCGACAGGCCCTCGTTCGATCCGCCAGCCCTGGTTCGGACTTGGTCAGTCCTCGAACACTCCGGGAATCGCCCGGCCGCATTCGCTGCACCGCCCCTGATCGATGGCCCAGGCGGTGATGCGGTATCCCATGCGACCGATCAGCCTCGCACCGCATCCCTGACACCAGGTGCTCTGGGTCTCCTCGTCGGGCACGTTCCCCGTGTAGACGTAGTGCAGACCGTTGCGGACGGCGATCTCCCTGGCCCGCAGCAACGCAGACAGCCCGGTCCGTGGGATGTCCATCATCCTGAACGACGGATGGAATGCCGTGAAGTGATGCGGTACGTCGGGTCCGAGGTGCTCAACGATCCAGCGGGTCATCGCGTCGATCTCCTCATCGGAGTCGTTCAACCCCGGGATGAGCAGTGTGGTGATCTCCAACCACACATCGGTCTCGTCATGCACGTATTGGAGCGTGTCGAGCACGGGCCCGATGCTGCCGGCGCAGTAGCGGTGATAGAACTCGTCGGTGAACGCTTTGAGATCGACATTCGCAGCATCGATGACGGTGAAGAATTCGGCCCGGGGTTCGGGATTCACGTACCCGGCAGTCACGGCGACGGTTCTCAACCCAGCGGCGTGCGCGGCGTGCGCCGTGTCGATCGCGTACTCGTGGAACACGACGGGATCGTTGTAGGTGAACGCAACGCTTCGACATCCGCGGGCAACAGCAGACACGGCGACTCGATCAGGTGGCGCCTCCTGGCCGAGGATGTCGTCGGTCTTGGACTTCGAGATGTCCCAGTTCTGACAGTACCGACACGCCAGGTTGCAGCCGGCGGTGCCGAACGACAGAACCAGCGTTCCGGGCAGGAAGTGGTTCAGCGGTTTCTTCTCGATCGGGTCGGCCCAGACACCGGTGGACCATCCGTACGAGGTGAGCACGATCTCGTTGTGCTGCCTCGCTCGGGTGAAGCACAATCCGCGTTGACCTTCGCGGAGCTTGCACTCGCGCGGACAGAGATCGCACTGGATCCTTCCGTCGTCGAGCTGATGCCAGTATTTCGTCGCGACTGCCTGCATACTCGAAATCTACGCCGTCGGCGGCACCAGCAGGAGCTTCCCGGTCGTCGTGCGCGCCTCGAGCGCCTTATGGGCGCTGGATGCTTCGTTCATCGGGTACCGACCTCCGACGAAGACGTCGAGCCACCCTTCCTGAACAGCCTCGAACACAGCCGTCGTGTAGCGCTCCAGATCCTCGCGAGCAGCCGCGTAGTGGAAGATGCTCGGCCTGGTGACGAACAGTGACCCGTTCCTGTTCAGCTCCTGGAGGTCGAGAGGTGCGACGGAACCCGACGACTGCCCGAAGAGGACGATCGTCCCGAAGCGCCGCACCACGCGGAGATCACCTTCGAACGTAGCCCGCCCCACACCGTCGTACGCGACATCGACCGGACGCGACCCCGCGACCTTCTCGATCGTGTCCACGAAGTCGTGGTATCCACCGACGACCTCCGCACCGAGGTCCCGCGCGATCTGCTGCTTCTCGGGTGTGCCGGCGGTAGCGAACACTCGTGCGCCGATGTGTGCCGCCATCTGGATCAGGAGCCGGCCCACACCACCTGCCCCCGCGTGCACGAGACACGACTGGCCCGCATCGAGGTGATAGGTGTCGCGAACCAGGTACTCGGCGGTGATCCCTTGCAGCATGCACGCCGCTGCGGCCTCGAGCTCGAGGCCCGGCGGAACGGCAACGGCCTTCTCGGCATCGACCACGACGAACTCGGCGTACGAGCCGGTCGCCGCAAACCAGGCCACACGGTCGCCGATTGCCCACCGGGTCACCCCCTCGCCGACTTGATCCACGACCCCTGAGCCTTCGAGGCCGGGGATGAAGGGAAACTCGACGGGGTAGAGACCGCCCCGCTGGTAGATATCGATGAAGTTGACCCCTGCCGCCGCGAGACGGACACGAATCTGCCCTTTGCCTGCCACCGGCTCCGGGACCGACGTCCACAGGAGGTCGTCGGGACCGCCCTTCGCGTCGAGACGAACGGCCCGCATCATCTCTTCCTCGACCGTAGGATGCTCATCCATGCAGCGTACGACAATCGACGAGCTGCTGGCAATGGCCAGGTCGCGTATTCGACGGTACGAACCGGCCGAAGCAGCAGCGGCAATGAGCGACGGCGCCGTCCTCATCGATCTGCGCTGCCTGGAGGACCGCGCCACGGAGGGGAGCATCGAAGGGGCGGTCATCGTCCCCCGAACCGTGCTCGAGTGGCGTGCCGATCCCGACTCCGAATGGAGCGACGACCGGATCGCACGCCTCGATCTGACCCTGATCCTCATGTGCAACGACGGCTACTCGTCCAGTCTGGGCGCCGCAACGCTCGTCGACATGGGGTTCGCCCACGCCGGCGATCTGGCAGGCGGGTTCAGGGCGTGGCGGACCGCAGGTTTGCCCGTGGTCCGCACGACTCCGGACGACTAGGTTCGGACGACGTGCGAGTCCGACTCGGCATTGGCGATCACCAAACCGCCGGCGATCTCGGTCGCGTGCACATGCAGGATCGGGGCGCCGTCAGGCAGGGTCTCCGGGTCGGGCGT
>CAYLHS010000170.1:0-2826 GCA_964383535.1 uncultured Acidimicrobiia bacterium
AGTCTGTCCAGACGGTCAACGTTGCCTTGATCAGTCACGACAGCATGCTACCGCCGCAGCTGTTCGCCGCCTCGGATAGCGAGGGGCAAGCGATTCTCAATCGGGGGGAGGGGGCAGCTCCAGCGGGTGTCGTAGACGCACGACGGGTGGTAGGCGAAATTGAAGTCGAGTGTCACACGATCTCCCTCATGCCCCAGGTCTGCTCCCTTCGCGCTATCGATCAGGTATCGGCCGCCGCCATACGTTTCCCGTCCGTTCGTTGCGTCACCGAACGGGATGAACACGCCGCCGCCGTAGTCCTCGAGCCAGTACATGACGAGCGATAGGTCCTCCGACGCGAGATGGAAACGCGCTTCGCCGAAGCTGCGGGCCGGTGTTGCTCCTCCGCCGCTGTGAGCGAGGAGGATCTCGGTTGAAGAGGTCGGTTGCACCGTGGCGACGACGCGTAGGTCCGGATCGGGCGGCCAGTAGGGGAGTCCGGTGAACGAGCCGCGTTCCTGCAACGGAAGGGGACTCTGCGGATGGGTTCGAAACAGCTCGTCGCGTGCGGACACCCAGAACTGCCACCCGTCCACTGGAGGCATAGCCCGTACTCGGGCGTAGATATCGGCGACTCGGCGCCTGTAGCCCCACAGGTCGAGCGTGCTTTCTGGATCGCCGGCGATCCATTCCTCTCGCATACTGATCAGCACGCTACCGCGAGTTCACGCGATGGCCGGAACCTGACCAGTACACGGAGGGGATCTTCGAAGCGTGCGATACCGACGTATGCCCGCGTCAAGTCTGTCTCCTCGTCGGCCATCGTACCCACAGCGACCCGTTCCAGGTGGCGGTACGCTCACAGAGCACATGGAGCGTTCCCACGAGAAGGGTCTCGGCACCTTGTCGGTGTTGTCGATCGGGGTCGGCGGCATGGTGGGAGGCGGGATCTTCGCTGTCACCGGGCTGGCCATCGAACTCACCAAAGGCGCGGCCCCCGTTGCCTTCATCGCCGCCGGCGTCGTCGCACTGCTCACCGCCTACTCCTATCTCAGGTTCACCCTCGCCTACCCGGGGCAAGGGGGGACCGTGGATTTCCTCAACCGCGCCTATGGGACGGGAATCTTCACCGGCAGCCTCAACATCCTTCTCGGTCTCAGCTACGTGGTCCTGCTGGCCATCTACGCGTTCGCGTTCGGTAGCTACGGTGCCAATCTGCTGCCATCGGGCGCGTGGGAGCACGTACTGATCACCGGCGTGATCGTCGTACTGTCGGTCGTCAACCTCCTCGGTGCGCACCTCGTGGTCCGATCGGAGAACGCCTTCAACCTCGCGAAGATGCTGCTGCTGGCGGTGTTTGTCATCGCCGGCCTGATCGCACCGCTGGATGCGAGCCGGCTCGGCGTATCCACCTACGTCCCGGTCTGGGGGATCGTGTCGGGAGCGATGATCATCTTCCTCAACTACGAGGGGTTCGAGCTGATCGCAAACGCAGCTCCCGATATCCGGAATCCGAAGCGATCGCTCCCCATCGCCTACATGGGCGGCGTACTCGCGGTGATGGTCGGGTACGCACTCATCGCCATCGTGGTCGTGGGGCATCTCGAGTTCGCAACCGTAGGGGAACAGGCCGACTATGCACTCGCCGTCGCAGCGGAGTCATTCCTCGGAAGGGCCGGATTCGTGATGATCGTTGTGGCTGCGCTGCTGGCGACTAGTTCGGCGATCAACGCGACGCTCTACGGTTCCGGAAGACTCACCTACGTGGTTGCCAAGACCGGCGAGCTTCCCAAGGAACTGGAGCGCGGCCTCTTTCACGAACACCCCGAGGGGATGATCATCTACGCGGTGCTCGCCCTGCTCATAGCCAACCTCCTGCCCCTGCACGCCATTGCCACGATGGGGAGTGCCGGCTTCCTCCTCGTCTTCATGGCGGTGAACGTCGCCAATGCCAGGATGGCCGGTCAAACGTACAGCAGACCGTGGATCTCGTGGCTCGGTGCCCTCGCCTGTCTGATCGCGCTGGTGGCGCTCTGCTGGCAGGTGTGGCAGGACACAGCGACCCGTGGCCAGTTGTGGATCCTCGCCGGGATGATCGCTCTGGCGGTCGCCATCGAAGTCATCTACCGAGCCGTCACCGGGCGGGAAGTACATCTCGGTCGGATGAGCTGAGGGTTTCGGGCGTACACGGCGTCGCCTCTTCCGGTCCCGCAGGGCGACGTCGGTCCCTCGATGGTTCAACCGACCAGACGCGCCAGGCGCTCCGCGGCACTGCGCACGGCACCGAGATCACGGTCGGACAGATCCTTCAGGAGGTCGGCGAGTGCCGTCACCCGCGCCGTCCGTCCTCGTTCGAGCGCCATCCGGCCGGAAGGGGTGGCAGTCACTTCGACGATTCGTCTATCGGCGTGGGACCGCCGCCTCGACACGAGTCCCTCGCTCTCGAGCCCGTCGACGAGCTTGGTGATCGCCGGCGGCGTGACCTGCTCGATATCTGCCAGCCGCCCGATCGGCTGTGACCCTCCGTAGACGAGGACCGAAAGGAGCGACGCTCTGGCTGCCGTGAGGCCGGTTGCCGCACGATCCGACTCGCGGATCCTGCGAAGGAGCCGCACGGCCACGGAGTTGAGAATCGAGGCGGTCTGGTGGATCTGATCGGAAGGAAGTCCTGAGGGGACCTCGGGGAGAGGACTTGACGTAGACATATGAGAGATGTTAAACATTCACCGCACTCAATGAAAAGACGTACGGCATGGTGATCAGGTCGATAGGGCAGATCCACATCACGGTCGAGGATCTCGTCTCGGCGGTCGAGTTCTACCGAGACACGCTGGGGCTCACGTTCCT
>CAYLHS010000171.1:0-2813 GCA_964383535.1 uncultured Acidimicrobiia bacterium
TGCAGTCGCGATCAATGCGAACACGGCGAGCACGAGCAACGCTTTGTTTCTGGTTCTCACACGCCCTCCTCAGTCGTGCACGGGCTGAAGCCCGGTTACCCGCGCAGTGTAGTCGTCGGGTAGCTCAGTCGACCAAGCCGGGAACGGGCTCGGGTCGGACCAGATAGATCCAAGGAATCGAAACAACCGTCACGACTGCCTTGATCGCCACGTTCGCCCAGAAGATCGAGTAGACCACGCCCCACGTGTACACGCCACCAAACGCCAGCGTCGTGAACAGCAAGGAGTCCAGCGGCACGGAGACCGCGTTGGACGACACCACGCGTCCCCACTGCCATCGCTCACCGACTCTCCTCACCCAAGCCGAGTACACCTCCGTGTCGGTCAGCTCCGACACCACCTCGGCGAAGATCGACGCGAGCACGATCCTCCACACGGGAGCGAGAACGGCGCCGAACGTGGCCTGAGGACCGACGTCCTGTGCAGGCGGCAAGTTGGACACCAACCAGAACAACAGAGCCATCGCGAGGTTGATGCCCGCCGCCAGGATGATCAGGAGTCGGGCGACACGCTTGCCGGCAACCTTGTGGACGAGGTCCCGCAACGTGAACGTGAACGGATAGATGATCGTCCCGGCATCCATCGACAGACCGGCGATCGTAACGATCCGCAGCGACGCGATATCTGACAGCATCTGCGCCGCGATGTATGCGGACGTGACGATGACGAGCGTCTTGAAGGCACGATGCACACGAGGAAGCTAACAGTCGACTGCTGACAGCGAACAGCCAGAGCGCAGGGGTGGACACCGACCAAGCGGACTGATACCACCGCATTGTGAGGAACTTCACGAAGCTCAACGTCTGGCAGAGGGCCCACTCTCTGGTGCTCGACATCTCTCGCACCACCGAAGTGTTCCCTCGAGAAGAGCGGAACGAGCTCACCCGGCAGATCCGTCGCTCGGCCAGCTCAGTGCCAAAGAACATCGCCGGGCGGGGAGGCGCAGTGACACCGAGTTCGCCGGGTTCCTGGACATGGCCCTTGGATCGGCAAGCGAAACCACCTACCAGCTGATCCTCGCCCATGATCTCGGGATTCTGGACGACGATGATCATGGTCGCCTCGCCAAGCAGGCCAGAGAACTCCGCATGGTGCTCACATCTCTTGCTCGAACCCTCAGGTCGACGCACGGATCGGCGTGCTGACAGCTGTCTGCTGTGTGCTGTTCGCTGTCGGCTGACAGCTGGAGACTTGAAGCCGAAGGCTTCGCTGTCGGCTGAGGATCGCCGTCCTCAGCTGTCCTGGCCCGCCAGCTCGATCAACGGACGGTCGGGAGCCTCGATCTCCTCGAACGCCATCTCCTCGGAGTCCTCCACACGGTCGGCGATGATCGTGCTGCCGGCTTTGAACTCTCCACGGAGGACGTGCTCTGAGAGGGGATCCTCGAGCATCCGCTGGATCGCTCGGCGCAGCGGACGGGCGCCAAGCTCGGGGTCGTACCCGAGTCGCGCCAGGTGCTCCTTCGCGGTGTCTGTGAGCACCAACTCGAGACTCCTCGACCGGAGCTGATCACGCACTCTCACCAACATCAGGTCGATGATCTCCTTGACCTCGCCGAGGGACAGTTCGTGAAACACGATTACCTCGTCGATGCGGTTCAGAAACTCGGGTCGGAAATGCTTCTTGAGCTGATCGAGGACCTTCTCTCGCATCCTGTCGTAGTTGACGTCGTCGGCGCCCGCCACGAACCCGACCGCCTTCTTGCGCAAGTCGGCGGTACCGAGGTTGGAGGTCATGATGACGACGGTGTTCTTGAAGTCGACATGACGTCCCTGCGCGTCGGTCAGACGCCCATCCTCGAGGATCTGCAGAAGCGTGTTGAACACGTCGGGATGGGCCTTTTCGATCTCGTCGAAGAGGACAACCGAGAATGGCTTGCGGCGTACTGCCTCGGTCAGCTGGCCGCCTTCGTCATACCCGACGTATCCGGGAGGCGACCCGACGAGCCGGCTGACGGTGTGCTTTTCCATGTATTCGGACATGTCGAGCTGGATCAGCGCGTCCTCGTCGCCGAACAAGAACTCCGCGAGCGCCTTGGCGGTCTCGGTCTTGCCCACGCCCGAGGGTCCGAGGAAGATGAACGAGCCGGCGGGCCGCTTCGGGTCCTTCAGTCCGGCGCGGGTGCGGCGGATCGCCTTGGAGACGGCGACGATCGCGTCGTGCTGGCCGACGATCCGCTTGTGGAGGTTCTCTTCCATGTGGATCAGCCGCTCTGTTTCCTCTTCGGTCAGGCGGTGCACGGGAATCCCGGTCCATTGGGCGAGCACCGAGGCGATCTCTTCTTCGTCGATCACCCATGCCGCCGCGGCACCGGACGCCTTCAGCGCCTGTTCGCGCTCCATACGCTCGGCAATGAGCTGCCGCTCCTGGTCGCGAAGCTGCGCGGCATGTTCGAACTGCTGGGCCCTGACCGCGTCGGCCTTCTGGTCGCGGACGGCCCGAACCCTGACGTCGATGTCCTTGAGGTCCGGCGACGATCCGGTGCGGTTGATACGCATACGGCTCCCGGCCTCGTCGATCAGGTCGATCGCCTTGTCGGGAAGATGCCTGTCCGCGATGTACCTGTCAGCGAGGTTCGCGGCGCTCACGAGCGCGTCCTCGGTGTACCGGACGTTGTGGTGTTCCTCGTACCGGTCTTTCAGACCATCGAGGATCTGGATCGTTTCGGCGACGTTCGGCTCGTCGACCTGCACCGGCTGGAAACGTCGCTCGAGGGCGGAGTCCTTCTCGAGGTACTTGCGGTACTCCTCGAG
>CAYLHS010000172.1:0-2729 GCA_964383535.1 uncultured Acidimicrobiia bacterium
CTCTTGCCGGCCACAGTATCAGTCGAAATCCGTGTCACGGAACCGTCCCGAGTTGGGCGGTGCAAACCGGCCGTGCATGAGCTGCGGATATTCCCCCGAGTCGCACCCAGCCCGCCCGTACACTCCGATCGAGATGTCGATCCAGATCCAAGAGGTGGACACGCACAGCGCGTCTGAGAACCTCCTCAGAGAGATGCACGAGTACTACATCCCGCTGAATGCCGAGCTGCTGCCGGGCGATCCACCGACACCCTATGAGCGCCGCGCCGCCGACTGGAGGCGCATGCGGAGCGACGAGTCGATTCCTCGATGGTTGCTGAGGGACGGCGGAGCAATCGTTGCTTCGGCCGTGGCGTGGATGAACCTCGAGCAGAACCTCGAGAACGGATTCGGGTGGATCTACGTGCGGCCGGCAGATCGGGGAAGAGGACACGCCCGAAGCCTTGCCAAGGTGGTGTTTGACCGGCTCGAGGAACACGGGCGGAAGCGGCTCAACACGTACGTTGTCGAGGGCCATCCGGCGGCACAGCTGTGTGAGCGAGCCGGGTTGAAGTCGGTCTACCGGGAGAAGCGCAGCCGGCTGGTAGTGGCCGACATCGACATGGGGCTGATGCGGACCTGGATCGAGCGGGCCGCCGAGCGGGCCGCGGACTACGAGCTCCTCGACTTGGAGACCCCCTTCCCCGACGATGTCGTCGACAGATACTGCGAACTCCAGTTTCAGATGAACACCGCCCCGATGGAGGACTACGTCCAGGACGACGAGATTCTGGAGCCGGCAAGGTGGCGGGAAGAGGAACGCAATATCGCCGCCTCAAACAACGGCTTCCTCACTTGTGTTGCCGTCCACCGGCCGAGCGGCGAGTTCGTCGGCTCGACCAGCATCCAGACCGACCAGCTCCAGCCCGCCCAGGCCTGGCAGGCGGAGACGATCGTTCACCCCGACCACCGCAACAAGGGTCTCGGTCGTCTGCTCAAGGCATCGATGATCGAACGGATCGTCGCCGACTGGCCGATGATCGAACGGATCGACACGACGAACGCCGGTTCGAACCAGCCGATGCTCGACATCAATGTGGCCATGGGCTACACGTCGATCCAGGTCACCAACTCGTACCAAGGGGATCTGTCGGTCGCTAGGCGGCGTCTGGAGGTGTGAGCAGTCCGCTCGCTGTGGGCCGGCGTCGCTGATGGGAACACGAGTCGGTTGGATCGTTGCTGCCTGTGCCCTGGCGGCCACTTGTTCGGGCGGGGCGCAACGAGAGACCACCAGCACCGTCGCGGCGAACACGACCGTTGCCACGCCGACCAGCTCGACGAGCATGACGGTTGTGGCTGTCGCGTCCCACCGGTTCGACTACTCGGACGGTCCCATCGTGGTATTCCAGCCGTTGCCGCCGCTCGGCGTTCCGACACTGTCCTTCGCCGCGGGGTCTGTGGACTACTTCGACCAGCAGAACGCCTTCAGCGCGGACTGTCTCCCAAATGCGCAGCTGGCCTGCCGGCCGTTTCGTGTGCAGAAGCAGCGATTTCTCAGAGGCTGAGCACCCGCAAACGGGGGATGGGTAGTGCGGTCAGGAGATCGAGTGGAGTGGTTGGTACCGGCCGAATGCAGTGGCGTCAGGACGCGAAGAACCCCGAGGGAGTCTCGATCGAAACCTTGACCCTCTCGGGGCTTCCGACCCCCTGAGACTCCGAACCCCGAAGGGCTGGTCTCCCAGTGAGTACCCGGAGTGACCTCTCGATCGCTTCCGGTCCGGTCCGGGGTTGCCCCCAATCCGGAAGCTGCACGATAGACCCAACCCGTTGCCCGCACAAATGCAGCTGAAGCAAAGATTTCGCGACTCGGTTCGCCCAGCGAAGGTGTGTTCAGGGATGCCGATCTCGGGCCGGGGAGCGCCGCTCGAAACGGCAGGCGATGGTGAGGGAGACGGGAAGCCCAGGCCTTTCGACTCCGGTTCCCGGCGGATGCGAAGGCAGGATGGCTCGAAGATCGCGCGTCACCGCGTTTCTGGCATTCCCGGTCCGGGGCTCGTGGGGACATGTCGTCGGACCGGGTTGTTCTGGTACGAAACGAGGACCGTGGGGGGATGGTGTGAGACAATAGGGCTCGGCCACCGGCTCGGCGGCCGGTCAGGAGGCACTGATGGGAACCAAGGACAAGGGTGGCAGGAGCACCAAGAAGGTGGCTGCCAAGGATCTCAAACAAAAGCGCCTCGACAAGAAGGCGAAGAAGAACGCTGTCAAGGACAAGCCGAGCAGAGCCGTCTGACCGGACGGTGACCGGCTTTCGCGGTTGCGCCTTGTCCTCCTGAAGAGGAGTACGAGGTGATCGCGAGCGGCAGTGCTGATCACACCGCCGGCGGAACCATGCCTGCGGGAGCGCCTCGTGGACTGATTCCTCGAGTCGTCCCTCCGACACCGCCGAGCTCCCTGGGCGGTCGTTTGGAGTCTGGCGAGCCGGACGCTCGTAGCAATCGGGCAGGGTCGGAATCCGGGGCCCGCCGACGCTTGAGAATTGGCTGCGACACGGGGCTCCAGCGACGTTTCGAGGAACTGGCGACTTGGCGTAGCGATGCCATCGCGGTGTCAGCCGGCCTCGTACTCCCGGGTTGCCTCGGGGTCGGCCACAGAGAAGGGCAGCGCCGACAGCTCGTCCCACACTGCGTCGGGGATGGGCCATCGGGCCCACTCCAACGTCTCGGCAATCCGCTCGGGCTTGCTGACGC
>CAYLHS010000173.1:0-2704 GCA_964383535.1 uncultured Acidimicrobiia bacterium
TCGCCGAAGAGGGCATGACGATGATGGTCGTCACCCACGAGATGGGGTTCGCCCGACAGGTAGGCGACAGGGTGACGTTCATCGACGGTGGTGTCGTCGTGGAAGAGAACACGCCGGAGGAGATCCTGCTGAATCCGCAGCAAGAACGAACCCGCAAATTCCTCGAAGCAGTCCAGCACTATTGAGCGTCATCGCGCCTTGCTCGACCACGCGTACTTCGTGGTGCGTATCGTGGGTGCGACTGGAATCGCCAAGGACAACGACCGTCACGAGATACGAAATGCGCCGTACAACGCACGGACCCGCCTGCGGTAGGTCCTAGCGGGCTTTGGCTCGTCTGCTGATCGTCCTCGCAATGATCGTCAGAATCAGAATCAGCAACATCAGCTCCAGCGACCCGGCCCAGGCACGGGCGTGGGCAGCCTCGTACGGCCCCCGGGCCTCCGAGTAGACCAGGAGCGGCAACGCCGACTGTGGCTGCCCGATGAGCTGCGGCACGATCTTGAACGCACCCAGCGCAGTGAGTAGCAGAGGCGCGGTTTCGCCGGCGGCTCTCGCCACGGCGAGCATTGAACCGGTAACGAGACCGTTCGACGCCGTTGGAAGCACGACCTTCATCACCACTTGCCAACGGCGTGCTCCCAAGCCATAGGCCGCGTTCCTGAGATCGTCGGGCACGAGCCTGATGATCTCCTCTGACGAGCGGGCGACGATCGGCAGCATGAGCAGCGTCAGCGCCAACCCACCGGCCAGCGTCGAGAAGCCGATTGTGCCTTGCACGAGGATGGCGTAGATGAACAGCCCCACGAAGATCGACGGGACGCCTGTCATCACGTCGGTGAAGAACCTGATCAACGGGCTCAACTTGCTCTGCCGGTACTCGACGACAAACGTCGCGGCGCCGATGCCGAGGGGCACGGCAAGGACCGACGCAATCGCGACCATGTAGATCGTGCCGACCAGACCCTGTAGGTACCCGCCGCCGGGACGCCGTTGTGAGAACGGCTGAACCGACGACAGGAAATCCCACGACATGGCGCCGGCTCCACGTCGGATCACCTCGAAGAGAATCAACGCGAGCGGAATCACCGCGAGGACCACGGCCGCGATCAAAACACCGGTTGCGAGCCGATCCCGTCGCTTGCGCTTCGTCGCATTCCGACCGATGTCGCGGAGCGGACCGACCGTGGAGGCACTCACAGGTTCTGCTCCTTCGCGACGTGGCCACCCGTCATCCACACGATCAGCCGGGCAGCCATGTTCACGATGACCGTGATGACAAACAGCAGTACGCCCACGCCGATCAGTGCTTTCACGTTCTCAGGTGCCGCTTCCTGAAACGTCACCGCGATGATCCCCGCCATCGACTGTCCCCCTCGAAAGAGCGAGGATGGGATCTGCTGTGAGCCGCCGATCAGCATGGCGACCGCGATCGTCTCACCGAGGGCCCTGCCGAGCCCGAGCATCGTCGCGCCGATGATGCCTGGTCTGGCCCTCGGAAGCACGACGTGCCGCATCATCTCCCAACGGGTCGCGCCGAGCCCATACGCTGCGGAGATCTCGGCCTCCGGCGTGTTCGCCATCACCTCCCGCGTCACGGCCATGATGATGGGCAGAACCATGAAGGCCAGCACGACTCCCGCAGCGAAGTAGTTGTACGTCACGATCGGGCCGCCGAGGAATGGAATGAATGAGCCGAGCGTGCCCACTACCAGGTTCATGATCGGTCGCAACACCGTCGGCACGAAGAACAGCAGTCCCCAGAGCCCGAAAACGACGCTGGGCACCGCAGCGAGCATCTCAATCGTGTAGGTGAGCGGAGCTGCCACCCTTCTGGACGCGGCCTGCGTGATGTAGAGCGCCACACCAACCGCAAGCGGGACCGCAATGACGAGCGCAATCACCGATGTCGTGAGCGTGCCCACGATGAAAGCGAGTGCTCCGTACTCACCGGTGATCTCGGCTCGCGACGTCCCCGGATCCCAGACGGAGCTGGTCACGAACGACCATCCCTCGTGCTGAAACACCGGCCACGCCTGAATGGTCGTCGAGATCAGCATCGCTGCGAGGATCAGCAGCACGCTGGCGCCCGCGAGCCCGAGGATCAGACGGAACGTCGTGTCGGCGCTCAGCCGCCCTCTTCGACGTCCCGACAAGTCGCCTGCTACCGCCACTCCCCTTCCTTTCGCTCGAGAGGGGTCCCGGATGCCCGGGAGCCCTCCGAGTCATCGAAGTGCGATCTAGCCTTCCGAGTTGATCAGATCGACCTTCGCCAGCGCCTTCTCCTGCAAGGAGTCCGGCAGTGGCGAGTAAAGCAGCTCACGTGCCAGGTCGTCGCCGTTCTGGAGGTCCCAGGTGATCCATGCCTTCAGCGCATCGGCCATGTCCTGGTCATAGCCGCACGTCCAGCTCAGCAGCCATGTTGCACCGGCGATCGGATACCCCTCACCGCCGACGTTCAAGATGTTGAAACGAAGGTCGTCGGGAATGGTGATGCCGTCGGCGGCCGCGGCCGTCGACTCGAGCGTGGGCTCGATGGCGTTGCCATCATCGTTGATCATCTTGGCGACCGGGATATTGTTCTCCATTGCGTACGAGAGTTCGATGTAGCCGACCGCGCCCGGGTTCTGCTGAATCTGGGCGGTCACACCATCGTTCTTCTCGCCGCCAACCGAGTTCGGTGCGGGCCACTCGACTTGCTTGC
>CAYLHS010000174.1:0-2687 GCA_964383535.1 uncultured Acidimicrobiia bacterium
TCTTGCCCGCTCCGCCGACACCAGTGACGGTGACCAGTCGGGCACCGCGTACGAGCTTCTCCACCTCGGCGAGCTCCTGGTCCCTCCCGACGAAGCTGGTAGCGAGGGTTGGCAGGTTGTTGGGGATCTCGTCGAGTGTGAGCAGTCGAGGGAATCCGGAAGGAAGTCCGGGGCCGGCGAGCTGAAACACCCGCTCGGGCCGTGCGAGGTCTCTGATCCGGCGCTCTCCGAGATCCACGAACCGCAGTTCGCCACCGAGACGGGCCAACCGTTCGGTAACGAGACCGACGAGGATCTGTCCACCGTGCGCGACGTCGAGAAGCCGGGAGGCCCGGTTGAGAGCAGGACCGAAGTAGTCACCGTCACGCTCTTCGGCGCCTCCGGTGTTGATCGCCATGCGAACCTTCAGCGTCCCTATATCAGCGAACGGCCTGTTGACGATGCCTATCTGAGCGTCGGCGGCCGCCGCCACAGCATCGCCGGCCGATTTGAACACCGAGAGCATCCCGTCGCCGGTGTGTTTGAACACCCTGCCACCGTGTTCGGTGATGGCCTTCGTGAGGACCCCGTCGTGCTCAACGAGCGCGGCACGCATGGCCTCAGGATGTGCTTCCCAGAGGCGCGTCGAGCCCTCCAGATCGGTGAACAAGAACGTGTGGGTCTCCATCGCGAGCCAGCCTACGGTCTAGGCGGATACAGCGGGTCGGATTGTGGGGAGAAGGGACGGGGCTCCTGGATTCGCGACGCACGCCAAGTGATACCTTCGGACCGACGCCTCGAACCGTCGTCCATTCGGCTGGGCCGCCGACCAGCCGGCCATCTTCGGACATTCAAGCCAAGGAGTACGACCCACCATCAGCGCCGCCGACTCGATATCGCCAACGGCGAAAAGCGAGTCTCGCAGCTTCGACCTAGCTCGGGGCTGTAGGACGGCGCATCACAGTGTCTCGGTCACGTTCCTCGGCAGGTGCGAAACCCCGGCTGATGAACAGGTCCCGCGGCCCTCGGAAGTGGGCACTGTCGGTGTCTTCCGGGTTGTTGCGAGGGTATCCCTCGATCCACTGAGCGCCCCGTCTCGTGGCGTCGGCGATGACCTCGTCGAGAAGCCTGGTGGCGACCCCGTGGCGCCGGTACGGCGGGGCGATGATGAAGCACGACACGCCGATGACGGTGGCCGGGTCCGGTCCGTCAGGGTCAACCGTTCGGTACAGGCCGTAGCTGGAACGGGGCGAGGCGTTGACCCAGCCGGCCGGCCTGCCATCGACGTAGGCGAGGTAGCCGAACGCCCCACCGTTTCGAAGCCGTTCGACCATCGCTGCTCGCGCTTCTCGCCAGGGAAGCTCCAGATTGTCGTCGGTCGCGGGAAGGTGAGGTTCGAGGCAGTAGCAGGATGCCCAGTCGGGGTTGCCAGCGAACGCGTCATGGTCGAAGAACCTGGCCCAGTCGTCGAGGCGGCCCTCGGTGACGGGGTGAACGGTGACCTCGCCGATCTCGGAGAGACGCTCAGTTGACCCGGTGAGTCGGACATTGGCTTCGGCGAAGTTGATCGCGTAGTTGCGGATCGCCTCCACGGGGTACGGCCAGTCGTGGGAGTCGCGGGCGTGCGCGACGAACTTGTCGGCGACTGCCTCGACATCCTCTCCCTCGATCCGCACATCGCCTGCGAAGCATTCCATCCACATCTCGACCTCCTCCCCGGGGTCAGTCACGCTACCGCCCACCGCCGCAGGCTACAACGGCGCTTTCCCCAGTTGTGTCACGCTTGGACCAACGCATGGCCGACCCGACGGATCCGCACCAGCAGCAACGGTGGGATCAGCGCGAGAGCGGCACCGACCAAGGCCGGCTCGGTGTGGCCGCCTGCGTCGAGCAAGAACCCTGAGGCGAGCGTCGCTGCGGCGCCGGGCCTCTGGGATCGAACCGGCCCCAGGTCCTCGACCACGCCTCCCGGCAGTCTGAGCGTCAGATGAACAAGGGGCGGAGGTCTGAGCGGATCGTGGCCGCCCGTGTCGTTGCAGGTGGTCGTGTACCAGTGGCCATAGATGGTGATGGTGTCGCCCGGAGCCACCGTTGGGACGGGGCCATCGAAGGGGCCGCTCGGTGGCTGATCCTTCAGGTGCGCTGGATCCCTATCCGCACCGCGAGTTCGTGCCGCGGGTGGTGGAGATGCTCGCCCTGGATCTCCCCAACACTGTCGCGGTCTACGCCCATGAGCACCGTGCCCGACTGGGTGGCTGGGAGTTCGTCAACGCCGCCGGCAGACGCAACCTGCGGGTTCGCTGCCGCGCTGGCAATCGGTGCACTGGCGGGCATCTACCCGGCGATGCGGGCCGCGAACCTGCCGCCGACCGGAGCACTCCGAACCGAGTGAAGGATGCGCTCACCCCGTGTTACCTCCCCCAGGAGCGCAGCGACGCTGAGGTGGCCGAGACTGAAGGTCGAGGACGGAGGGGGCCGTTCCCACCAACCCAGCCTCCGGTGGTCGCCAGCCGGCAGGCTCGCTCCGCGGGCCCGTCACCCCTTGTAGGCGTCCCTTGCGGCCTGGATGATCTCGAGCGTGTCGTCGATCCCGAACCAGCCGAGCGCCGCGGTCTTCTTCTCCTCGAGTGTCTTGTAGACGGTGAAGAAGTGCTCGATCTCGTTCAGCATGTGAGGCGGCAGGTCGTCGAGCGAGTTCACGTTGCCCC
>CAYLHS010000175.1:0-2635 GCA_964383535.1 uncultured Acidimicrobiia bacterium
CCGCCTGATCCCTCGATCCGCTTCGCGCCGGGCATCGATGCTGCCATGTCATGAAGATCGTTGAGCGTTGCGGGTTTCGGAGCCACGGACGCAGGCTATCGCACGAGGTCAAACACGAACTCGCAGACCACCTCCAACACATCCTGCTCCCCGGGCGTCAGGACACGTTCAGGCAGACAGATCTTGAGGTCTTCATCCCAACGGGTAAGGACCACACCGGCGTGGTCGGTGTCGACAAGCACCAGCCGGGAGTTGGTCCCTGCGCTCGTCATCGTCTCGTACATGATGTGCGATCCTTGCGCCGGCAACATGAGGTCGGCAGTTCCGTGAATCAGGACCACGTCGACATCCGTTTGTGTTGATGCGAGCTCCAGTGGCGGACGGGAGGCCGTGGCTATGGGGATCGCGTACTGCCCGGCGAGGCCGATGACCCTACCGAACGGGTTCCTTGGATGATCGAGGGCGTATCCGAGCGCCGCTCTCGCTCCGCGCGACCACCCGATCAGACAGGCCCTGTCCCAGTCGACTGCCGCCCCCCGGAGACGTTCCTGGGTCCACTGCACCGAAGCGAGCAACGCTGCTCGACCCTCATCGATCGCTGTCGACGACCAGTCCGCCACGACAACCACCGCTCCCCCATCGGCGAGTTCCATGCCGAGCTTCCGCATCACCTGTCGCTCGTTGGGAGTGATCCCGTGCCACAACAGCACGACGGGAGCCGGATCCGACACCGAGGGAACCAAGACGTCGGCGTAGTAGTCGGAGAAGTATCGCTCGGTCGTGACGTCGATGTCGTGGGTCATGGTGCCTCGGGCCAAGAGTGTAGGTTCGCCAGGCTACGTGACGATTGTCACAATTCGCGTGCAACCGTTTCGCCGCCCCCACGCGTTGTACTGGGAGAAGGAGCGAGGACAGGATGGCCGTAGACGTGCATGAGGACGCTCAGTCGGATGACGGCGACGTCTTTGTCGAGCATTGGCCTTCACTCCTGCGCTACGCGACTGCCCTTGTCGGGCCTTCTGACGCCGAGGACATCGTCATGACGGTCTTCGATCGTGCCATGAGGCGACGACGACTCTCGGACCTCGACAATCCCAGGGGGTACCTCTTTCAGAGCGTCTTGAACGAGGCACGGGGTTTGAGTCGTCGTCGCCGGCATATGCAGCTCGTCGGCGACGTCGCCGCGCCCCAGGACCGGGGACTTGCAGAGGTGCTGGACGTCCTGATGGGGCTCCCTGTGAGGCAGCGTGCCGTCATCTACCTCCACTACTGGGAGGGTGCGACGGTTGCCGAGATCGGCGACATGATGCACGTCGTTCCCGGAGCGGTCAAGCGCTATCTGTTCCTCGCCAGGCGGAAGTTGAAAGGGGTACTGTGATGTTGAACAGGGATCAGGAGGACCGGCTGCGCAAGGCCCTGTCGGTTCTGATGGCGCACACACCGGAACGCGGCGGCCCACCGGCACCCCACACTCTCCAGCCGGCCACGTCGAGGCGGCGTCCGCGCCCTTTTCTGGTGGGCGCGCTTGCGTTCCTCGTTGTCGCAGTCGCGTTTGTCCCGATACTCCTGTCGAGCGGACATAGCCGAACGCAGTCGACGGGTGGAAGCCCCGGGACCACAGCGACTCCCACCTCCACAGACACCATCCCGACCACCACCACTCCTGTCCCGACGGTCCTCGCGCTGGGCGACGTCGAGGTGATGCCCTTTCAACTTGGGGTCACGTCTTCGATGCGCTCATACGACGGGGCCCTCTACGCGTCCCAAGGAGACCAGGTGCTGGCGCTTTCGAGTGATGGCACCGCCACACCCCTTCTCGAGGCCGTTCCTGGTGATGGCGAAGGCCTGTTTGCTGTTGGCCATGTCATCATGCAGATCATCGAGGACGACTCTCCTACTCGCGGCAGCGTCTCGCCAGATTCGGCCGTCACGGGACCTCTGACGGTCCAGATCTACGATCCGATCTCTGGTAGTTCGTGGACGAGTGAGCTACCGAGACCCGAGGACCCGTCGATGTCACCCATTCCGGCCGATGCGCCTGACAGCTGCGCGCTGGGCGGCTATCAGAGTTGGGTCTTGGCTGATGCGGGTGCGGTCGGAGATAGCCTCATTGTTGCTGGCCATCTCTTCTTCGTCGGGATGCTCCCGGACGGCACATATCTCTGCGACGGCGAGTCGGTCCCCTACATCTGGACTTCCGGCGACGACGGGCACACCTGGCAGATTCACCAGGGACCTGCCCTCTCGTCGATCCAGTGGACCGGGAACCGATTCGTGGCCTGGTCTGCGAGCGTGGGCTCGCCCAGCGCCGAGAGAGTACTGACGTTTGAACCTCAGGAGCTGCTGACGTCACCGGACGGTCTGGAGTGGACGTCGGTCGCAACCACTCCTCCGCTCCCCACGGGCACGATCCTCGGTGGCAGCAGTCTCGCCAGGAATGGAGACATCATCGTCGGCTGGTCCGGGGTCTCTCGCTGGACAGCCCTTGACCAGATCCCCGAAACAGTGACCGATCCTGGACAACTCCAAGATGTCTTCTTCGCGGGGACGGATGTCGAGTCGACGCTGGCAAGGATCGGAGTCGACCTCCCGCTCGACGAGACGGACCGGCTGTTGATCGCTCAGTACGTCGGGA
>CAYLHS010000176.1:0-2566 GCA_964383535.1 uncultured Acidimicrobiia bacterium
AGTCGCTCGGCAACCAGTCAGGGCGCTCGTTCACGCCGAGCTGCATCTCCCCCTCATCGGTGCTGATCCTGATCGAGTTGTCGTCGCCCACGGTGACGTCCACGTCTTCCCCGCTGCCGGCCTCCGCCACCTTCTCGGCCAGATTGCCCGTTCCACATGCAGCAAGTAGGAACATCGTGGCAACCACAACCAGCAGACGACCCAAAATGACGCTCGACGTTTTCGACACTGTTTCCCTCCACTGCGATAGCACCCCGTCTGGCTCAAACGTAAAGGGCGGAGCTAAACAGACACTTAAGAAGTCGATGGGCGATCAGGCGCCCTGGGCCATCGAACGCAGGAATCGTGTTGCGTCGGCAACAGGATCCTCAGTGGTGACAGGGACGCCGCCGACTCGCTCCACGAGTTGTCTCCCGGTGGGAGAATCATCGAGGGGAAGCCAACCGTATCGCTCGTAGACGTCTTCGATCCTCGAGATGAGGCCGGCGGCAAGCTCACCTTCGTTGACTGCAAGTGCCAATCTGGCGACGGAGATGAGCACCTGGGCTGTGTCGACCTCGTCGTCGGCGGGTATGGGCTGCATCGCCTCGCCGAGATGCTGCGCCGCCCTGCCAAGGTCACCCCAGGTGATCTCGATGTTGGCCTGCTCGACGAGTGCCCCGGCGAGCACGATCGGGTCGCCTGCGGACCGAGCCAGGTGCTCCGCACGGTTCGCGTGGTCTTGCGCCGCCTGAGGATCGGAACGCCGCCACGCCGAATGTGCCCGCCAGCGCTCCGCCTTCGACACCTGCCGCATGTGCCCGGCCTCTTCCAGCAGGACAACCGCCTCTCCGAGCAGGCGCTCCCCGAGGCCGGCATCGCCGTTCAGGGACTCGTCGAGACCTCGAAAGAGCAGACACTGACCCAACTCCAGCCCGCACTCGTTCAATCCCCGGTACAGCGAGGCCGCTTCCTCCAACATCGCGGCGCCGTCCTCGAACCGCCGCTTCTGGTGGATCAGGCCGCGGCCGTACAGAGCATCAGCAATGGTCCTGTCATTCCCGGTGCGGCGTCCGATCGCGAGAAGCTGTGTGTAGTGGCGGTCGGCCGTCTCGTAGTCGTGTACCGCCCACGCCAAGAACCCGGAGATGCGATGCAACCGGATCCGGTCGGGATCGTCCAGGTGTTCGATTGGGACTTCGTCCAGCCACGACCGCCCCTCCCATCCCAGGTAGCGCGAGTACCAGTAGCGGGACAATGCCTCCGCGACCCTGATCATGGCGGCCCAGTCGCCGGTGGCCTTCAGGTGAGACAAGGTCGCCCGGTAGTCGGGAATCTCGACGTCGAGCATGGCGAACGTCTCAGCCTGATCCACTCGCGAGGATGCCGAGCTCACCGACGCTGCCGAGTCGAGGTAGGAAGCGGCATGACGCGCCACGAGTTCCTGTCGCCGGCCGGGTTCGAGACGCGCGCCGGCGAGTTCACGGATCGACTCCAACATCTGATAGCGGGTTTCTCCGCCAGACCACTCGACCGCCATGAGAGAGGCATCCACCAGTCGTGATATCGATCCGGCCGTGGAGAGGGCTTGGTCGGGAGGGGCACAGACGGACTGGGCCCGCTCGAGGGTGAACGGGGCATAGAAGATCGAAAGGGAACACAACAGCTCATGATCCTGGTTCGGGATCAATCGAGCGCTCCACTCGAAGGCAGTCTCCAGGGCATCCTCTCCGTGAACCTGTTGGAGCAACCGACCTGTGTCGCGTACGCCCAGGCTCGGGATCCATCTCGCTACCAGTTCGATCCCGAGCGGGAGGCCACCAAGGCGGCTGCACAGTGCGAGGATCTCGTCGGTGGCGCCCGCATCGGGAACGAAGGAGCGATCGATGTCGCGGACTCGGTCGATGAGAAGGGCAACCGACTCCTCCGGCCCGGTGTCGAGCGGGACGAGACGATGGATCGACTCGCCGGGGACGGACAACGGGATCCGGCTCGTGGCGAGGACCCGACATGCCCCGGGTTTCGCCAGGAGGGCCGCGAGCAGCCGGCGTACCGGCTCTTGCAGGTGCTCGCAGTTGTCCAAGATCAGGAGGATTGGCCGGGAGCGAATTGCCTGGGCCAGACGCTCCAAGGTGTCGATCTGCTCGCTCGCCCCTGTGACCGATGCAACCGTTGCAGCGAGCGATCGTGCGCTGTCGGCCCCGGCCAGCTCGGCGAGCCAGACGCCACCTGGCTGATTCTCCATAACGGCTCGGCCGACCTCCACTGCCAGACGCGACTTGCCAAACCCGGGACCCCCGATCACAGTGACGAGACGGGTCTCGGCCAAACGCTCTACGATCGTTCTCAGATCGTCGAGCCGGCCGACGAAGCTGGTGGTGGCCTCGGGCAGATTGTGAGGCGTGATCAACGGGGACTGTGCGCCGAGCGACGGGTCGTGCATCAAGATCCGCCCTTCCAGATCCCTGATGGCGTCATTGGGCTCGATACCCAGCGTCTCGCCCAGTTGTCTCCGCAGAATCTGATACTCCCGCAGCGCCTCGCTCTGCCTGCCGGTGCGATAGAGGGCCAGCATGAGCTGCTCGCG
>CAYLHS010000177.1:0-2538 GCA_964383535.1 uncultured Acidimicrobiia bacterium
TAGAGCGCCGGGTTGTGGTCCCGGAGGTCGCGGGTTCGAAACCCGTCGGCCACCCTAGGCGGCGTGTACGCGCCGTTTCGTCGCGGAAGTGAGGCACGTTGAATACGAAGATCTCTGACGGTGGCCAGTTCGAGAAACTCATGACACTCGTCGTTCCAGGTGGCGACCTTCGCGTCGCCGAAGACCGAGCGGCCCGGGAGCTTTCTCGTGAGGTCAAGATCAAAGGATTCAGGCCCGGGCACGCGCCGCGAAGGATCGTCGAGTCGGTCGTCGGCTCGAAACGGCTCCGAGACGACGCAATCGACCTTCTTCTCCCGGGAATGGTCTCCGAGGCACTCGCTGACTCGGAGCTGGTTCCTGCCATCAATCCGAGTGTGGACGCCATCGAGGAACTCGATGACGGCGTCGAGGTGACGATCCGCGTCACACTGTGGCCCGAGCTCGACACCATTCCGGAATACCGGGATCGGCAGATCGAAATCGCGACACCGAAGGTGGACGAGGAGGAGCTACGTTCTCAGATAGACCGGATGCGTGACCAGTTCGCCGAGCTCGAAACCGTTGAACGGCCCGCTGCAGAGGGTGACTACGTCGTGATCAACGTCAGTGCCACGAGTGGTGGAATCCCGGTGGACGAAGCAACGGCCGAAGATCTCCTCATCGGGGTGGGATCAGGGCAGTTCATTCAGGGAATCGACCCGCACGTCGCAGGTGCGAAGGCAGGGGACATCGTGTCGTTCGATGGCCCCCTTCCCGAGGGATTCGGTGAACGAGCGGGAGAGACGGTCACCTTCAAGGTGCTCGTCAAGGAAGTGAAGGAGAAACGGCTTCCTGAGCTGTCCGACGAGTGGGTAGCCGATGTCTCCGAGTTCGACACGGCCGACCAGCTTCGAGACGACCTCCGCCGGCGTGTGATCGAAGTGAAACGAGCCGGCGCCGTCGCGCAGCTGCGAAATGGCATTCTCGAGCAGCTCATCGGCGAGATGGACATCGAGATTCCTGAGGGGATCATCGGAGCCGAGACAGATGCCATCCTGCATCGCTTTGCTCACGACCTCGAGCGTCAGGGGATATCCCTCGCCGACTATCTCCGCGTGACGGGACAGGATCAGAGCGTGTTCGTCGACGACCTGAAACGCCAGGCGGACCGTAACGTACGGACCGACATTCTCCTGAACGCCGTCGTCGAGGCGGAAGGGCTGGAAGTGACCGACGAAGAGTACGGGGAAGTGATCGAGGCGCTTGCGCAGCAGGCAGGGGAGGAGCCTGACGTGTTCCGTTCATCACTGGGTGAACGAGAGAACGTCGTCCGCGGTGATATCCTGCGCCGTAAGGCGCTCGAGGAGCTTGCTACTGCGGCCGTCCCGATCGACGAGAACGGAAACCGAATCGACCTGGGTATCGAGCCGGTGGAGGAGATGGAATGAACGCTGAGAACTACATCGTCCCTACGGTGGTCGAGTCGACGAGCCGGGGTGAGCGTGCGTTCGACATCTACAGCAGACTGTTGAAAGACCGCATCATCTTTCTGGGAACGCCAATCGACGACACCGTCGCCAACCTCATCATGGCGCAGATGCTTCACCTCGAGAGCGAGGACCCCGACAAAGACGTCTACCTCTACATCAACTCACCCGGCGGGTCGATCACCTCGCTGTTCGCGATCTACGACACGATGCAGTACATCAGGCCCGCGGTCACGACGGTGTGCATGGGTATGGCCGCGTCGGCAGCTGCCGTGATCCTCGCGGGCGGTGAGAAAGGCAAGCGTTTCGCGCTTCCCCATGCCAGGGTCATGCTGCACCAGCCTTCGGGTGGTGCACAGGGACAGGCATCCGATATCGAGATTCAGGCTCGGTTGATCATGCAGATGCGCGAGCAGCTCAATCAGATCCTTGCCGACCACACCGGTCAGCCGATGGAGAAGGTCACCGAAGACACCGAGCGGGACTTCTGGATGCTGCCCGAGGAAGCCAAGGCGTACGGGATCGTGGACGACATCCTGACCCGCAAGGAACTCGAAGCAGTGACGGGAGCGTAGATGGCCAAGTTCGGCGATGGCTCAGAGTTGTTGAAGTGCAGCTTCTGTGGGAAGTCACAGAAGCAGGTGCGCAAGCTGATTGCCGGGCCGGGTGTGTACATCTGCGATGAATGTATCGAGCTGTGCAACGAGATCATCGCCGAGGAATTCACCGAGCAGGAAACCGTCGGAATCTCGGAACTGCCGACGCCACACGAGATCTACGAATTCCTGGACGACTATGTGGTCGGACAGGATCGGGCCAAGAAGGTCCTGTCGGTTGCGGTCTACAACCACTACAAGCGTGTGCAGGCGGGTGTCGAGGGTGCTACCGATGTTGAACTTCAGAAGTCGAACATCTTGCTGGTCGGGCCCACGGGCTGTGGCAAGACGCTCTTGGCTCAGACGTTGGCCCGGCTTCTGAACGTTCCTTTTGCTCTCGCAGATGCCACCGCGCTGACCGAGGCGGGCTACGTCGGCGAGGATGTCGAGAACATCCTGCTGAAACTGATCCAGGC
>CAYLHS010000178.1:0-2401 GCA_964383535.1 uncultured Acidimicrobiia bacterium
TGCCGGTTCGGCTCGGAGCGCAGTGCACGATAACGCGCGCCCGCCTGAGTGATATGGGCGCGGTGTGGTTGCCGCCACCGGTTAGCTTGCGCCCCATGGCTGAGATCCCAGAAGAGCATGCTGATTCCCTCGACGGGGTTCTGGCTCACTACGACCTCGATGTTGTCGACGTCGCTGAGATTCGCGTCACCAACAACGCAGTATTTCGTCTGAACACGACCGCCGACAGCTACGCGTTGCGGATCCATCGGGCCGGCTATCGGATACCGCAACAGATCCGCTCGGAACTCAGCTACCTGGAGGCCCTTGCTGACGGCTCTGAGGTGATGGTGCCACGTCCGGTCAGGACGCGGGGCGGCGACCTGGTGGCTGTCGTCGAAGTGGGTGGAGAGGTGCGCTACGCAAGCGTCGTGGCATGGTTGGACGGGGAGGTGCGCCGTCCCCGACGTGGGGCCGGTAAGGCGACGCTGTTCCGCATCGGACAGGCCCTGGGACGCATCCACCAGTTCTCGGAGACGTTCGATCCACCCGCCGGGTTCGATCTGCCTACCTGGGACATAGCCACCATGTTCAGTCCCGAGCGGCTTCGTCTGATCGAGGCCGCTCCGTATCGCAGCCAAGTAGATCAGGTCATTTGGACGGGTCGAGAGCGCCTCGCCGAGCTGACGCCAACGCCGCAAACGTACGGCGTGCTGCACCACGACTTCATCCTGCTCAACTGCCTCCATTCCCACCACCGGACCGCAGTGATCGACTTCGATGACAGCGGATGGGGCTTCTACCTCCAAGACCTCGGTGGTCTCCTCGGGAACCTCAAGGACTACCGCAGCTATCGGACCCTTCGGGAATGGTTCGTTGACGGCTACGAGTCCGTCCGGCAATTCCCCACGACCAGCGAACGAGACATGGAGCTGATGATCGCCCTCCGGCACTGCACCAGCCTCCTATGGCTGTTGGAACGGCACGCTGCAGGTGCGATGCCGACAGACCAGTTCGAGCGGAACCTGGCCTACCGGATCGAAGAGATCGAGTCGTCCCTCGTTGACCTGACCCTGTGACAGCGCCGGGTCACGAGGGTGGGTGCCGGACCATCTGATGGAACCGTCCGAGGCTCTCGGCGCCGATCCGGCTCATCCGCCGGTAGATGATTGGATTGGAAGGGCTGGTCTCAGCAGTGAACGTTTCGTGACCCCATTCCGAGGCGGCCAGCAGCGCCTGTCTCAGCAGGGCACCAGCGATGGTCGTGGACCGGAACTCGGGCAGCACTCCGATGAGCCCGAATCGGGGTCCGGTCGGGTTGCGCCAAACCCGCACCAACCCCACGTAGTCGCCGGCTCGGTCGTCGACGGCGACCAGATATGCCGAAGGATCGAACGGCGGAGACTCGGCGAGCTCGTCATGGAACCAGTCCCGGTCGCCCTGCCAGCCATCGGTACCCAGGGTGTCCTGCCGGAGGGCGTTGTCGAGAATGAACAACCGGTCCTCATCGACCGCGTCCGCCGGGTGGATACTGAAGCCGGACGGAACCCAAGCGCGCCGCAACCGGGCCAGCACACGATCGAAGCGGATCCGGAACCGCTCCTCCACCACTTCGACCTCGAAACCCGCCGACCGCAACGCCTCCACCAACTCACCATCATCGGCGTCAACGAAGGAATGCACCGGCCGGTCGAGGGCGTCCACGACGGCGTCGGCGAGAAGCGAATACGCGGTCCGATCCGAACCGACGAAGTACAGAAACGTCCGGTCATCAGGACGCCACCACGCACTCACCGCCGCTCCCGCCTCACCGTCTCGGACTGCCAGCCACCGCCGCAACGCCTGACCCTGCCGCTCATCACGGGCACGAAGCTCAGCCACCGCCATCCCGTACACGCCGGCCGCCAACTCGTACTCATCGGTAAACCGCACGATCTCCACCCGCCAGAGACTACCGGCCGCCGCGAGTCCATCCCGACAAGCTACAGGACACACTGCGATAACCTCCGCACCGGTCACACAGCGCCGATCACCAAATCCGGCGCAGAAACGAGCATTCCGCCGAGTACGCAGGATCGGCACCTACCGAGCGGGAGGACAGGATCGCTGACGCCTATGCCTGGCGGTACCTGTTACTTGATCGGCTGGCTGACTAGCTGCCGAATCTCGTTCCGCAGAGATTCAAGGAGCGTGTAGAAGGGAAAAAGGGGACCCCGAAACGCCGCCAGGCGTCGTCCTCGTTTGGCTTCGCACCAAAGCTCCGCTATGTCGAGTCGCTGGTCGAGGTTGTAGATACGTCCCCGCACATCCCGATAGGTGCCGTCGACCACCATCGCTGGGAACGCCTCAACCGTCCTGCCGAGCCCCTTGACATCAGGGTTCGACTCAGCGTCGAGCGTCGAGAGCAGGTGGTAGTTCAACC
>CAYLHS010000179.1:0-2332 GCA_964383535.1 uncultured Acidimicrobiia bacterium
GGCAGGGGTGGAGGGACTCGAACCCCCAACCTCCGGTTTTGGAGACCGGCGCTCTGACCAATTAGAGCTACACCCCTAGGGGTTCGGGACGGCCGGGATTATACGTTCACCCGAATCGGCGTGTAAAACCCCGGTCAGCTCACCAGTCGTCGTCGACCCCATACTGCCACAGCAACACCCGCAACCACGACCGCTGTCAACACGCGGACTTGCGCACGCGCGGCAGACGTCGGAACGGGACGATCCAGAAACGACATGACCCGGGCCACGAACCAAGGCGGCGCTGCCACCCGTTCGTCTCGATACTCGATCAGCGCCCTTCGCAAGGTCCGATATCCAGCAGCGTGCGCCTGACAGGTGAGGCACCGCTCGAGGTGACGAGCGTCCCGGACGCCGAGCGGCACCTCTCCAAGGACGTGACTTGGCAGCACCAGACGTACCTTCCGACACCGGAGACGGTTCACATCTCCTCCTTCAGGTACTCCCGGAGCCGTACGTGGGCTCGATGCAGACGGACCTTGGCCGCAGTCACGCTGATGCCGAGTATCGATGCGATCTCACCATGCGACCACCCTTCGACGTCCTTGAGCACGACGAGCGTCCGATGGACTTCGGGAAGCCGGCCGAGCGCCCTGCGCAGCGCGTCGCGCAGCATCGCCGTTTCACCCGCACGCTCCGGGGTGAGCCAATCGGTGTCGGCGACATCGCCGATCTCATCGAGGGGATCCGCAGCGTTTCGCTTCGCTCGCGATCGCATCGTCCATGCAGTGTTCACGGTGATCCGGTGCACCCATGTCGAAAAAGCGGCGTCGCCCCGAAACTTCGGTAGCGCTCGCCATGCCCTGATCATTGCTTCCTGTGCCACGTCGGCCGCCATCTCGCGATCTCCCACGAGCCGAATCGCCAGCCCGAACACCTCGTGCTGATGGAGTTCAACCAGCCGCTCGAAAGCGCCGACATCTCCGGCCTTTGCGGCATCGACGAGCGACTCGATCTCGCTGCGTTCGACCCCGGGCGACGTCACCGGGTTACCGCCACTTCGGCGGCCACATGAAGGTCGTCGTCCGATTCGAGCGCCATGCGCATCCGCGCTTCCACGCCGTCGATCACCTCACCCGTCACGCGGGTAGCCACGGCGGGGCGAAGCGGTGAGCGGAACCGAAACCTCGCTCGTGCGAGAGGATGGTCGCTCGCGTCGTATCGAGCCGCCGCCTGGGTGATCCACGCAGCGGACAGCAGCCCATGGACGATCACACCCTCGAGTCCCGCCGCGACGGCGCTCGAGTGATCCCAGTGGATCGGATTCCAGTCGTGCGACGCCCCGGCGTACTTGACAAGATCCGCTCTGCTCGCCGACTTGCGTAGCGGCCAAATGCCCTCACCAGCTTGTGTCAGATCAGCCGGCGACGGCGTGTCGTTGGGACCGCGAGACTCGACGTCCGGTTCGCCGGCATCGTTCCCTGGAGACCCCCGCTCCGCCGACGCGACAAACAGCGACACGCCCTCGACCAGCGGAGCGCCGTCGTCGACGGTCATGCCGAAGGTGACGAACGCTGCGCCCGAGCGGACACGCACACGCTCGACGGACCCGGTCACCTCGACGGGCGTGTCGATGTCGAGAGCACGATGCCACTCGAACGTCTGCTCGCCATGGAGTATCGAGCGAACCTCGCTCGACACAATGGGATCAGACAGGAACATCGGCGCAACTGCAAACAGCAGTGCCGAGGCAAACGACGGTGGTGCGACTGCCCTCCACCGTGCAGGATCATCGCCGGTTGCTTCGACGTACGCTGCGACCTGCCCCGGCTGGATCCGCACGCGCACAGGTCCGTAGGTCCTGCCCGTCAGCCTGTCCAGCTCCATCAACCCTCCCTCACACGCGCCGTCGGGGTGGGCATCCGCCCACCCCGACCGGGGAACCCCTCTTCTCCACCCGTGGGAGTCATCACGATAGTAGCGGCGGGCTGCCCGTGCTACGCCGGCACACCCGGGTTGGTGGCAGCCCACGGCCGACAGTCGACGGCCGCCCACCGAACAGTCATTCCGCCAACCGAGGCCGCGGTACAAGGTACGAGATACGAAGTACGGCGGGCGAAGCGAGCCTTCCGTCTAGCGGGTCTCCCGATGGACGGTGTGCGTCCGGCACCACGCGCAGTACTTCTTGAGTTCCAGCCGGTCCTTGGTGTTGCGCTTGTTCTTCGTCGTCACGTAGTTGCGTCGCTTGCACTCGGTACACGCGAGCGTGATCGGCGGTCGCTTGTCAGATGCCATGGTCTCCTGCCTATTTGATGACGTTGGTGACGGTGCCGGCACCGACGGTGCGGCCACC
>CAYLHS010000180.1:0-2326 GCA_964383535.1 uncultured Acidimicrobiia bacterium
AACTCGTCGTCGTGCCCGAAGTCCGACAGGAAGGAGATCGGCAGGTTCACTTTGACAAGTCTCAACCGTGTCCGTTCGGCGCGCAAGTCGCCGCATTGGATCGGACTCGTGCTCACTACCATTCCCGCGCATGCCTGAGTCACAGCACCAGCGCCTGATCGAGGACCTCACCTCTGAGGGAGGCGTCATCATGCTCCTGGGCGCACCCGACACCGGCAAGAGCTCGTTCGCCCGGTGGCTGCTGGAGAGCGTTGTCGCAGCAGGGAAACAGGCTGCCTACATCGATGCCGACGTCGGTCAGACGACCGTCGGCCCTCCCGCGTGTGTCGGCCTCAAGTGGGTTCGCACCACCACCGATCTTCAACACCTCTCGCACGCGGACGACCTACGGTTCGTCGGCTCGATCTCGCCGAAACACCTCGTTCTCCAGGAAGTGATCGCCACGGCCTCCCTCGTGGAACAAGCCCGAGACCAAGTCGACCTCATCGTCATCGATACCACCGGAGCGGTGTCGGGCATCACGGGGCAGACTCTCAAGTTCCACAAGCTGGAGCTGTGCCGGCCATCGGTGCTGGTCGCACTACAGCGCGGAAGCGAGATCGAGCCGATCGTCGGCATGGCGAGGCGCTTCTTCTCCGCCGACGTTCGTGTCGCCGGTGTACCACCGGACATCACTCCACTCTCACCTACCGAGCGTTCGGCACATCGGGTCCAGGCGTTCGGGCGGGCGCTCGCACCGCCGCTGCATCGCTGGAAGGTGCGCCCGACGGTCTTCGCCCCATCACTCCCGACAGGCCTGGACTTCAACAGGCTCCAGAACATGCTGGTTGGCGTGCACGATGGAACGGGACGCTGTCTCGGACTCGGCATCCTCACCGTCGAAGGGGACGATCGGCTCCTGGTGATGACGAGTGTCACGGACGGAATGCAGGGTCTCCGATTGGCGTCGCTTCGTATCGATCCCGAGACGTTCGAGACGACTCCGGTCAGCCTGAGGGAAGTGATGTTCGGCCTGGACGGCTAGGGCTGAGCAAAGCTCGACGGGGGCTTCGCTTCACTCGCTCGCGCTGAGGCCCAAGGAACCTCTACCGGTCGTCCCCGCACTTCCCCTTGACAGGCAACGACCGTGCTTCAGCACCTTGGGCCTCGCGATCCTGACACTACGAAATCGACCCGAACCAGTCAAGAACCCTGCAGCAGGTCCGGTCCGTCGGTTATCCACAGGGTCCGAGGCGGGCGATGCGCGTCGTTCGAGCCCGATCCCGCGCTTGTCCACAGATCCACAGGTCGCTTTCCACAGGATCTGTCGATAACTCGATCAGAACGAGTTTTCGCGAGCCGCAATCTCCCCGACCTTACGGCCGCCTCCGAACACCGGCGGCCGCTCTACGGAGTCCAATTGAACGGCGTAGCCAGCGCGGCCGATCCGTCTCAGCATGGCGACCATCGCCGGCCCCGTGGGCCTCGATGAGCCGTCCCATGCCTTGACCGCTAGACCGATCCCCTCGTGGAGTGACACCCCGAGGGAGCCCTCGGCTCCTTCCTTGGCTACCGCGTCGAACGCAGTCGCCAGCTCGGCGGACGGACCCCCCTGATCACTCGTCAGTGCCGGATAGCGGTGCATCGCCACCCACGCGCCGCTGAACCTCGGTTCGGACAGGTGTGCGAAGGCCGTCGCCAGACTCCTGACGGTGCCACGAAACACAGGTGCGCCACATCCGTCGACACCGACCGGCCCCGGATGGCGCCCGCCCACCTCGCGCATCGTGTCGAAGATCGCCTGTTGCAGTGGGTGTGCCGGGTCGAGGTAGTCGTCGAGCGACCACCCCTGTGCGACACATGCCCGCAGCATCGCGGCGTGCTTGCCAGAGCAGTTGTGCCAGATTCGTCGTTGGTCCTCGTACCCGCTCGCAACCACCCGTCGCCGAGCGGTTGGCGCCGCCGGCCATGCCGGTGGGCACCGAAGGTGCGACTCGTCGAGTCCTGCCTGATCCAGCATGGATCGGACCAGCGCCACGTGGACCGGCTGGCCGCGATGGCTTCCACACGCAACCGCCATCTGCTCGGGAACGAGGTCGGCACCGAGCTCCTGGGAGACGGTCGCTTGAAACGGTTTCGCCGCAGAACGAACGAAGAATTCACGGTCGATGTCACCACCTGAAACCAACACGACACCACGGACATCGATGGCGGCAATCGCTCCACGGTGGATCGACTCGACCAATCCGGATCGCGTGACGGTGGCGAGAATCACTCGTCAGATGATCGTCAGATCCGCCGCATCTTCCTTGTAGCGGCGAACGAGCTCATGGTGCAGGACGTCGAC
>CAYLHS010000181.1:0-2317 GCA_964383535.1 uncultured Acidimicrobiia bacterium
GTCGATGAGGCGAAGGAGGTCGTCGACGGTGGTGACCGAGATCGGCGTTCCTACCACCGGTACGCGAGCGGGGAAGTCGGCCTTCACGGAGCCTCCTGACGTTCCCACCAGTCGATCGTCCGACGGAGCCCCTCTTCGAGACCGATCTCGGCTTCGAAACCCAGGAGGTCCTTCGCCCTCGACGTATCCAACATACGACGAGGTTGTCCATCAGGCTTGGTGCTGTCCCAGACGATGTCGCCCACGAAGCCCGTCGCATCCCGGATCGTCTCGACCAGCTGCTTGATCGTGATCTCCCGCCCCGTCCCGACATTCACGGGGAGGGGGCCATCGTAGGCTTCGGTGGCCATCACGATGGCCCGGGCAGCGTCTTCCACATAGAGAAACTCTCTGCTGGCGGATCCGGTTCCCCAGACTTCGACCGAAGGTGCCTGCGCCCGACGGGCGGTCACGAACTTCCTGATGAGAGCCGGGATGACATGGCTGGTTTCCAGATCGAAGTTGTCGCCGGGACCGTAGAGATTGACAGGAAGGAGATAGATGCCATTGAGGCCGTACTGCTGCCGGTAGCTCTGCAGCATGACGAGGAGCGCCTTCTTGGCAATGCCATACGGGGCATTCGTCTCTTCCGGATAGCCGTTCCAGAGGTCGTCCTCGCTGAATGGAACCGGAGTGAACTTGGGGTACGCACAGACGGTGCCGACCTGGACGACCTTCCGAACGCTCCGCTTTCTGCTCTCCTCAATGATGTTGAGACCCATCGCGGCGTTCGCATAGAAGTACCGGCCAGGATTGGCCCGGTTCGCACCTATGCCTCCGACTTCGGCCGCGAGGTGGATGACAACGTCCGGGGCCGCGTTCTCGAGCAGGCGACGGACGTCCGACTGTTCGGTGAGGTCATAGTCGACCCGCCGTGGAACGAAGACGTCTGCACCCCGATCTCTCAGGAGATCGCACACGAACGACCCGAGGAAGCCTGCGCCGCCCGTCACGAGCATCCGAGCGCCGAGGAGCTCCGTCACGTCGGCCTCCCATTCTGCCACTCGATCTTCTTGAGACCCGCATCCACGAGCGTCCGCTCACTCTTCGCGAGGTCCATGTCGGATTCGATCATCATCCGGACCAGATCCTCGAAGCCGATCGACGGTTCCCATCCCAGCAGCTGACGAGCCTTCGATGGGTCTCCCTGGAGGATGTCCACCTCAGCCGGCCGGAAGTACCGCTCGTCGATCTCGACGTGGTCCCGATAGTCGAGGTCGAGCATTCCGAACGCGATCTCTACGAACTCGCGAACCGAGTGCCTGGCACCGGTCGCAATCACGAAGTCGTCGGGTTCGTCATGCTGAAGGATCATCCACATCGCCCGCACGAAATCGCCGGCAAATCCCCAGTCGCGCTCGGCGTCGAGGTTGCCCAGGAACAGCTTCCGCTGAAGACCGAGGCTGATGCGGGTAGCGGCTCTCGTGATCTTGCGGGTGACGAATGTCTCGCCTCGACGCGGAGACTCGTGGTTGAAGAGGATGCCGTTGGAGGCGAAGAGACCATATGCCTCTCTGTAGTTCACGGTCTGCCAGAACGAATAGACCTTGGCAACACCGTACGGGCTCCTGGGGTGAAAAGGAGTCGCCTCCGTCTGGGGTGTCTCCGTGACCTGTCCAAACATCTCCGATGACGAGGCCTGGTAGAACCGCACCGGATAGTCGAGCTGGCGCACGGCCTCCAGAAGACGAAGTGTTCCCAGTGCCCCGACATCGGCGGTGTAGACCGGAATCTGGAACGAGACGCCGACGTGTGATTGGGCACCGAGGTTGTAGATCTCGATCGGGTGAATGTCCTGGAGGAGCCGCGCGAGCGCATTCCCGTCTGCGAGGTCTCCGTAGTGGAGAAAGAAATTCGCCGAATTGAGGTGAGGGTCCACATACAGATGGTCGATGCGCTCGGTCCCGAACGTACTCGATCGTCGAACCAGGCCGTGCACCTCGTAGTCCTGCCTGAGGAGCAACTCGGCCAGATACGAACCGTCCTGGCCGGTGATACCGGTGATGAAGGCTTTCCCCCGACCCATGGTGTTCGACCTCCCTGCGCTGCCCTTGACCACTCAGAGTAGCCTACCTCCAGCGGTTCCGTTTCACGGCATCCAGGCAGTATCTGGCTTCTGCTCGCATTCTTCGAGAGATCGTCTATGTTGAACTAAGCGGGCATTGCAGACGAGAGTTGAGGCGGGGGGCATGGGGAAGCGGGGGCTTCACAGAGCACAGCCAGTTCGGCAGTCCAGAGCACGGGGCGATGAGGGCGTACGCCTGTTGCGAAAGGGCTC
>CAYLHS010000182.1:0-2264 GCA_964383535.1 uncultured Acidimicrobiia bacterium
CGACACGCGACTTCGAGAAAGGGCTGGCTCTGGCCATTGGATGAGGAGAGGCGGCAAACGCCGACGTCGGCGCGCTGATCGCGAGGTGACGGTGAGCGACCTTGTGATCGCGAGGGCCGCTTGTCGCGAACGGATTCTCGGGCCATGGCTTCCAGCAGCGTCATGCCGATACCTGGCCGAGCTGATGCCGGGTGTGCCTCCGGAACCTGTCGTGGCTCGGTCCTCAGCGCATCCTCGAGGTCGAGCACACCCGGCCGCATCATGTGATGCTCCGGGCTTCGAAGCTCGCGGCCGTACTTCGTACCTGCACACCGCCGGGGTTCGTTGACGGCCAGGGGGTCTTCCGACAGGTGATCGTTTGCGGGCTAGAGACCCAGGGCCGGGGTTGTCAAAGCTTCACCTCCGGCCGGGCCGGATCGCTCACCAACCTGTCTCTCACTCCGGCACCTTGAACGGCAGGCCGCGATCGCTCGCCGGTGAACGGGGCCTGATCGTACTGGCCCGCTGCGCGCGCAACGGTGTGGCGGATCTCTCGCAGCAGCCCTCGGGCAAGGCCCCGTGCGAGTGTGCCGCCAACGTGGAAGCGCTGAGAGAGTGGCCACTTGAGTTCGTCATCGCCGAGCAACGCCTGGCCGTTCGCGGCTTCGATATGGGTTCGGATCGCTGCAAGCGCTTCGAGTTGCGCATCCTCAGGCAGTCTCGCGGTTCGATCGATCTCGTCGAGTACCGCCTGAGCGGTCGCGAGACGGTGCGATACCGTCGAGTAGGTCTTCGCGTCGATGAGACCGTGTGTGTACTTCAGCTCGTTGAGGTTCGCAGCGATGTGGTAGCTGGCCATCGCAATCTCTTCACGAGTCATGCCGTCGGTCTCGAACGAGAGCATGTCCTTCCACGAGAGTCTGGTGAGTGCCTGCCGGTGCTCCTCGACCGTTCGACAACGCACCTGGTAGCCGAGGGTCGGGTCTTCGTACGCCCGACTGCCCGGATCGAGGAAGGGTCCGAGCGGTGACACGAACGCGTGAACCTTGCCGTCGAAACGTTCGAGAAGGTGCGCGTAGTAGTCGCCCGTACCGAGAGCCTGCTGATACGTCTGGTGCGGGATCCCGACCATGAAGAACAGATCGAGCTTGCGGCACCCGTGCGCAAGGGCAGACTCGATGGTGGACTCGAGGACCTCGTTGGAAAATGGGAACTTGCTGTTGATTCGCCGCAGATCTTCGTCGTGGGACTCGAGGGTGATCTCGAGACTCCACGTCTCGACGCTGTCCTCGATCATGCGAAAGAATCCGTCCTTGGCGGGAGAGAACAGCTCGATGATGAGCTCGTTGGGGATCTTCAGTTCGGCAAGTCTGGCAAACAGATCGCGGCACCGTTCCATGCCTCCCATGCGTGGATCGTGAACCATGAAGATGGGCGCTCGCGAGAAGCTCATGATCGACCTGACGTCGGCGGCGAGCTTCTGTGGAGAGCGAAACGCCGGGCGCCGGCGGTGGCCGATCTTCCGGTAGGCCGAGACGGAGCCGCCACACACGGCGCAGTCCTGGGAACATCCACGGCTGTTCAGGATCATGGTGAGCGGATATCGCATCCATTCGACGTACGGAATGAGGTTGGGCAAGTTGCCGTATTTGAACACCGATTGCATCGCGTACCGGTAGTCGGGCACGTCGACGTAGTCGAGGTCGGCCGGGATGAAGGTCAGCTCGTTGGTGACGACCGTTCCATCCGGTCGCTTCCACGTCAGGTTCTCGACCCAGGTGAGGTCGGACCCTTCTCGCAGAGCTTGGAGGAGCTGACGCACCGGTTCTTCGGTCGAGTCACCCCGCACGACGAAGTCGACGAACGGGTAGTCGATCAGCTCCTCATGGAAGTACGAGGAGGACAGCCCTCCCAAGAGCACGTAACTGTCGGGGTGGAGGCGTTTCACCAGCTCGGCGATTGCGAGTGCACCTTGGGCGTGGGGCAGCCAGTGGAGATCGATCCCGAAAACGGTGGCATCGAGTCGAGAAAGATACCGCTCGACGTCGAAACCCTTGCGTCGCATCATCCTGTGGGCGAGGTTGACGATCTGAACGTTGTAGTGGTTCTTCTCGAGGAACGACGCGATGCTCGTCAACCCGATCGGGTACATCTCGAACTCGCCCGTGGAGGGAACCGCGTCGGCGATAGGGCCGAGGAAGACGTCCTTGCGCCGGAAGTCATAGATCGACGGCGGGTGCAGGAAGATCAGATCGCGGTGAAGGGGATTTCTCATGGTCACTTTC
>CAYLHS010000183.1:0-2260 GCA_964383535.1 uncultured Acidimicrobiia bacterium
CGTTGAGACTGGCCTCGAGGGTCTGCATTCCATCCTGCTGACCGGTCGCGATGACGTTTCGCATCTGCCGGGTTCGACCTTCCCTAATCAGGTTGCGGATCGCGTTGTTGGCGACAAGGACCTCGAATGCCGCGACTCGTCCACCTCCGACCTTGGGAATCAGTCGTTGGTAGATCACCGACCGGAGCACGCCCGCGAGCTGGACTCTGACCTGGGTTTGTCGCCCGGCGGGAAACACGTCCACGATGCGATCGAGCGCTTGAGCCGTGTCGTTGGTGTGCAGGGTGGCGAATACCAGATGGCCGGTCTCGGCGATGGTGAGAACGGTCTGGATCGTCTCCAGATCGCGCATCTCACCGATCAACAGCACATCAGGATCCTCACGCAAAGCCGAACGAAGGGCGGTAGCGAACGTGTCAGCGTCCTCGCCCAGTTCCCGCTGGTTCACGATGCCCATTCCGTGGCGGTGGACGTATTCCAGGGGGTCCTCGATCGTGAGGATGTGCACCGGCCGGTTGGCATTGATCCACTTGATCATCGACGCGAGGGTCGTCGACTTGCCGGATCCCGTAGGTCCTGTGATCAGGACCAAGCCTTGGTGGA
Source organism: uncultured Acidimicrobiia bacterium (assembly GCA_964383535.1). GTDB lineage: Bacteria > Actinomycetota > Acidimicrobiia > Spongiisociales > UBA4744 > CAYLHS01. The sequence continues at coordinate 604 of CAYLHS010000183.1, forward strand.
GGCGTACGAGATCGGAGCAGATGGCCGGAAGGCCGAGCTGCTCGAACGTGGGGATCTCATACGGGATGAGCCGCAGTGCCATCGCCATGGAGCCGCGCTGAAAGAACAGGTTGACCCGAAACCGTGCCTGGTTCTGCCAGTTGAACGAGAGGTCCAAGGTCTTCGCCGAGAGGTACTTCGTCTCCAGAGCCGGCGTCAGCACTTCGTGGATCAGCTCTCGCACGGCGCCAGGGGTGACAATCGGGCGGTCGCCGAGCCGCCGCAAATCCCCGTCGACCCGAACGAGGGGAGGTGATCCTGCGGTGATGTGGAGGTCGGTGCCACCGAGGTTCATCAGGTCCGTGAGGAACCCATCGAGGGCTGAGCTGGAGGGTGAAGCCATGACCTGCCTTTCGGTGACCTTCGGCGAACGCGACGCCAGCCTAACGGTGGCCGCGTCCACGCAGGGTATTCGTTTGCAGCGACCAGCCGACCGAGGAGCGACTCATGCCTAGACACCGGCAGGTGAGAATGCCATGGAGCAGGGATAGATCGGGTCGCGCAAGGACCCCGGAGGGCGAGATCGTCGAGACCAGACCGATGACCGCCGAGGACGTGGTCATCGATCCGGAGGGGAACCGCGTGGGCGAACTCCTTCTCGCGCGAGGGGCAATCGAGAGGAGCCAGTTGATCGACGCCGTCCTGCGCCAGAATGGAAGCCAGCAGAGACTGGGCTCTATTCTCGTGACCGCTCGGGTCCTGACGCCCGCCGAACTGACCGAGATTCTTGCAGTGCAGTCAGGGGTGGAGCTGGTCGACCTGCGCAATGTCGAACCGGACGAAGCCGCGGTCGCCCGCATCCCCGAGAGTGCGGCCCGCGAGCTCAACGCGGTGCCAATTCGCGTTCGCGAGGATGGCTCGTTGGAGATCGTCGTCTCCTATCCGGATCCCGAGACGAAACGGCGTCTGGAACAGCTGGCCGGGAGCGCCGTCCATCTGCTGGCCGACGTACCCGAGCGAGTTGAACTGCTGCTCGACTCCATCTACCGGGCGCTGGGCAGCGTGCCCCAGTTCGTAGAGCGGTTCGAGGCTGCGGATGCGATCCGGCATGCTGTTGAAGCGGTTCCGGAGGGCGCAGGGGTGGAGGACGCTCCGGTCATCCAAGTCGTGAACCTGCTCATCACACAGGCACTCCGAGATCGTGCATCTGACATTCACATTGAGCCGCTCGACACTCATGTCAGGTTGCGATTTCGGATCGACGGCGTGCTGCACGACGTTCTCGAGTTGCCCGCGTCCATGGCCCTGGCTCTCGTGAGCCGGCTGAAGATCATGTCAGGCCTCAACATCGTCGAGCGGCGAAGGCCACAGGACGGGCAGATGTCGCTGATGGTCGAAGGCCATGACCTCAACATCCGAATCGCGATTGCCCCGACGATCTTCGGCGAGAAGGTGGTGCTGCGCCTCCTCGACAAGTCCCGTCCGCTCTTCCACTACACGGAGTTGGGCATGTCCGAAGATACGGCGAAACGGTACGTCGAGATCGTCCAGTCACCGTTCGGGATGGTCGCTTGTGCGGGCCCGACAGGCAGCGGGAAGACCACCACTCTGTACGCTACGTTGCTCGCCCTCAACGATCCTGGGCTGAACATCACCACGATCGAAGATCCGATCGAGT
>CAYLHS010000184.1:0-2240 GCA_964383535.1 uncultured Acidimicrobiia bacterium
CGCGACTGCCGGGTGAGGCTCAGGCCGACTTTCGCATCTCTTGTTCGAGGAGCCCTGCCAGCGCATGGGGATCGACCCCGACGCGAGATATGAGCTTGAGGGCAATGTCGGTCTCCGGACGGGCGAGAATCCCGAGAAGAAGGTGTTCCGGTTCGATGGACCGCTCTCCCTCTCCTACCGCGGCCCTGATCGCATTGGCCAGCACTTGCCTGGCCCCGCCGGTGAAGGGTCGTCTGCGACTGACGCCTCGGCCCGGAGCCGGGGCACCGTCGATTTCGATTCCGACCGACGCCAGTGCCGACAGGTCGAGTTCGTCGAGGCCGGCACGCAGATCGTCCAGCGACACTCCGAGCACCTTGCTCACAAGGGCCGACGGAACCGCTGCGACACCCAGAAGCAGATGCTCGGTGCCGATGGAGGGATCGGCACGACGTTCCGCCTCCTCTGATGCCGACCGGACCGCCAGGCGTGTTGTCCGCGCGAATCGTTCAAACACGGCCCAACCTCCCGTATTTCTTGTGAACCGCTTGCCGCGACACGCCGAGCGCGTCTCCAACGTCCTGCCATGACCAACCGGCCGCCCTCGCCCTGGCGACGTGGGTTGCCTCCATTTGGTCAGCAAGGCGTCGCAGCACGACGACTGCCCGCAAGCCTTCCGCCGGGTCGGGGCCTTCCGCAGCAAGTACCGCTTTTTCTAGGCGCATCATGTCTGTCACCCTAGGTTGACACGTCCAGTTTGTCAATCGCGGTTGACGAGCCATCGCCATCCGCGAACCGCTACTCGGGTCGGGGAAACCAACCGAACGAGCCCACGGCGTTCGGTTCAGTTGACTGGCGCCACGAGGACCGTGAGCCAATCCTTCGGGTCTGAGTCGTCGCCTCCGGTGCGGTACTCCTCCCACGGCTCTGCGCGCAGTGTGTATCCGCCTGATGCCAGGGCGACCATGAACGCCTGCCATGACCGACCGAGGCCCTCATAGGAGCCGACATGACGGCCTAGGACTGCTCTGCCTCCGGGGAGAACAGCCCCGAAGATGTCGCCGTCGCCGTCGGATTCGGTCGCGGTGTGCACTCCGACGGCCATGTCCCACACCCCGCCCCCGTCCTCGTAGTAGATGCCGATCGCGGGGCCGGCCGGTCCGGTGCCCTGGGTGGCCGCGTATTTGTGGAGGCGAGGTAAGGCTTCGGCAAACAGCGCACCAGGGTCCCGGACCTTGTCTCGAATTCCGATGAACGGTTGCGGATCGAGCATCGTTTCTGTGAGCTCCATACCTCGAAGGTACCCCTTCGAGATCGTGACACCCAAGTCATCACGCGGCTATCGAGAAGGCTGCATCGAATCTCGCATCCGCACACGTCTCGATCGGGGTCGACATAGAAGAAACGTTAGTGACTAACATCATTCCTTCATGGCCCGCGCAGAACTGACGAAGCAGCGACTCCAAGACGCAGCCGTCCGGCTGTTCGCCGAGCGCGGCTACGACAATGTGACGGTCGAAGAGATAGCCAAGACGGTGGGCGTCTCCCACATGACGTTCTTCCGCCACTTCCCCACCAAGGTGTCCGTGCTGATCGACGATCCCTACGACCCGGTGATCGGCGAGATGGTCGCCGCAACGGACCCGGCACTTCCAGCACTCGAGCGGGTCCGTCAAGGCATCCTCGAGTCGTGGTCGCATGTCGAAGAGCCTGACGACGGCACGATCCGTACCCGGTTCCGGCTCCTCGTGCAGCATGAGGATCTGGTTGCTGCCGTGTGGTCCAACAACCGCCGAACCGAGCAGGTGATCATCGATGCGCTCACATCCACCGGGGTTCCTGCGCTGGAGGCCAAGGTTGCTGCCGGAGCCGTCATGGGCGTTTTGATCGCCGCGCTGCTCGACTGGGCCGAGAATGAGGATTCCGGCTCACTGGGCGACAGGGTCCGACTTGCCATGGAGTTGCTGGGGAGGCGCGATGGCTGAGCCGCTCGAAGCTCGGAATCTGGTTCGATTCTACGGCGACGAGCGGGCGGTCGACGGGATCGATCTCCAGGTTCAAGCCGGCGAGATCCACGCGATCGTTGGTCTCAATGGTGCCGGCAAGACGACCCTCATGCGACTGCTGCTCGGCATGGTCGCACCTACGTCGGGACTGGCGCTCATCGGCGGCGTCGACGCTCGGGCGGCCGGACCCGATGTGTGGAAAAGGGTCGGGTCGCTGATCGAGACACCGTTCGCCTACCCGGAGCTGACCGTCAC
>CAYLHS010000185.1:0-2231 GCA_964383535.1 uncultured Acidimicrobiia bacterium
GGTGCGTCCCCGCTGTTGCCGGGTGCGTCGGTTTGGCCTGGTGCGTGCCCGCTGTTGCCGGGTGCGTCACCGCTCAACCCCGGCGGGAGCTCCTGGTCGCGCTTCTGCATGGCCTCCTTGATCGCGGCAAGGACCCGCTCGGAACGGCTCTCGAAGCCGTCCAGGTCGCCGGTTGCCGCATCTGAGACCTCCTCACCGATGCCGAACAGCTCGCGTGCTTGGCTGGCCAGCTGGTCTCGGACCTCTGCTGGGAGATCGCTGGACGCTTGGATGCCCTCGGCGACCTCCGAGAGCACATCGAGGGCGTGGCTCTGCGGACTGAGCTCCTGGATTGCTTCGGATGCCACCTCGAAGGCGCCGTCCAGATCGCCGCGTCGACTGAGAGTCGCCGCTTCCTGGAACCGCTCCGCTGCGAGGTTCGGATGCAGACCGATGGCCGTTTCGATCTTTTCGTAGGCCCGATCGATCCCGTAGAGCGGGTCACCCGGAGCCGATGAGTTCGCCGCGAGCGCGAGGCCGGCATTCGCACCGGCGAAGATCGCCAGTGATCCGAGCACGACGGCTACGCGGCGGAGCCATGGCGCATGGGCCGGCGCCCTGGAGGCAGCTCGCGCTGCAATCCGACCGCCCTCGTTCGGGTCGGCTCGAGCGACGAGATGGTCGGCGTAGGAGCGAAGATCGCGAATCGGCTTCATCACACCATGCAAGTCTCGCAGCGTATCGCGCCGTTACATAGGCTTGTTCAGGCTGAAGGGCTGTCTGTCATCGCCACCGCTCCCGGCGCACCACGTCATCCAACGGCCTTCGACCGCGGCGCAGCGAACCCGATCTGCGGTCTCGGGCCGGATGTCCGATTGTCACGACACCGATCGGAGTGACACTCTCGGGGATGCCGAGGAGGGCGCGCAGGCCGGGAATCGAGTGCACTCCGAGGAATCCGGCCGCGAGGCCCTCGTCCACCGCGGCGAGGAGAACCATCATCAGAGACGCGCCCGCGTCGACCCACCAATAGGGGACGGGCCACTCGATCTCCTGCCCGTGCTCGTCGACCTTGTCCGATTCTTGATAGCGGCGGTGGTAGGCCGACTCAGAGACGCACACGACCACGTGGACGGGTGCCTTGCTGATCCACGGGTCGAACCCGTGTTCGACGTAGCCCTCCTCACCCGCCAGTTCCGCGATTGCATGTCGCGTGGCCGCGTCCGTGACGATCACGAACGATTGCCCCTGGGTGAAGCCTGCGCTGGGGGCTCTCGATCCGAAGGCAACGATCCGGTCAACCGCTCTCGGGTCGACCGGATCGTCTGTGTAGTTGCGCACCATTCGGCGTTGACGTGCGACGTCGCCGAACTCCAAGGTGCTACAGCTCCTTCACCGAATTCACGATGTCACTGATGCCCTTCTTCGCGTCAGAGAAGAACATCAGCGTCTTGTCCTTGTAGAAGAGCGGGTTGTCGATGCCGGCAAACCCCGGTGACAGGCTGCGCTTGATCACGATCGCGTGTTTCGCGAGGTCGACGTTCAGGATTGGCATTCCGTAGATGACGCTGGATGGATCATCACGGGCAGATGGATTCACGACGTCGTTGGCACCGACGACCAGCGCGACATCCGTGTGCGGGAAGTCATCTTCGATCTCGTCGAGTGAGAAGAGCTTGTCGTACGGCACGTCGGCCTCCGCAAGCAGCACGTTCATGTGACCGGGCATGCGTCCCGCAACCGGGTGGATCGCGTAGCGGACCTCGACACCCCGCTCCTCGAGCATGTCGGCGAGTTCCTTCAGATTGTGCTGTGCTTGGGCGACTGCCAGCCCGTAGCCCGGAACGACGATCACGGAGTCCGCGTAGCCGAGCGTGATCGCGACATCTTCCGAATTGGCGCTCCTGACGGGCTTGGCCTCGTCGCCCGCGGGGCCACCGCCGCCGTCACCGCCGAACGCGGCGAACAGCACGTGGCCGAGTGTTCGGTTCATCGCCTTCACCATGATGTTGGTGAGGATCAACCCCGACGCGCCAACCAACGCACCGGAGATGATGAGTGCATTCTCCTGGATGACGAAGCCGGCAAGGGCTGCCGCGATACCGGAGAATGCGTTCAGAAACGAAATCACGACAGGCATGTCGGCGCCACCGATCGGGACGACTCTGACGATGCCGAGAAGCAACGCGAGTGCCAACAGCACCCACATGACGAGGACGTTCGGGCTGATGACCAGCCACACGATCAGGGCG
>CAYLHS010000186.1:0-2170 GCA_964383535.1 uncultured Acidimicrobiia bacterium
TCGCGAGAACGATGCCCTCCAAGGTCCCCTTGAGCATCTCAGTCATGCCCACGTGTGTCTTCCTAGCTACTCAGCGTTACTGACTACCGGTACATAGTAACACTAGGTAGCTGGGCTGCAAGTCGTGTAGATCCACCGGGGAGCGGGGCGGAAGGGATCGACCTTCAGGTCGAGTGAGCCCTGAGGAACATGGCAACCGCGGAGCGAGCGCGTTGCTCGATTGCATCGGCGGACGGCGGCCCGCCGGGTAGGAACAGTGCTCGGTCCATGAGGTCCCCGAGCACGAGGTATGCGAACTGCTGCGCGGCATCCTTTGAGTCAATGACGTCCAGGAGCCCTCGACTCGACAGCAGCTCGAAGCCTTCGCTGAGAGCAGCGATCGCGGCGCCCGGTGCGGAGTCGTAGTAGGTCCGGGCAAGCTCGGGGAACCGTTCTGCCTCCCGGATCACTAGTCGGCGGAGAGAGACGATGTCAGGGGAGAGCACAGCTGCGGCGTACTCCAAAGCGAATGCGGATAGATCTTGGCGAGGATCGGTCATGGACTCGAAGGCTTCAGCGATGGCCGCGGTGATCCTGCCGGCCCGTCCTACCACCGACGACACCACCGCTGTGAACAGCCGCTCTTTGTCACCGAAGTGGTCGTAGACAGTCCGCTTGGAGACACCTGCCGCTTCTGCGATTCCGTCCATCGTCGTTGATTCGAATCCGTCGCTCAGAAACCTTCTGATTGCGGCGTCTTCGATCAGTGCCCGCTTCTCGAGCCCTCTCGGGGTTCTCGGTGTCTCGAGTCGAGTTCTCACCGGCGATCTCCGTTCGATCGGAAGTTACCTAGTCGCGATGTGCAACTACACTACACTGTACAGTATAGTTCTAGAGAGAGGGACCCACCATGTCCAAGCCTCCGTCGGTGGTATTCGACACGACGCTGTCGGGGTTCGGGAACAACACGGGCATCGAGGTGCCCCCCGAACTCGTCGAGCAGCTCGGCGCCGGGAAACGGCCGGCGGTCCACGTCGACGTCAACGGATACGAGTACCGGAACACCGTCGGGGTCATGGGCGGTAAGCATCTGATCTCGGTCAGCGCTGCGATTCGCAAAGATACCGGTCTCGCGGCCGGAGACCCGATCCACGTCGTGCTGACCGTTGCCGACACGCCTCGTCCCGTGGAGGTCCCGAACGATTTCGCCGAGGCGCTCGCGGCGGCCGGTGTGCGCCCGTTCTTCGATGGCCTGTCGAACAGCCTTCAGCGGTACCACGTCGACCAGATCACAGGCGCGAAGGCGGCCGAGACGCGCCTGCGGCGAATCGACAAGGCTGTGTCGCTCTTCGAGGAGGGCAAGAAGCGGTAGTCGGACCGGGGTCAGTTCGTGACGCGCCGGGCCTTCTCGCGGCTGATTCTCTCCGTTCTAGGGTGCTGGCGATAGGGTTCGGTCGAAGAGAGGGGCAAATGCGACGCCGGTCCTATGAAGGCGATGCCGATGTAGCACTGTTGCAGGCATTCAACGCGGCGGCGTCGGCCGCGACCGGCGGGTGTGGGTATCTGCATCCGGGGGATATCCCGCATCACTTGTTCAACGGAAACAAGGACTTCGAGCCTGTTGAGGTGCTGACCATCTGGGAGGACGACACAGGCGTGTCGGCCTGGGTGCTGGTGAGCTCGCGGTTTCGAGGGTTTGACGCACAGGTACGTCCCGATCTTCGCGGCGGACAGCTGGAGCGTGAAGTGCTCGAGTTCGCAGGAGCTCGCACTGCCGAGTTGATGCGCCGCCACAACATCGGAAGCGACTTCATGCTGGCTGATGCGTTCCGGTGTGACACCACACGTGTCGAGCTGTTGACTGAGTTCGGCTGGGTGCCCGACGGAGAACCTCCCTATGTGATCAACAGGGCCCTGATTGCCGATCTTGCCGAACCGGTGATCCCGCCTGGATACACGATCCGTCCGGTGGCCGGCGTCGAGGAGGCCGCCGCGGTGGCAGGGCTTCACTCGGCAGCGTTCCCCGGGGCCGGGTGGACGGCTGACCTCTACCGGTACGTGATGGAGTCACCGGGCTATGACCCTGAACGGGAGCTGGTGGCGGAATTTGCCAACGGCGAGCTGGTTGCCTTCGCCGTCACCTGGTACGACGACCTCAACCGGACGGGTCTCCTGGAGGCAGTCGGTACCC
>CAYLHS010000187.1:0-2167 GCA_964383535.1 uncultured Acidimicrobiia bacterium
GGCGCTCCGTCGACATGGTCCGTTCAGAGGTTGCGCGTTCACAGCGCGAAGCCCGACCCCCCGATGAACAGCACTACGACGTGGCCGAGGAGGCTTGGACGCTCGTGTTGTCGGAGAAGGTGCGAAACGCGCTCTCTGAGATACCTGAGGGTGAGCGCGAGGCGATCGCCCTGGCCTACTTCGGCGGTCTGAGCTATGCCGAGGCTGCCAGGCAACTCGGCCAGCCGGAGGGCACGGTGAAGAGCCGTATCCGAAGCGGTATGAGGAGACTCTCGACACTCCTGGCAGAGGTATCCAAGTGATGGCGAGATGACGACGTCGATTGTCTGGTTTCGGCGGGATCTTCGACTCGGCGACAACCCGGCATGGGCTCTCGGTACCCGGTCTGACGTGGTGGTTCCCCTCTTCGTGATCGACCCGAGGCTGTTCGATGCCGTGTCGGCGTCCACGGAGGGTGGACCAGTTCGTTTCGGAGTCTCGGGGTCCGGCTCGGCGCCACGTACCCGGAACCGATAGTCGACCATTCGATGGCCAGAGAACGCGCGCTCGCTGCCCACGGAGTCGCGAAGGGATCGAGCTAGGAGCTCGCCGGTCCGGCGCCACCCAAGTCGACGGCCTCGGTGAGCCGTTGCCAGAGCTGGGCACGGTCCTCGGCGGCTTCTCTCGTGGACTCCGTCAGATGGATCGGTGCAACGGACCTGTCGAACCAGAACTGACCCGATGTTTCTCCTGGTTCCTCTGCGACTGCGAGCCAGACGATGGTGTCCGCTCCTTGTTCAGGCGTTCGAAGAAGCGGTTTCATGATTGTGTTGAAGGTGGGGAGCGAGCGGGCGACGCCTTCCGTGCGCGCCCAACCCGGGTGCATGGAATGAAACGTCACATCCAGACCTGGGTAGCGCTCGGCCCACATCTCGGTCAGGATCACCTGGCCCCGCTTGGCGCTCGCGTACGTGGCGGTTCCCGTGTAGGGGCGCCGCTCGAACTGCAGATCATCGGGATCGATTCTGGCCGAGTACATCCCTCCCGAACTGACGTTGATGACCCGGGCAGGGGCCGACGCGACGAGACGAGGCAGGAGGAGGTTGGTGAGCAGGAAGTGGCCGGCGAGATCTGTCGCGAAGGTGGCTTCCAGACCTTCTTCGGTGACGCGGCGGTCCGGGAGCAGGACTCCGACATTGTTGATCAGAATATCGACGCGCTCCTGGCGGAGCCTGTCGGCAAGCTGTCTGATCTCGGCCAGCAGGCTCAGGTCGGCGACCGCGATCGAAGTCGTCCCCTCGATCGACTCGCTCGCCTTCTGGAGCTTGTCCTTGTTGCGGCCGACCATGACGACGTGGGCACCGTAGGCCGCGAGCCGCCGTGACGTTTCGAGCCCAAGACCTGCGTTTGCTCCGGTGACGACGGCTACCCGTCCCGACAGGTCGGCCTGAATCGGTTCGAACCGTCTCGCGTGGATCAGGTATCCGATATTCGTGAAGGTGGCAACGGTCAACTTGCTCATTCGCGCAGTGCCTCTACCAGTCCATCGAGAGCGCGTTTGCCTACGTTCCGTAGTGCCAGCTGCATGAATGGTGTCAAGTAACGAAGGAAGTTGAGAAACGTGAGATCTGCCGTGTAGTCGATCACGGTCGTGTCATCCTCGTTCGTGAACCGAATATCGTCCACAGCATGCAGCTTGCTGCCTGTTCCGACGAGAACCACTCTGTGATCGGGCTCGTAGACGGTGATCTCGTAGACCATCGGGATCGTTCCGGATCCGGACTTCACGTCGAGTTCATAGCGAGTGCCGACACCGACGGGACCGTCTGTGAGCTGCGTCGAGGACACCACACCTGGATCCCAGTGCTCGATGTTCGAGAAATCGGCGGTGTACGTGAATACGTGGGCTTGTGGCTGCGGGACTCGCCGCTGTTCGTGAAGGCGGACCGTGTGCCGACTTGGACCGTTTGCATTCATGGGGCGAGCGTCCCGGCGAACACCTGCCAGGCGAGCAGCGATTTTGCTACGAGGCTCAACAGGATGTAGGTCGATTCACCGAACACGTAGTTCGACCAGCGTCCAACCTTCCGGTACTGGAGCACCATGACGATTGCGAAGGCGTTGAAGAACACGAAGAGTGAGAAGAAGATCCCGTAGACAAACGCAGGTGGGCTCACCGACACGCCTG
>CAYLHS010000188.1:0-2144 GCA_964383535.1 uncultured Acidimicrobiia bacterium
GTCTCGGTCACGTCAGGGACCTCGTTCATCGCCGCCTGTTGCTCGCTCTGGGTCTTCTCGGTGTCTTCGAACTTGTTGATCTGCAACATGATCGACACGACGTCGCCGGCGGCGTGGCCGGCCTCGAAGTCTCGTTCGCCGTCGATCGACACCGTGGGTGGCACCTGCTTGAGGACCTGCTGGTCACTCTGCAACTCCTCGACGGTCGTGATGCCCTGCGCCAGGATCGTGTTGGCTCGGTCGAGGGCAGCCGTACGGATCGCACTCAGGTAGGGAACACGACCCGTCGAGTTCCGCATCACGTCTTCGATGGCGATCGACACGAGGAAGCTGACCGTGTCCGGCTGCAACGTCGTGTAGTCCTCCTTGAGAAGGTTCTCCTGGGTCTGCGGGTCGGTGAGCTGCGGTGCGAACCCGATCGGGTCCACATCGAGGACTTTGCCCTCGCGAGCGGTCAGTGACTGGGGATTGTTCGCCGTGGAGAGCGCGAAGTGCCGAGGAATCGTCGAACCGTCCACGTCCACGATCGCGGTTCCGACCACGACCTCGGGCGCGTCGTACACACCTTCCTCGTTGGTCTGCACGGTCTGCACTTCTCCGTCGCCGCCGGTGATTTCGACGGTGACACCCGGCTCGGGGTAGTCGCCGTTGTCCGCGTTGAACTCACCGTCGCGGTCGGCGTCGAGATACACCATCCCTGTCACTTCGGTCGTGGCGGGCGCCGCGGTCGTGGTCGTCGTCTCCCCTGCTGCGGTTGTCGTCGTGTCCGACGGCACGGACGTCGTTGTGATCTGGGGTTCGGTGACGGTGGTGGTTGTCGGTGTCGGCTCCGGCAGAAACACGTCGGAAGCTACGGTGGCGAACAGCTGGTCGATTCCCGATCGGACCTCCTGCGTCCGCTCGGCATTCAGTGTGTAGGCGGGCTGAACTCCTGCGGCAGCGGCGTCCTTGGCCGCCTGGGTCCTCTCCGTGTCGACAACCGTGATCGGACGGTCGGCAAAGAAGTCTTGCGGCGATGGCTCTCCCACGTTCACCGTGACGGTGGCGGTCTGCTGGGCGATCATCAACGAGCCCCACGTCAGGACAACCGCTCCCAAGACGATAGCCAGTCGAATCGCGAGCTTGCGGTCGACGAACCTACTCATGACGTTCTTCGAAGCGCTGGTAGGCGTCGACGATGGCAGCGACGATTCGGTGGCGCACGACGTCCCTGGACGTGAGCTCTGTGAATGCGACCCCGGGGATGCCGCGAAGGACCTGTCGTGCGATTCGAAGTCCCGAACCCTTGCCCGTCGGAAGATCGACCTGGGTGATGTCGCCCGTGATGATCATCTTCGAATTGAAGCCGAGACGCGTCAGAAACATCTTCATTTGCTCCGGCGAGGTGTTCTGGGCCTCGTCGAGGATCACGCATGCATCGTTGAGCGTCCGGCCGCGCATGTAGGCGAGCGGGGCGATCTCTATCGTCCCCCGCTCCATCAGTTTGCCCGTCTCCTCGGGACCGAGCATCTCGTACAAGGCGTCGTAGAGAGGGCGCAGATACGGATCGATCTTGGCAGCCAGATCCCCTGGCAAAAACCCGAGTCGTTCACCCGCCTCTACTGCAGGGCGGGTCAGGAGGATCCGGCTGACCGCGCCGTTTCTGAGGAGCTCGATCGCAGCGGCCATCGCCAGGTACGTCTTGCCGGTCCCGGCCGGCCCGACAGCGAACACCATTGTGTTGTCACGAATCGCCGAGATGTACCTGCTCTGGCCGGCAGTCTTGGCTCGGACCACCTTCCCCCGCCCCACCGGAACGCCCTCGGTGAGCACGCCGGAGGGACTCGGGACATCGTCTTCAACCATCTGAATGACCCGCTCGACTCGATCGCCGTCGAGCGACTGTCCTTCCTGGACGAGGATGAGGAGCTCTTCGAGCACCGTCCTCACCTCTGCGGCGCGGTCGCCGGTTATCTTGAACTCGTTCCCACGCGCCACCAGACGAACATCCGGATAGGCCTCCTCGAGGGCGCGCAGATGTATGTCCCTCTCCCCCACCAATTCGAGCATCAGGTGATTGGAGGGAACGCGCAACCGCTCATGGGGAACGGTGACCAAGGAATCCTCGTCGAGAGGCATGGACCCGGAAGTATAGGGTCAGGCAG
>CAYLHS010000189.1:0-2082 GCA_964383535.1 uncultured Acidimicrobiia bacterium
ATTAAAAGTCCCCTGCTCTGCCAACTGAGCTACAGGCCCTGAGCGCCACAGGATAGGGCCGTCTACGCGGCCCCGGGCGTTCCGGCGGCAGGCGCCCGATCGCGATTGATGAACACGATGGCGTGGATTGCGAACATGACAAGGAGCACCAGCGGTGCAAGCCGAGTGGCCACCTCTCCGATCACCTCCGGCGCCTCGAACGGGAACCCGGGAAGGCGTCCGAGCGCGTCATTGATGGGCGAGGTGACTCCCATTCCCGCGGTGACCGCCCAGAACCACCCATACCACCCCAGGGTCCAGCGCCAACCTCGTGCACACCACGCCAGGAGTACGGCGAGGGTGCCGATCGCGATGGCGAGTCCGTTCCAGGTGGATGGATGCCAGAGCCATGCGATCCCAATTCCAATCGGCGCGATGAGAAGGACACCGGCGTCTCTGACCTGTCCCCGGCGGGCCAATCTCACGGTCGCCCATACGCCGCCGGCGAGAGCTGCCAGGTACCAGAAAAGCGCTTTGATGATTGCAACCACACCAAGGAGAGCGCCAGGGCCGGCTGTTCGTGCCGCACCGAAGCGAGCCGTGAGTTGGTCGGTGTCACCCTGACCGAGCGTAGCTGCCATGACAGAGGCTCCTGCTCCACGATCGGCGATCAGGATCTGCTCACGGTCCCCCTTCGAGGTGGAGGCATGTCCACGACGTTCGCAGCACTGCCGGGTTTCCGAAGTGTTCGTCGAGCGTTCCCCATCCCTCCTCTGGCACGGTGACATACGTCCACCCTCCGCCGGTCAGCGCCGGGATGGACAGCACGACGCTTGTTCGTACGAGGGACACGGCGTCAGAACTGGTGACGAAGTCTTCCACACTTGGTACGTACGTACAGGACATCGCCGCCGCAGGTGGAGCGAGCGTCGCGATGCACAAGGGGACAAGCATCACGAGGAGCAACCCTCCGAGGACCCTGGTCAGCCTCTTCATGGTGCTGCCAGGCTATTCCGTGGCCGACCGTCCCACTACTCCCAGCGGAACACCCGGACGGTGATGACCCCAATGACCACCGAGTAGACAATCAACACCGCGAGTTGCATCGCCGTAGGTGCCGTTCCGAACCACGCGTTGGACATGGCCTCGGTGCCCGCGCCCAGCGGGGTGAAGTCAGAGATCGTCTGAAGCGTGTCGGACATGATCGCCCTCGGTATCCACAGTCCCGCGAAGAAGAGCATCGGGAAGAAGGCCGCCATACCGATGGAGATAGCCGCCTGGGTGGTCCGTGCGACCGATCCGATGAGGAGTCCGGTGGCGAACATGGAGACGGCGGTCAGCAAGAACGAGAGAAGGAACCAGAGTGGACTCTGGGGAAAGGGCACGTCGAAGGCGACTGCGGCCACGATGACAACCGCGGCGGCGGAGACCACGGCCACCGACCCCTGCACGATCATCTGTGCGCCGAGCAGTCGGGCCGGGTGGAGAGGAGTCGTGCGGAGCCGGCGCAGAATCCCGAACTGGCGGTAGGTGGCCATGGTTGGGGGCAGCGCGGAAAGCCCGAGCATTGCCGTCCCGAACGCTATGGCAACCGGCGCGTAGACGTCGACGAATCGTGCTCCACCCAGTTCGGTTGCCGGATCCGTGAACCCAGGAAACAGATTGGCCAATCCGTAGAGGAACAGCGCCGGGAAGATGAGCCCAAAGAACAGACTGATGGGTTCGCGCAGGAACAGTCGCGCCTCCATCCTGGTGAGCTTGGCCAACATCAGTCGACATCCCCGTCCGTGAGAGCGAGGTAGGCATCCTCCAGGGAGGCCTGTTCGATCTGAAGATCGTGCGCGACGATCTGCCGTTGTGCGAGTGCGAGGATCACCGAGTAGACGACATCCCCAGTTCCGCTCACCGAGACCTGCCGGCCGTTGCGTCGAATCCCAGTCACGTCCGACAACGAAGTGAGGAACTCGTCGGGAACCGGCTCGGACGGATAGAACCGCAGGGTGTGTTCGAAGCCTGCTTTGCCGATGAGTTCGCTCGGCGTTCCGGTTGTGACGGCCCTTCCATCGACGATGACCATGATCCGATCGCAGAGACGTTCGGCTT
>CAYLHS010000190.1:0-2078 GCA_964383535.1 uncultured Acidimicrobiia bacterium
CTCGTACGCGGTGCCCGACTGGTCACCGTCACTGGTGTCGGCGGAGCGGGCAAGACACGCCTCGCACTTCAGGTCGCTGCGTCGATGAGCGGCCATTACCCAGGAGGCACGTGGCTCGTGGAGCTGGCGTCAGTCACCGACCCTGATCTCGTCGTGTCCGCCGCGGCCAGGGCCCTCGGTGTACCCGAGCAGCCGGGTAGGCCAGTGCTCGAATCGCTCATCGAACACCTTCGGGCCAAGCGGACGATGCTGATCATCGACAATTGCGAGCATCTCATCACGGCGAGTGCCCGTCTGGTAGACACGATCCTCACCGAGACCAGCGACGTGTCGATCATCGTCACGAGCAGGGAGTTGCTTGGCATCGGCGGCGAGGTCGCCTACGGGGTGCGGTCGATGCTGCTCCCGATGGATCCGAAGACGGCGTCAGCGTCTGAACTTGCTCGCTATGACGCTATCCGCCTCTTCGTCGAACGGGCTGCCGCGTCTCAGCCTGCGTTCCATCTCAGCGAGGACACGGCGCCCGCGATTGCCGAGATCTGCACCCGGCTCGACGGCATGCCGCTCGCGATCGAGCTTGCTGCGGCACGGATCCGATCCTTCTCACCCCAGCAGATCGCAGACAACCTGGATCGGCGCTTCCGGTTGCTGACCGGCGGATCGAGGACGGCTCTGCCGAGGCAGCAGACCCTCGCTGCTGCCATCGACTGGTCGTACCAATTGCTCGATCCGATCGAACGAAAGCTGTTCGAACGGCTTTCCGTATTCCAGGGTGGCTTCACGCTCGAAGCGGCCGAGCAGGTCGCGGTGGGAGATGGCATCGAGACGTTCGACGTCCTCGACCTGATCCCTTCGCTGGTTGACAAATCGCTGGTGTCCGCCGACACCGACCGCCAGGAGGCACGCTACGCGCTCCTGGAGACAATCCGCCAGTTCGCCCGTGATCTCCTCGATGAGCACGGCAAGGCGGAGGAGTACCGGCTTCGACACGCAGAGTTCTTCGTAGAACTCGCCGAAGCTGCGGAACCGCACGTGCGAGGCCTGGATGAACGGCTCTGGTGGGGACGGATCGACGCTGACATCGACAATCTCCGCCAGACGATGCTGTGGTCCATCGAGTCGGGCCATCCCGAGCTCGCACTCCGAGTCTCGGGCGCCTTGTGGCGGTTCTGGTGGTTCACCATCCGCTACAGCGCCGGACTCCGTTGGCTTCACGCTGCGCTCGACGCCGCGGGAGAGGATGCGGACCGGGTCCTGGCTGCGAAGGCGCATCTCGGGATCGGCACGCTGGCCGGCTTCGTTGCCTTGCCCCATGACTCGGAGGAACACCTGACAAGAGCGTTGGAGTTGTACAGGCAGCTGGATGCAGAAGGTGCCGAGGCTCGCGACATGAAGGGCGGATACTCCGCCGCGCTGATCAACCTGACGGCGTTCATGCAGCACGACCCGGAACGCGGCATCGAGTTCAATCGGGAGGCCGTGGAAGTGGCAGAGAAGTACGGGGACCTCGTCGGGTATGCGGTGGCGATGGGCAACATCGCCGAAGGCCACGCGAGCATGGGTGATCTGGCACTGGCCAGAGAGGAATTCGAGGAGTCGATCGCAGCATCGGAGCGGATCGGGTCAGCGCATCGACTGGTCGAGGCCATCTTCCAACTCGGCTCGGTGGAGCTGAACGCGGGAGAGCCGGAACGGGCGGAGCAGGTGTTTCGTCGGGCACTCGCAGCGGCACGGGGAGGCGGACTTACCGAGTACGAGGCGCTCGCACGGACCGCGATAACGATCTCCCGACACGACCAGGGGGTTCCCGATCAGCGGCGTGAGTTCGCCCAGCAGGCTGCAATCGCGCTCGAGAACGAGGACTTCCGCAAGAACCTGTTCTTCTTCGGACTGTGGGTCGTGGAGCGAGCCGACATGGACGTGTCAGCTCAGAGGATCGAATCGGCCGCCCAACTCATGGGTGGGTTGCGGAGCCTTCAGGACAACGGGTTCGAGATCGACTGGACGCACCACGCTCGCCGGGACCGAGTACTCGAGCAGTTGCGAGAGACGATGGGGGATACCGAGTTCGAGGCGGC
>CAYLHS010000191.1:0-2032 GCA_964383535.1 uncultured Acidimicrobiia bacterium
GAACGTTTCAACGGGATGTCTCCTCCAGTGGGCGGGCGGTGAGTACTCCTACCACGGCCAGTCCGAGGTTCATGGCTATAAGCAATACGATCCAGTTCAGGATACTGCGGTCTAATCGAAGAGCCTCAATCACCTGTGTCGACGCGATCAGGAGTGGAACCGAAAGAGGGGCGACGATCAAGGACGCAAGGGTCGATCGTGTTCGAAGGCCGGCGGTCACTGCGCCGGCGAGAGTCCCAACGAGCGAAAGTCCGAGTGCGACAAGCAGCAGGATGGGAACCAGCCAGATCCACTGCTGAACGGGCTCCGGGTTGTAGAGAACGATGTCGAGCGGAACGAGCACCAGTTCGAACCCGAGAAGGAGAAGGGTACTTGCGATCGTTCGACCAACGAACGTTGCGGCAGGATCGATCCCGAGTAGTGCCAGGAGCTCGCGATGCGCAGGACCCTCCGTGGCCGACTGCCGAAACGCAACCAGCATGCCGAACAGGAGCGTGACGGCGAAGAACATGCCGGGACCGATCCGACTGAGCATCGTCTTCTCGGTGCCGATCGCGAGTGGTAGCAGGAGGAGAGCGGCCGCCCCGAACGGGACCGTGATTGAGAGTACCTCTCCGGCCCGGCCCTCGACCTTCAGGTCCTTGCGCATGATCTCCAATGCCTGTCGCCAGAACTCTGCGGCAGTCATGCGGGCCCCTCGATCGCCGTGCCACCCGACAATTCATACGTGCGTTCGACCAGGGGAAGCATCCGGTCGGGCTCGTGGGAGACGAGCACGACGGCACCACCTCTCCGTTTGACGTCGTGGACGGTTGCTTCGACCAGGGCCGCCGCCATCTTGTCGAGGCCGGCGTGGGCCTCGTCGAGGAGGAGGAGGTCGGGTTTGGTCATGAGCACTCTGGCGAACTCGACTCTGCGTTGCATGCCATGGGACGAGTGATCCGCCCTGCGATCCATTGCGCCACCCAACCCGACCATCTCGAGTGATGCGGGGACGGCGCCGTTCGGGCTGCCGGCGAGGCGTGCAACGAACTCGAGGTTCTCCCTCAAGGTGAGCTCCCCGTAGAGGGCGGGGTGGTGTCCAATCAACGCGATCCTCCGCCGAGTCGTCGCCGCAGGCTCCTCCGAGAAGGGGACACCGAGAACGGAGCCGGAGCCGTGTGTTGGTTTGAGGAGGGTGGCGAGCACCCGGAGGAGCGTCGACTTGCCTGAGCCGTTCGGTCCGACGATGCCGACACCCTCGCCGGGATCGACGTGCAGGTTCACGCCGTGCAGGACGGTCAACCGACCGAACCGCACACCTACATCGGCCAGATCGACGAGTGGAGTGGTCACGAGTCCGTGATGTTACGGGAAAAGATGACGCGAATCACCACAGCGACCGTTCCAACGGCCAATCCCACTGCATACCAGGGCGCAGGACTCGAACCGAGACTCAACCGCAGCGGTTCGGTCGCAAGGCGGACTCCTGCGGCGATCACGAGAGCCAGAGAGGCTGCAAGGCCAATGGGCAGTCTGCGTCGCCATATCACCAGAGCAGCCGCCCCGGTGAGCAGCAGGAGGGCGGCGTACACCTCGACCGGATGACGCGCAACGACACCGTCTTGGAGTGCCCACGGCAGTGTGGACACCGTGCCGGTACAGGAGCTTCTGAAGACGCACCCGGCGTGCCACCCGGCGAGACCGGCCAGCGAGGCGGGAGCGATCAGATCGAGCGTTGGCCAGAAATCGTGTCGGGTCGCCCAGACGAGGAAGGCGAGGGAGCCGAGCGATGCGAATCCCGTGTCGACGCCTCCACGAACGAAGAACAGGTCGAGAGGGTGCGTCAGCGGGTTCGTCCCTTGAAGGACCATAGCGGCCACCCGACCCGTGGCGAGTCCGACCACGGACCCGCCGATCACCAGATCCACGAGATCCGTGCGGTCCGTGACGCCGCGCATGCGTTCGAGTCGCAGCGCTGCGAGCGCCATCGCGATCCCGAGGAGGGCGGCGGCGAGGAGGGAGAACTCCACCGTCTACCTCAGAAGGTCGT
>CAYLHS010000192.1:0-1985 GCA_964383535.1 uncultured Acidimicrobiia bacterium
TCCGGCTTGACAGGCCGGCGTGAACTCCAGGCTTCACCACGCCCCCAAGGCCGCTCCACGGCTGCGCCGTGTTGCGGCGGCAGTATAGGTGGTTGGAAACCACCTCGGGCCGGTCACTCATGGCGCAGGACGATCTTGCCGAACTGGTCGCCGTTCTGCATCCGCTCGAGCGCAGCCGGGAGCTCGTCGAAGCCGAAGGTCGAATCGACGATCACGGGAACTCTTCCTGACCCGACGAGCTGTGTCACGTCCGCGAACTCGCCGATGTCGAACATGGTCGAACCGATGATCTCGAGGTGTTTGAAGAACACACGAGGCAGCGACAGTTCGACGTTGGGTCCCCCGGTACCGCCACAGGTGACCAGACGGCCACCCTTGTTCAATGAGCCGACCGACGCCTTCCACGTTGGGACGCCGACGTTCTCGACCACGACATCGGCACCGTGACCGGTCGCCGCCTTCAGTGCCTTGCCGAAGTCTTCACTCGAGAGGAAACCACCGTCTGCGCCGCCGAACACCGCCTTCTCGATCTTCTTCGGATCCCGGGAGGTGACGTAGACGACCGCGCCCATCTCCTTTCCGAGCATCATCGCGGCGTTCGACACACCACCGCCAACACCGACAATCAGCAGCGTGTCGCCCACCTTCAGGCGGGCGCGCCGAAGCATGCGGTACGCCGTTCCGTACACGAGGCCATAGGCGCCTGCATGTTCCCAATTCAGAATCGAGGGTTTCGGAACCACGTTCCGGGCCGGCACCACCACCTGTTCGGCGAGGGTTCCCCAGCGATGTTCACCAAGGATCTGATACGTCTCACAGAAGAGGGTGTCGCCGCGAAGGCACGCTTCGCACGATCCGCACGACACCGAGGGATTGACGACAACCTCGTCACCGACGGCTACCGAAGTGACTCCGTCCCCGATCGCATCGACGGTTCCGGCACCATCGGCTCCAGCCACGTGCGGGAGTGCCGGCTTCGGCATGCCCATCGACGACCAGATGTCGAGATGGTTGAGTGCGGATGTCGTCAATCGAACCCGCACCTCTCCGGGGCCGGGAGTGGGAGAGTCGATGTCTTCGAGGACGAAGGAGGAGGGGCCACCGATGTCGTGAAGGATCCAGGCTTTCATGCCCTGGAGCGTAGTGGTGTGACAAACCGGCCCACCGACTGGCAGGTCGCGGTAGGTTGTGGATCGGTCTGCATGGTCGCGTCTGGGATAGGTCGCCCGAGGTGCGGTTGCCAACGGGCAGGCGGCCGGGTTCGAGGCACCAGGGAGAGGAGTTCAACCATGGCACGGTCGAAGGGAATCTTCGGATTGCTGACGCTGCTCACCACAATGTCGCTGCTCGCAACGGCGTGCGGCGGCGGTGGTGCCGACAGCGGTTCGGCCCAGGGCGACACGAACACGACCAACCAGAGCAGCACGAACACAACGGCTCAGCAGGGCAGCGGGTCCGCGATGCCAGAAGGGATCGACTTGCCCGAGGGTGTGCCGAGGGCCGACGCGTTGATTCCGGAACTGGCGGAGATCCCCATCCCCGACGGGGCGGTCTTCGGGGGTGGAAGCGCCCATACCAAGGCGCAGGATCCACGCGAGACCGCAGTGCAGATAGTCTACTTCGCTCAGTCGGTCGAGGAGATCGTGACGTTCTACCTCGATTCGTTGCCGGCCGCCGGCTTTCAGATCGAGTCTCAAGGAAGCGTTACGAAAGCAGCCGACATTCAGCCGACAGGAGACAACCTCGTTATCTTCACCGATCCTGGCGGGCTGTCGGGCAGCCTCGACATCAAGCCTGGTGCGTTCAGCCCGACGCTGTTGAGTATCAACCTCTTCCGGTCTGGTTAGCCGGCGTTCGCAGGGTGGGCAGGGTGATCGATGTGGCCGCACGCTGCTTCGGTTTGAACGGCATCGCATAGACCACTGCGGGCTCGCGTCAGTTTGGCAGGATCCATCCGGGGACGAGTCGGCGCAGCTTCGGTTCGA
>CAYLHS010000193.1:0-1981 GCA_964383535.1 uncultured Acidimicrobiia bacterium
CAGACCCCGCTTTCACGACCTGGCGGGCATCCCGGTGCTATGGTGACATCCCGATGATCAAGTCATCGGTAACTGCTGAAACGCCGCCCATGGGCGGCGTTTTTCTCATGGAGGGAGGAAGTCCATGGAGTTGACCAGCGGCAAGAAGGTGGTGTTGGGTGCGCAACACACCGTCGCCATGTTCGGGGCCACGATTCTGGTCCCGCTGCTGACCGGTCTAGATCCGGCGGTGGCATTGTTCTCGGCAGGTCTGGGAACGTTGATCTTTCACCTGCTGACCAAGCGGATGGTGCCGGTGTTTCTCGGCTCGTCGTTCGCGTTCATTCCCCCAATCGTGGCGGCGCGTGAGAGTGGGTACTCCTGGGCGGCGGTCGGCGCCGGCATCATCGGCGCAGGCGTGATCTACGTGATCATGTCCATGATTATCCGACTCGTCGGGAGCGGGCGGATCCGTCAGCTCTTCCCGCCGGTCGTGACTGGTCCGGTCATTGCGGTGATCGGGATCACGCTCGCACCCGTGGCGATTGGGAACGCTGCCGGCAACTGGTGGCTCGCGATAGCGACGCTCGGTGGTGCAATCGTCGCGGCCGTCTGGTTCCGCGGGTTGTTCAAGATGCTGCCGATCCTGTTCGGCCTCGTGTTCGGCTATGTCGTCGCGATGATGGCTGGGGCGGTGGACTTCCAACCACTCCACGATGCCGCATGGGTCGGGCTGCCTTCCTTCACGTGGGGATGGCAGGACATCAACTGGAGCGCCATCGCGCTGATCGCCCCCGTCGCGTTCGTCACCATGATCGAGCACGTCGGCGACATCCTCACCAACGGCGGCGTGGTCGGGAAGGACTTCTTCAAGGAGCCTGGGCTGGATCGGACGATGCTTGGTGATGGCGTTGCCACGTTGTTGGCCGGCTTCATCGGCGGCCCTGCGAACACGACCTACTCGGAGAACACCGGCGTGCTGGCCGTGACTCGGGTCTACGACCCAGCGATCCTGCGGATCGGCGCAGCGTTCGCCGTCGTCCTCGGCCTCATCCCGAAAGTCGCCGCCATTCTTCAGACGGTGCCCGTGGCGGTGCTCGGTGGACTCTCGATCCTGTTGTTCGGCATGATTGCTTCGATCGGCATGCGAACACTCGCAGATGCCAAGGTCGATTTCACACACAGCCGGAACCTGATCGTGGTGGCGCTGATCCTCGTCCTCGGCCTAGGCGTCTCAGGTCTCGAGACCGGGATCGTATGGGGCGGCGTGCAGATCTCAGGCCTCGCGCTCGCAGCGGTCGTCGGTGTTGTCGCCAACCTCGTGTTGCCGAAGGAGATGGACGTTCCTGAGAAGATCTAGCGGAGGGCGCCCTTCGGGAGCTCGTACCCCCGTATCGCGACGCTGGCCGGGAGACGGGAGCGAGGGCACAGCTCGCCCCGAGGTATTGAGCGAGCTGCAGTCACGTACCAGGCCGAGTTCAAGCGGTGGGGCTGCCTGGATGGCAGCCCCACCTGATTGCTCAGCTCTCGGCCGGAGTTCGCTCCTTGCGAGAAAGGCCCGCTTTCTGCTCCTCGGTTCGCGTGTCGGGCAGCATGAAGCTCATGAGGAAGCCGATGCCGATGATGGCGGCTCCGGCAAGCCCGGCCCTGCGGGCACCTTCGGAGAGCGCATCGTCCAGCACCGGCACAATCGCCGACGCCTGCGGCTGATCGCGGAGCTGACCAAGGACCTGCCCGCCTGACTCGCGGAACGCCGCGACGATCGTTGTCTGATGCTCTTGTGGAAGCCCGGGAATGGTCGTGAGGCCCTTGGTGGCGAGTGTTCCAAGGGAGATTGCGAGAATCGATCCGAGAAGCGCGATCCCCAGTGCCGAGCCGATCTGTCGAGAGGTCGATTGGATGCCCGACGCCTGACCCGATTTCTCCTTCGGAACCTCCGCGAGGATGACGTTGGTGAGCTGTGCCGCCGCGATACCGATGCCGAGTCCATAGACGAAGAGGG
>CAYLHS010000194.1:0-1965 GCA_964383535.1 uncultured Acidimicrobiia bacterium
ATTTCACTGCCGAGCACGCAGACATCTCGCTAGGGGGCATTGGCAAGAACGCGGGGAGCACCCTGACGATCGTGCGCAGCGGCCTTGGCGAGGAACTCGTTGCCAACATGGAACGAGACGGGTGGATCACGGTGAGTGATGCGCACCGGGAAGACCCGGACGCTGTTGCGCTTGTGCGCAAGATGGCGGGTCGCCAGAGAAAGCGCTGGCCAGGTCCGGCCGTGTCCGATCCGGCTGCCGGTGAAGGGGCCGAGGCTCCGTGAATCGGGAGGTCGCCGACCTGTTGCCAGGCATCGTCTGATGGGCGTCATCCGAGCGAGCTCATCGCCTTGCTTCGGAGTCCAGCCACGCAAGCGCCTCGGTGGTGTTCCCGGCCGGGATGTACTCGAGGCCGACAGTGCCGTCGTAGCCGAGCTCGTCGAGTCTGGTCAGGAAGCGACCGAGAGGTAGTGTCCCGGTGCCGGGCTGGTGACGGCCAGGAACATCGGCAATCTGCACGTGGCGAATCGACTCGATCGATTCCTCCAAGGATGCGAGGATGTCGTCACCGTTGGTAGCGACGTGATACGTGTCGAATTGCAGCGCCACGCCGGGGTGGTCGACTGTTCGCACGACGGCCAGGGCATCCGCCAATGCAGGGATCGCATAGCCGGGCCAGTCGTGATCGTTGATCGGCTCGACCATGAGGGTGACTCCCTCGTTCGCGGCGGTGACGGCCAGCTCCACCAAGTTGCCCGCCGCAGTCTCCTGAGCCTGCTGTCGATCCACTCCATCGGTGCGGATTCCGGAGAGGACATTGAGTCGCGGCACACCGAGCATCCGAGCCGTGCTGATCGCGGCGAGCACGGTCTCGCGCAGCTCGGACTCGCGGCCTGGCAGCGCGAGGAGGCCTCGCTCACCCGCCTCCCAGTCGCCCGGGTATGGATCGAACAGCACCAACTCCAGAGAGAGTTCTTCGAGCAACTCCTTGATGCGGAGTGGATCGAGATCGTGAACGAAAAGCCGCTCGACGCGGGAGAAACCGGCGTCGGCGGCGGCTCGAAACCTCTCGTAGGGGTCGTTGATCTCCTGCCACAGCATGGTGAGGTTGGCTGAGAAGGTGGGCACGGTTCAGTCCTGAGCCGGTGAGCCGGTGACGACAGTGCCCGCAGGGTCCTCCCAGAGCCGAACCAGTGCCGCCATGTCGTCGTTCCCCAGCCCGCGACCGACGGCTTCGACGAAGAACTGCTGGGTGAGCGCACCCAGGGGGAGTGGAACGCCCGCGGCGAGTGCCTCGCGTTGAATGAGGCCCAGATCCTTGAGGATGAGGCCGATGGGAGTGGCGCCGGAGAAGTCCCGTTGCACAAACCGCGGGATATTCCGCCGCATCATCGTCGATCCTCCGAAGGACGTGCCGAGCACCTCGAGAACCGTGGTCGCGTCGGCGCCGAGCTTGGAACCCAACACAGCGGCCTCCGCTACGGCGGCGGTGTGGACGCCGACCAGCAGCTGGTTGAGTAGCTTGACCACCTGGCCTGCGCCGATCGGACCACAGAGCGTGATGTTGGCGGCGAAGGCTTCGAAAACGGGCCGCACCCGTCTCAGGTCGCTCTCGGCACCACCGACCATCAGGGTGAGGGTTCCCGCCTCGGCCCCGGCGGGACCGCCCGACATTGGGGCGTCCAGGAAGGCTGACCCACCGGAGGCGACCGCCGCTGCGCAGCGACGGTTCAGATCCGGGCTCACCGTGGAATGATCGACGAAGATCTGCTCTGGCTGTGCCACTCCTGCCAGCTCCGCATAGACCTCCTCGACGGAGGAGGGGGTCGGGAGGGCCGTGGCGACTACTTCGGCGCCGGAGGCTGCTGCAGCTGGGCTGTCGGCGACGAGAGCACCCGCGGCAGCCAGGCGATCCGTTGAGGAGGACGAGCGGTTGCATACAACAACCTGGTGGCCGACCCCCAGCAGTTGGCGCACCATTGGTTC
>CAYLHS010000195.1:0-1965 GCA_964383535.1 uncultured Acidimicrobiia bacterium
AAAGGGTCGGGTCGCTGATCGAGACACCGTTCGCCTACCCGGAGCTGACCGTCACAGAGAACCTCGAGGCCTCCGCCCTCCTGCACGGCGTGAACAATGTCAACGAAGAGGTTGCCAGAGTGATCGGCGATTTCGGGCTGGAGCACTGGGCAGACCGGCGGGCTCGGGCGCTCTCACTCGGGAATCGACAGCGCCTCGGCCTCGCTGCAGCGATGCTGCACAGACCCTCCATCCTCGTCCTGGACGAGCCGGCGAATGCGCTCGACCCGGCAGGAGTCGTGTTCATCAGGGATCTGATGCGGTCGGCTGTCGAGCACAACGCGGCAGTCATGGTCTCGAGTCATCACCTCGATCAACTCGCACGCGTCGCCGATCGGATCACGGTGCTTCACAGAGGCACAACCATCGGCACGCTTGATCCACGCGGCTCCGACCTCGAGCAGCAGTTCTTCGATCTCGTGTACCAAGACGACCGAGAACGGGGTCTGGCATGAAGCGGGTGCTGACCGTCGAGTTCGTGAAGACTCGGCGCTCGACGGTGGTGCTCGTGACAACAGTGCTCACCGTCATCCTCGTGCCGCTGCTCTGCCTCGGGTTCGTTGCGGTCGCCAAAGCAGGCGGTGCCGGCGCGGTCGCGCTGAAGGCACAGGCAATGGTGGTTGGTGAGGGATGGGAGGCGTACCTGGGGCTGCTCGCTCAGATCGTGTCGATCGCGATGTTCATCGGCCCGGGCGTGGTCGCGGCATGGGCATTCGGTCGTGAGTTCTCCGACAGGACGTTTCCAACGCTGTTCGGACTCCCGGTGTCGAAGGGTTCGATCGCTGCCGCCAAATTCGTCGTGCTGGCGTGCTGGGGTCTGGTGCTCACCGTGCTCACGCTGGGGGCGGCAGTGCTGATCGGGTTGATCGCCCATGTCGGGCCGTTGGCCGGGATCAACGTCGCCGGGTGGCTGTGGCGTCTACTCGTCGCCGGGTTCCTGACGTCGACGATCTCGCTGACGATCGGGTTCGTGGCAAGTGTGGGGCGCGGGTATTTGCCTGCCTTCGGAGCCTTGATCCTGTTGACAATGATCACCCAAATCGCCGTCCTGTTCGGGACCGGAGCCTGGTTCCCCTACGCTGCGCCTGGCTTGTTCGCCCTCCAGGGAGCGGAAGGAATCGCGGACGTCAACGCCTTTCAGCTCCTGCTCGTGCCGGTGTGGACCCTCTTCGTGAGTTGGCTGACGGTTCGCTGGTGGAACCACGCCGAGGTGACGTGACAGCTTCCCGTTCTTGTCAATCTGAACGACGCTGTGTTGCGCTGAGGTTGACAAGAAACGAGGGGGTTCGTTCTCGTCAACCCTGCCCTCGAAGGAACAGCGACCGGTTCTCCCTCAGCGGATCATCTCCCCAAGCGCGGCGAACCGGATCATGTGCGCCTGCCCGGCATGCAGGGCGTATTCGTCGATCATCTTGACCAGAGCACCCGCCAGCGGTCTGTCGTGGCCAAGCCCTTTCGACTGGAGCGACGGCAACGCTGCAATTGCTCTGTCGGCCAGGTCGACCTGCTCGAGGTAGATCTCGAGGTCCGAATCGATGGTGTCGACCGAACCTCCGGCGAAGTCATCGGTCCCGTAGAGCTCGAGCCGGTCGCCGCCTCCCAACCCCCACGCCAGATAGATGTGCTCCATCTGCGACATATGGCGAACCAGACCGAGTACCGAAAGCTCCACCGGTGGCACCGACCACGCGACCACACCCTCCGGGGTCAGGTCACGGAGCTTGCGGCGAAACTCGATGCGTTGATAATCGAGCCACTCGGTGAGCAGCCTCCTCATCTCGCCGCTCGGCTCTGGTTCCTTGGCCCTCGTGAAGTCCAACTCCTTCAGCAGCTTCGCCGTCACGGTTGGTCACCTCCTCAGGCGACCACGATAGGCAGCGACTGGCGCTCCCAGGGAACGTACCCACGGTACGATCACGAAGATGC
>CAYLHS010000196.1:0-1944 GCA_964383535.1 uncultured Acidimicrobiia bacterium
GTCCGTCCGAACGAACCATGGTTGAGGAACGCAAGTCCCTCCCTGAGGCTCCAAAAGCCGGGCCAGTCACCAGCGGCGATCAGTTGTGTGGTTTCGTCGTCCAGGGTTGGCAGGTGCATGGACACCAAGGTACACGGGTTCGCTGCGCTGTCCGGTGGCGTTGGTGGTGTGCCGGGCAGGTCAGTGGCGCCGATGGCAGGATGAGGACGCAGCAAGCGGTGTCATCCGGCCGTCTGCCAGGCGTCGGTGGTCAGAGCACTAGCCTCCTCGCCATGGATGAGTTCCTTCAGGCTGCCATCGACGAAGCCAAGCAGGGCCTTGCCGAGGACGGTATCCCCATCGGCTCGGTGCTGGTGATCGACAGTCGAATCGTCGGCCGGGGACACAACCGTCGTGTCCAGAAGGGAAGCGCCGTACTCCACGCCGAGATGGACGCTCTGGAGAACGCCGGTCGTCTCGCTGCTGCCGACTATCGGCGCTCCATCCTCTACTCCACGCTGTCACCGTGCGACATGTGCTCAGGAGCGGTGCTGCTCTACGGAATCCCCCGGGTGGTCGTCGGTGAGAACCGAACGTTCCGCGGTCCTGAGGAGTACGTGCGTTCCAGGGGCGTCGAGGTCGACGTGGTCGACGACCCGTCGTGTGTCGCCATGATGGAGGAGTTCATCGCCGCCCGTCCCGAGCTGTGGAACGAGGACATCGGCGAGTAGTCGCAACGCCTCCGCCCAACCTACGCCATCCTGGCCCTCCTCCGCCGACCACGCCAGACCACGAGCCAGACGACGGCCATGATCCCAAGCAGAATGACCGGCCACCATCTGAAGAGAGCCCGGGCGGCCGCGGTGGAAACCCAGGAGGGCGAAAGGACGACCTTCCTGACGCCCGCCATGTCTGCCAACGCGTCGACGAGCTCCTCACCATCAGATCGTCGTTTCAAGTCCACGCGGAAGGATGTAGGCAGCACGCTGGGATCGACGTTCTCGAGCAACGAAGGCTCGTCGGAGAACATCGTCTCGAACTCCGCGTAGGTTGCCTCCTGGTCGACGTACACATAGCCGCGCACGTAGGGAAGCGAATCGAACCTATGTGCGATTGCATCGAGTTGCGCGCTGGTGACGTCTTCGGTGAGGAACACAATGGCGTCGGCCTTCTGGCTCCGGGCAACAGACACCTCGTAGCCGGACACCGACGGAGACTGGCCATGGGGCACCACCACGACTGCCACTGCTGCGAGCACGACCGCCGCGCCCGCGAGAGCAGGAACGAGACGCCGGGTCTTCAGGGGCTCCCGCCGCAGTTCATCCACGCCGATCGACGGGGCCACCCCGTCAACATACCGTCTGATTTGTTCGTCCAGGTCACGCATGGTCATGCACCCCCAAGTCGGTGCGCAGCTTCTCGAGCCCTCTCTCCAGATGGTTCTGGATCGACGAGCGCTTCAACCCCAGCAGGTCGGCCGCCTCGCTGTGGCTCATTCCGTAGGCGTGCACCAGCACGACCACTTCCCGCTGCCGGGATGTCAATCGTTCGAGCGCAGAAGGGAGCTTCGGCTCCACCCACACCTCCTCGGAGGTGGGGACGTCGGGGAAACGTACGGGCTTCCGCACGAGCTTGCGGCGCGTCTGGTTCACCGCAACCCGGTAGAGGTAGCCGGTTGGGTTCTCCATCGTGCCGATGCGATCCCAACGGGACCACGCCCACGACAGAACATCGACCGCAGCCTCGCGACCGTTCGACGCGCCGAAACGAGCAACGAGCCCCCGCCGAAGCACCGGCTCGGCCCGCGACACGAACTGCGAGAACTCCGACATCCTCCTCCAGCACTCACCCTACAAAGGCTGGGAGGGGCATCATTGCACCACAACTGGTTGTGATTCGGAGAACGAGCGACCGCGCGCAGCCTCAGCCGCTCGCGATGGCTCCGGCCGACACGAGATCACCCTT
>CAYLHS010000197.1:0-1916 GCA_964383535.1 uncultured Acidimicrobiia bacterium
CGAGTCGGGTCCCATGGGGAGACGAGCGTCGAGGTGTGAAACACGCCGCCGGTAGGCGAGGATCTGTTCACGGGTGAGTCGAAGCATTGCGGGCACGGTAGCCACGTTGGCTGTTCGCTGTCTGCTAGCAGCTGTTTGCTGCGAGCGAGGCGAGCTCAAGTCTCATGAACTCTTTAGACGGGCTTCATCTGTGGTTCATGCGGGTCGTGCATAGTGACAGTGTTCAAGATCGAAGGATCAAGAACAGACAATCTCATCCTCCCTTCCCCTCCGAGCGCCCCCGACAAAGGGGGCGCTTCCCTATGCGGGTTCTGGCGGAGTGGTGGTCGGGCGGGCGGCACCTCGCGTGATCACAACGTGCGTGACCCTCGAACCCGCCACCTGTTCGGCGACTCGATAGCCGAGCGCTGGCAGATCGATACCGGCGAGCAGTGGCTCCCCGGCGCCGATCACGGTCGGGACGATCGCGAGGTGCATCTGATCGACCAGGCCTGCCTCGAGATACTGCCGGATCGTCGCCACACCGCCGCCCAACCGAACGTCCTTTGAGCCAGCAGCATCCTCAGCACGCTCGAGTGCGGCACGGCTCCCATCGGTCACGAAGAAGAACGTTGTGCCTCCATCCATCTCGAGCGGCTCGCGCGGATGGTGGGTCAGCACGAACACAGGCACGTGGTACGGCGGGTCGTCACCCCACCATCCCTTCCAGGCGTTATCGAGCCAGGGTCCCCGCACTGGTCCGAACATGTTTCTGCCCAAGATCCAGGCGCCAACACTCTCGAACCCTCGCCGAACGAACTCGTCGTCAACGCCGGTCTCGCCACCACCGGGCTCGTACATCTCGCGAAATGTTCGAGTCGCGAACATCCACTCGTGGAGTCTCGTCCCGCCTACACCGACGGGCTCGTCGAGGCTCTGGCTCGGACCGGCCCCGAACCCGTCGATGGACACGGAGAAGCAATTGACACGCAGCATCACTCCCCGCCCTCTGAAGGCGGCATGCAGAAGGTGAACATGCGGTGTGCAGCGATCCGGGCGTAGACCGGACCCGAGTCGAGAAACGCCTCCCAGTCGGCTCCAAAGCGCGGCGCGTAGATGTCCAACAGGGTCTGCCTGAAACCCGCATGGTCGGGCGATGACACGTCGACCAGCTCTGCAGTGCCATGGACGGTCACGGCGAACTCCTCCCCGGGCACGTGCGACGCGCTGACAGCCGGCCGATGACGAACGTGCCGCATCCTCACCGAGTCTCGTGACGACCCGAAATAGAAAGTGCCGCGGTAGAAGATCCCGTCAACCGGACCTGCCAGCGGCCTTCCGTCCTCGGTGACCGTCGCGAGCACCAGAAGGCGCATGCCTTGAAGCTTCTCTGCGAGTTCCGCGGCTCCGAGCCTCCGATCGGGAGTGATGATCGAGAGCAAATGCCGGCCCGCCGCCTCATAGCTCTCGTCGAGGAGGCGCTGGAGAGCGATGAGGTCCTGCGGGGTCTCGTGCATGAAGAGCAGCCTACGGCTACACCGGCCGAGAGTCGGCTCCTTGAACGTCTCACGAACTCCATGGACGGGCTTCACCTGTGGTTCATGCGGGTCGTGCATAGTGACAGTGTTCAAGGTCGAAAGTTCAAGAACAGACAATCTCATCCTCCCTTCCCCTCCAAGCGCCCCCGGTCGGGTGTCCGGAACCTTGGCTTCGCCGGACCTCCCCGTGGGCTACCCAGGACCCTGGCTTCGGGACACTTTCCCGACCGTCGGGCTAGTGCGGACCGGGACCATGGGTGGCATTCGTGCGGAGACATAAGACGTCGAGGACGTGACCCGAAGGGACGGAGGGGGTCTTCAGGTTCAGGGCCCTACCCGCGCACCTGGCCGTCGCCGTGGATCACGTACTTGTAGCTGGTCAGCTCTTCGAGACCCATG
>CAYLHS010000198.1:0-1915 GCA_964383535.1 uncultured Acidimicrobiia bacterium
GCAGCGCCTCGCTCTGCCTGCCGGTGCGATAGAGGGCCAGCATGAGCTGCTCGCGAAACCTCTCTCGAAGAGGATGCTCCCCGATGAGTGCCCTCAACCGTGGGATCGCCTGATCGTTTCGACCGAGCGCCAACAGGGAGTCGACCTGCAACTCGAAGAGGCCGACCCGCACCTCATCGAGGCGAACCACCTCGCCACGCGCGAACTCGTCATCCGCCACCTCTGCAAAGGGGGAGCCACGCCAGAGTCCCAACGCCTTTTCCGCCAGGTCCCTGGCTGCCTCCCAATCCGCTCGGCGCCCAGCCCCTCTCGCATCCTGGGCGAACGATTCGAAGCGGCCGCGGTCGGACCGGAACCGCCCTTCCTCGAGCCGATACCCCGTCCCGGTGGTCACCACCACACCGGGAAGGTGCTTGCGCAGGGTCGAGATGTGCACATGAAGGGAGGTCCGGGCGGTCGGAGGCGCGTCATCACCCCACATCCGGTCGATGATCGTGTCGGTAGAGAGTTCCGTTGCCGGGTCGAGAAGCAGGATGGATAGCAGTCGTCTGGCAGCAGGAGGGATTCGAACGTCGGCGGCATCGACCTCGACCGTCATCGGGCCGATGATCTTGATCACCACCGATCGATCGGCTGGATCGCCCTCCATCTCGTACACCTCTTAATCGATCGTTTAGCCGTCAACCGTACGTTAGGTGCCGAGATGAGTCGGAGATACGAGATCTTTCGCGCGGTCCACCAGGAGACATCTGCAACCGGAACCATCCGGGACCCGTCGAAACGTCTCCACCCGCCCCTCATCCGGATATCGGCGATCTGTGTGGCGATCGCCATGGTGGTCGCGGCGTGCGGCAGTTCGTCCGGCGATGATGCGGCGACCACGACCACTCTCGCCGTAGACGAGGGGACCTCCGGAGCAGTGGCCGATGAGGGCGGCGGGGTGTACTTCGTGCGGGTGCAGTATCAGGTCGATGAGGCAACGGCTGATGCGACGCTGTCGGTGCTCTCCGCCAACGGCTTCGACGAGTTCACGAAGGAGGCGTCGGGCGGGAACGGGTTCGACGTGGTGGCTCGCGGGTTGACCGAAGATGGTGCCGCCGCCCTCGTGGTCCGGCTGACCACCAACACCGACGTTCCCTATGCGGGTGTGGTTTTCGAAGAGGGCTGAGCCTGCCGAACCGCCCAGCAAACCGGGACCGCTCAGAGTCGATCTGGACCGATGTGCATCACCTTCTCGGCCGTGGCCAACGCCTGTTCCTCGATCCGAACTCGCACCTGATCCACGAGGTCGGGAGGTGCCTCGAGGACGGCCACGGCATCGTCCCACGTGTCGTGACGCCAATCGGCGATGAGAGCCGAGAACAGCCACTCGTCCACCGGACCCATGAGGAGATCCACGACGCCCCAACCGGGAGCGATCGGTGCTACGACCTCGCGTTGCACTACGTCGACCGTTCGCCTTATCACTGAGTTGACGCGTTGGTAGTCAGTCTGTCGGGAAGCTCGAGCGGAGTCGTCCAGATCCGCCCAATCATCCATCACGTCTGCGAGGCACAGTGCGAGGTCGTAGTTGATGTGTGCGTTGATCCCCAAGAACAAGACACGCAGCGGACTGAGCACGCCCTCGACGGTGGCATCCAACGCGACGCGCCACACCGCGGGGCAGCGGTCCGGGTCCGAGGCATGGAGGGCTACGGATTCGAAGTAGTACTCGGCGAAGCGTTCCAGTAACCGGTTCACCCACTCGCCGTCCTCGAACGCTCCGGCCGTGACGGCGTCGCGCATGCTGGACGTCATCTCCCGATACGCACGGGCGAAAATGGACCGCTGATCCGTATCGCCCCATCTCGCGATGAGCTCATCCATTGCGAGGACGGTGTCATGCATGCGCCGGGATGCTAGCGATCGCCCGGTT
>CAYLHS010000199.1:0-1893 GCA_964383535.1 uncultured Acidimicrobiia bacterium
TCGCCGATTCGGGCGACTGAGCAAGCACAACCCCGGTCGAGTGCAGCAACACGCGACCGGGGTCAAACCTCGAGTCGGTCCAGGTGAACCTGGTCTCGAGGCCCACCTTCACCCTACCAGTGGCATGTGGACCGGCTCCTCGATCAAGGAGTCACATCGTGTCCACACACTCGACATCCGGGCCGGCCATCGAGGCCCGAGACCTGATCAAGACGTATTCCGCCGGACGCGGCAAAGAACGCATCCGTGCGCTCGATGGGTTGTCACTGAAGATCGCTCGCGGAGAGGTGTTCGGGCTGCTCGGCCCCAACGGTGCCGGCAAGTCGACGACCGTCAAGATCTTGACGACCTTGGCCCGTGCCGACAGTGGCGAAGCACTGGTCGACGGTATCGACGTGACCCGTCACGCTGCCGACGTTCGGCACAGGATCGGCCTGGTCTCCCAAAAGCCCGGAAGCGATCCAATGGCGACCGGCAGGGAGAACCTCACACTGTCCGGTCGCATCTACGGCCTGTCCGCATCGGAAACGCGGAATCGTGCAGATGAGCTTCTCTCCAGGTTCGGTCTTGATCAGGCGGCAGACCGGCTGACGAAGACATACAGCGGCGGCATGGCTCGCAAGCTGGATGTGGCACTAGGACTCATGCACCGACCCAGTGTGCTCATTCTCGACGAGCCAACAACCGGCCTGGACCCGGAAGCGCGCGTCGAGATGTGGCATGAGATCGAGACCCTCGCCCGCAACGAAGACACGACCGTTCTCCTGACCACCCATTACCTCGACGAAGCCGATCATCTCGCGGACCGGCTGGCGATCATCGATCGCGGAAGAGTCGTGGCACAGGGCACCCCTGACGCACTCAAGGGCGAGTTGCACGGGGACACGATCCTGTTCGAAGTCGACTCCCCGGCGACGGCGCTCATCGTCGCACAGCGTTTCAACGGCCTCTCGGGACTGTCGGATATCACGACCCAGGGCCGCGCGATCCGTGCACGGGCCGAGGACGGAGCATCAGCCCTGCCGATCGTGCTCGCACACCTCGAACAAGCCGCCATACCCGTCGTGTCCGCAACAGTCAGTCGCCCGTCGCTCGACGACGTCTACCTGCGCCACGCCGGCCGAGCCTTCGCAAAGGAGAACTCATGACAACCCTCGTCACCCACTCGACCCGCTTGACCGTTCGATCGGTGCGCCAGCTCCTTCGGCAGCCGGCGTTTGTGGCCGTCACCCTGGTGCAGCCGGCGATCTGGCTGTTCCTCTTCGGTCAGCTCTTCAAGAACGTCATCGAGATCCCTGGATTCGCTCCTGCGGGAACGACCTACCTGGAGTTCCTGACTCCTGGTGTCATCGCGATGACCGTCCTGTTCTCGGCGGCGTGGGCAGGCACCCTCTACATCGAAGACATGGACCGCGGTGTTATGGACCGCCTCCTCGCGTCACCCGTCAGCCGCGGGGCGATGATCAACGGCACGCTGGCCTACCAGTCGATCGTCACTGTGGTCCAAGCCGGAATCATCCTCGGTCTCGCAGTCGTGGCAGGAGCCAGATACGGCGGAGGGGCCTTGGGTGTCGTGCTCACACTGTTCGCCGCGGTGCTCCTCACCGTCGTGTTCGCGTCACTGTCGAATGCCGTGGCGCTCCTCACCCGCCAGCAGGAATCCCTCATCGGCATCAGCCAGCTTCTGAGCCTGCCGATGGCCTTCCTGTCATCCGCCATCATGAACGTCCGCTTGGCGCCCGATTGGATCCAGACGATCGCGACGTACAACCCGATGGATTGGTGCGTGGTCGTGGCCCGTCAGACGCTGTCCGCGACACCCGACTGGGGCGCCGTGTGGCCCCGGCTGGGAGCGCTCACCGGTCTCGCACTCGTGATGGGCTGGCTGGCGAC
>CAYLHS010000200.1:0-1845 GCA_964383535.1 uncultured Acidimicrobiia bacterium
CAGCACCCACATGACGAGGACGTTCGGGCTGATGACCAGCCACACGATCAGGGCGACGATCAGCAGCGCGAGCACCGAGTCGCCGACCTTCTGGCCGGGGTAGCCGAACGGACGACCTGGGATAAGGCCCTGAAGCTTGGCATAGGCGACGAAGCTTCCCGACAGGGTGACTGCACCGACGAGCACGGTCAACGCGACAGTGATCGCAGCTTGCAGGTTGAACTCGGCCGTGCCGTGCTTCTCGATCATCTCGGCCGCCGCGACGAGCGCGGATGCGCCGCCGCCGAAACCGTTGAATGCCGCGACGAGCTGTGGCATGGCGGTCATCTCGACCGTCTTCGCCAACCACAGCCCGATGCCGCTGCCGACGACGATGCCCGCGACGAGGACCCACGGGTTGAGGATCTCGTAGTGGACGAGTGTCACCACTATTGCGAGCAACATGCCGGCTCCGCCGATCTGGTTGCCGCGTCGTGCCGTTGCGGGGCTCTGGAGCCGTTTCAGACCGACGATGAAGAGCACTGCCGCGAGGAGGTACAGGTAGCCGGCGAGCACCGGGCTGATGAGACCCTCGTTCATGGCCGCCCCTCACGCTTGAACATCTGGAGCATGCGGTCGGTGACCCAGAAGCCGCCAACCACATTGATCATGGCGAATGACACGGCGAGGAACCCGAGAATCACGCCCGCTACGCCGCCGTACCTGCCGGCAACGACCAGCGCTCCGATGATCGTGATACCCGAGATTGCATTCGATCCCGACATGAGGGGTGTGTGCAGCGTCGGTGGCACCTTCGTGATGACTTCGAACCCCACGTACGCAGCGAGGACGAAGACGGTGATGGAGATCAGGAGGTCCATCAGTTCACTCCTCCTTCCAGCATGGATCGCACAAGGTCGTTCACGACCTTTCCATCGTGAGTGATGCACGCTCCTGCGGTGATCTCGTCCTCGAGATCGATCCTCAGACCCTCCTCGTGTATCAGGTATGAGAGGAGGTTGAGGGTGTTGCGGGCGAACATCTGGCTCGTGTGGGTGGCGACGCCGCTCACCAGGTCGGTTGGCGCGAGGATCTTCACGCCGCTGTGCACGACGACCTCGTCGGCGATGGACAGTTCGCAATTGCCGCCGGTGCTGACTGCCAGGTCGACGATCACCGAACCAGGGTGCATCGCTTCGACCATTTCCTTCGTGACGAGGAGCGGCGCCGGCTTTCCGGGGATGGCCGCTGTCGAGATCACGACGTCGTGGCGGGAGACATGTTCACCCAGTTGCATCAACAGCCGCCGTTGCGCGGCATCCTCGAGCTCACGTGCGTAGCCGCCCGCGTCCTGGTCCCGCTGCTGTTCGAGTTCGAGACTCACGAACCGGGCACCCAGACTCTCGACCTGCTCTGCAACCGCTGCCCGGACGTCGTAGGCCGATACCATTGCGCCGAGGCGCTTTGCAGTAGCGATGGCCTGGAGACCTGCGACCCCTGCGCCGAGGACGAGGACCTTCGCGGGGGCGATCGTCCCGGCGGCCGTGGTCAACATCGGGAAGAACTTCGTGATGGCGGTCGCCGCTTCCAGCACCGCCTGATAGCCCGCTGCGGTCGCCTGCGACGACAGGACGTCCATCGATTGGGCCTTCGTCGTTCGTGGCACCGTTTCGAAGGCCAGCGCCGTCACTCCTGCGCGTGCCAGGGCCGCCGACACTTCTGGTCGATCGAGCGGTTGTATGAGCCCGATCAGGACGGCCCCACGCCTCATGAGCGCGATCTCCTGCTCCTCCGGTGGTCGCACGGATGCCACCACGTCGCAGCCCCACGCGGAAGACGCTTCCGAAACGATGGAAGCGCCTGCGT
>CAYLHS010000201.1:0-1833 GCA_964383535.1 uncultured Acidimicrobiia bacterium
CAGGACGATCGATCAGCCTCATGATAGGAAGGGACACCACCGAGGGTCCGGACTCAGCGGTGCAGGTCAGTGTTCCGTCAGTACCGCTGTGAGGCAGGCGGCAACCCATCGCCGGTACCGATCGAGTTCCCAGCCCTGGTCAACAACCAGGAACTGGTACACCTGCGGATGTCCGATGCTCCAGATCGTCGCGGCAACCTCTTCCGCCGCTAGAGCGGCAGCACCGGGCCGGCTGGCGAGCTGGGAAGCAGCCGCAATGTAGTTGTGGAACCGTTGCGCGGCCCTTCTGTCCTCGAGGTCGGCGATGTCGGGATCCACCGCCGCAGCCTGGTGAATGACACGCAGGACGCCGACGGTGCGGGGCATGCCTTCAGCGAACCAATCCGCGAGCACCTCGATCATCCCAATCGCGGTGGACGTGACTTCTGCACGCTCTCGCATGAACTCCGGCACCGACTTGGGGGACTCGGGACCCGATGCCGCCAGATCCAGCACCGCGTTGAGCACGGCACTCTTCGGTCCGATCGAGTTGTAGATCGTCTGCACCACGACGCCCGCCTCATCAGCGATCGCCTCGATGGTCGTACCGGTGTAGCCGCGATCGGCAAACAGCCGGCCGGCCGCTTCCACAATCGAAGTCTTCGTCGCAGCCATCTGTCGTTCGCGTCGACTCTTGACAACCGCCATGTTGTTAGTATACGGTTCCAGTCATTAGAATGTAACTCTAATATTAGAGTCTGACGCTCAGGAGGAATCGACATGTCCGACGTGTATGACGTCATCGTGATCGGAGGGGGACAGGCCGGACTTGCGGCTGGGTACCACCTGCGCAGACACGGCGCGGACTTCGTCGTGCTCGACGCCGAACGGAAGACCGGCGACGTATGGCGCAGGAGATGGGACTCGCTTCGCCTGTTCACGCCCGCTCAGCACGACGGTCTGCCGGGCTTGCGATTTCCCGATGCTCGTGGGGCGTTTCCCGCCAAGGACCAGGTGGCCGACTACCTCGTGGAGTACGCCACCCGATTCGAGCTGCCTGTGGAGCATGGCGTCACGGCATCGCGGCTGCGGAAGTCCAGCGGTGGGTACACGATCGAGTCGACCGGCGGAGAGTACCTCGCTCGAGCGGTGATCACTGCAACTGGCACGAACCCATCACCGCGGGTGCCCGTCCTTGTGGACGAGATCGATAGCGGCGTCACGCAGATCCACTCGAGCGCGTACGTGAACCCTGGCCGTTTGCCCGAAGGGAAGGTCCTGGTGGTCGGGTTCGGCACCTCAGGCGCAGAGATCGCCGAGGAAGTCGCAAGGGCGGGAAGGGACGTGACGATCTCCGGCACTCCCACCGTTCACATTCCCGATCCACTGCTCCGGGTTGCGGGCGGGCTGTACTGGCAGTTCATCCACAACGTGCTCACGATCCGAACCCCACTCGGCCGGAAGGTTGCACCGAAGGCAGCTGCGCAGGGTGCGCCGCTGATCCGCATCTCGCGCGAGACTGTCGTGTCGGCGGGTGTGACGGTCGTTCCGAAGATCAGCACCGTCATTGACGGCGTGCCCGTTGCTTCCGACGGCACCCGACTCGACCCGGACGTGATCATATGGTGTACCGGGTTCTCGCCCGACTACTCATGGATCGACGTTCCGGGTTTGAAGCTGGACGCCCGTGGCTGGCCGGTCGTTCCGTCGGGGATTCCCACCGGGGTCGATGGGCTCGGCTTCCTGGGGGTTCCGTTCCAGGTCGGCCTGACGTCCTCACTGATCGGGGGCGTGGGACGGGACGCCAGGCTGGTCGTTGACAGGATCGTTCAAGGCAAGTCCAGGCCCTAGGTC
>CAYLHS010000202.1:0-1829 GCA_964383535.1 uncultured Acidimicrobiia bacterium
CTGTGCCCCGTGTCGATTGGATGGACTCAGCCGAAGCGAGGGGCCGTCTTTGCCGGCTCAGGTGCAGCAGGCCCGTTTCGGGGTGAAGTCGATCATGTGGCCGCGGCGGTCGAACTCGAAGTGGCAGCACGCAAGCAGCTCGTTTCGCAGCATGCCTCTCGCTCGCTGCACCCGCGACTTGGCACCGCTGACCGACAGCCCGAGGCGGTCGGCCATCTGGATTTGGGTGAGCCCCTCGAACTCGGTCAGCACCAGCGCCTGCCGGTACCGGTCGGGGAGATCCTCGACCATACCGCGGAGGCCACCTGCGATGACCTGCTCGGCGTCACTTGTCGACGTTTCTGGCTCAGCCAGGTCGACGAGCTGCGTACTCTCTCGACGCTGCCGGTAGTGATCGATGACCGCGTTGCGGGTGATTCTGTAGAGCCACGACGTGATCCGTTCATCGTCGCGGAGGCCGTCGATTCGCGTGTGCACCTTCATGAAGACGTCACTCAGCAGGTCGTCGGCGTCGGCGTCGGAGGAGACACGCGCCCGGATGAACGAGCGCAACCGGTCGCTGAACTCCTCCCACACTTCTTCTGTCGTCAATGTCATCCCTTTCGGGCCGATACCGTGATGCTCGCCGTCGTGAAACCGACCTCCGGCTCTTGCCACGACGACTCCGCAGGGACTTCGATGTCGACGAAACCCGCCCGTCCGATGATGTCGAGATACTCGGACCTGTCGAGTGCCCCGGCGAGGCATCCGGCCCACAGATCGGGGTCATCTCGCACGTCTGAAGGGACATCGCCGATGGTGACGATGTCGGAGACTGCGAACCGGCCGCCATCCCGAAGGACCCGATGGATCTCGTCGAACACCTGACGCTTGTCAGGCACGAGGTTGATCACACAGTTGGAGAGGACGACGTCGACGCTGCTGTCGTCGACAGGGAGATGCTCGATGTCCCCCAACCGGAACTCGACATTTGTGTGGCCGCCGGCTTCGGCGTTGCCCCTGGCCTTGGCGATCATCTCGGGAGTCATGTCGACGCCGATCACGCGGCCGTTCTCACCGACCAGCTTCGCTGCTCGAAAGACATCGACACCTGCACCGCTCCCAAGATCCAGGACGGTCTCGCCTGGGTGAAGATCGGCGAAACTCGTCGGCAGGCCACAGCCGAGACCGAGATCTCCCTCGGCGGCAGCGTCCGTCGATGGTCCGCAGCAGGAGCTGCTCTCAGGAGCGCAGCACGAAGCCTCGGTGAGGGCGATGCGCGCGTAGCGGTGCTGGACCGAATCCTTGATCTGCGAGCTGGTTGGCATGAGTCCTCCTTTGTATCACCCCTAGAGACGAAGAAGGACGCGAAAGGACGCAGAGTTTCCTGCCGGGGTCACGGCTCCCATGCCGAGGGTAGGGTGCAGGTGAGGCGCCGGTGGCTACGTCGAATCACGAACGACCTGCGAATCTGGAGCGACTGGATCTTCTGGGTGCAGTCGTTGCCCACGTGATCTTCGTGTCGAGCATCCTCACGTTCTCGGTTCGCATGATCTTCGGGGTAGGACCGGGGCATTGGATCGGCATCCCCATCCTGCTCATGGCGTTCCCGTTGATGTATCTCCTGGGTACGGCGCGCGGGGCACACCGCCCACCGCTCTATGTTGTGCAGATCGGCACGATGCTTCTGTGGCTGCTCGTGCTCTTTCTCGTGGACTACGTCGTCGGATACGACTTCCGCCAGACGCAGTGGATGGTGATCGGCTACGTCGTCCTCTACTTCGCCGGGATGGGCGGCATGGTCGGCGTTGCGTCCCTTGCCGGGAAACGTTGGATGGTGTCGGCGATCA
>CAYLHS010000203.1:0-1829 GCA_964383535.1 uncultured Acidimicrobiia bacterium
AGAAGCCGGTGGCCAAACCAGATCCACACAGATCGTCGGATATGGGCGATATCGCGCCTTTCACCTATCCAGGCAAAACGGCACATGTCGGGCGGGAGCATCTCTCCTCAGAGAGCGGTGATGTCATTAGAAGGGCTTGAGTGTGGGAAGCGAGCGCGAGTGATCCCCCGGCGAGATGAGTCGCAGGTGAAGGGGCTTGGTCTTGGGTGCGGTGCTTGGGGTTTGTGGGCCGGCTGGTGTGGGGGTGCTGGCTGGGCTGGTTGGGTTGGGATGTCTGGCCGGGACGGTGTGGGCTAGGGGCCCGGTCCGGGGCGGGGTTGTGGTGTGAGGAAGCGTCTGCGGTGGGGTGGGGAGTTGGGATTGAGGTGATAGCCCATGGTGTGGATGACGATGTGGTGGTGGAACCAGCAGACCGCAGCGAGGTTCTCAGCGTCGGTGACACCGCCCTGGGAGTAGGGGGTGATGTGGTGGGGTTCGATCCGGTAGCGGGACGTGCACCCGTCGATGACACATCCCTGGTCTCTCCACAGGACGTAGCGTTTCAGTCTGGGTGGGATCGCTGCTGTTGTTCTGCCGACCCCGAGTGGCTGTCCGTTCTCTGTCACTGCGGTGACCTCAATGCTGGAGTCGCATAGGAGTCGTTCGAGAGTCTGCGGTCCGATTCTGGGTCCGGCGGCGACCTCGGCACGCACACCAGACGACGAAGGGCGAGTACCGGTGGTGAGGTGGGGTCGGTGGGTGGCGTCGACGAACACCGACACGACCGAGGCAGGGCTGCTTCCGGTTGCGTTTCCGGTGCAGATGGCGACGAGTGCGTCTGCTCTGCGTTGTGCACGGGTAGAGACGGCACCCTCAGGAGGTTGCGGAAACGAGTCTGCTGTGTCTGTGAGGACTTTGTCGACCAACGCTCCTTCATGACCCGGGAGCGATCCCCACAGACGCCATCTGGACTGGTCCAAGGTGGGTTGCATCACCAGATGACGACCAGTGAACGCGTCAGCCTCTTCAACAGGGGTCATGGCCCGGCCACGTGCGATCACACGACGCAGGCCTGCGATATCGAACCGGCGAGACCCTTCCAGGTCCTCAACGGTCGAGTCCGGCAACCGGATCAGTTCGCAAGCACGATCAAACGTCAACATGCCGTCTGCCAACTCGCCGGTCACCACGCCGGCGTCGCTGTGCACCATCCGAGACAGCGCCCTGCCGGTCTCAGGAGCAACATCCAAACGAGAGCAGATCCACTCGCCCAGCGTCCGGCAGCCGTCCGCCAACGGTGTCTGACGCCGATCCACCTCGGCGAGCAGGGACACCTGTCGTGCTCGGACCCGACCGATATGGCATTCGAGCCTGACGAGTTCTTGTTCCAGCTCGTCTGTATTCATGACTCGAACGTATCAGACACCTGGGACACAAAACCGCTCATAGCGATATGTGACGAAAGACAACCATACATAGTCGATCCCCCTCGGTGGGAACCGCCCCCGCCCCGGCTACACCGGACCTCCCCATGGCCTACCCCCAAGACCCCCTCCCGCCCTCCGGGCCCCCAACACTCAGCCCTGCAGCCCCGCAGGGGGAGGCAACCGGCCGCTGCGCTCGCTGAGGGAGGGAAGGTCGCTGCGCTCTTGGGTCAGGAAGCGAACACTCCGGGCCCACTCGGGCGGTAGCTTCAGAGGGCAGCCAGCGC
Organism: uncultured Acidimicrobiia bacterium; assembly: GCA_964383535.1. Taxonomy (GTDB): domain Bacteria; phylum Actinomycetota; class Acidimicrobiia; order Spongiisociales; family UBA4744; genus CAYLHS01. The sequence continues at coordinate 1,691 of CAYLHS010000203.1, forward strand.
TTCGAGGATCCGATCCACTTCGGTGGCCGTGTTGTAGTGAACGAAGCCGATTCGTACCAGGCCTCCGGTATCTGCCCTGCCCAAGGCTTCCATGATCTCCACCGCGTAGTAGTTCCCGCTCCACACGAAGATGCCCTGT
>CAYLHS010000204.1:0-1817 GCA_964383535.1 uncultured Acidimicrobiia bacterium
GGTGAACAGCAGCCCGTAGAGCGCCCAGGGGCCGAGGCGGGGCAGGAATCGGTGTTCGTACCAGTCGACTCCACGGGTTCGTTCGCCCCATAGGCGGGTGAGGTAGCCGGCTGCCAGTGGGATACCCAGGAAGACGAGAACGATCTTGGCGATGTCCCACATGGTCACGTCGAGGGTGGCGGTGTCGAGACCGAGCCATGAGGGAAGGAGTTGGAGGTAGAAGTAACCGAGGATCGAGTACGCGACGATCTGGAACACGGAGTTGAGAGCGACAAGGACCGCAGCAGCTTCACGATCGCCGCAGGCAAGATCATTCCAGATGAGCACCATGGCGATACAGCGGGCGAGTCCGATGATGATCAACCCTGTGCGGTACTCGGGAAGGTCGGGCAACAGGAGCCAGGCGAGGGTGAACATCAGTGCCGGTCCGATGATCCAGTTGAGGATCAGCGAAGTGACCATGAGCCTGCGGTCGGTAGCGATCTCGCCGATCTGGGAGTAGCGAACCTTGGCCAGCACTGGGTACATCATCGCCAGGAGTCCGATGGCGATCGGCAATGAGACGGTGCCGATCCTGACGGTGTCTAGCCAGTCGTTGAGCTTGGGGATGAGACGGCCCAGAAGGAGACCGGCGGCCATGGCGAGCCCGATCCATGCCGGTAGGAACCGGTCGAGGATGGACAGGCTCCCGAGCACCGGCGCTTCGACTGCGACGGCATCGCCGGGCTGGTTCATATGGTGACTCCCGTCGACTCCACGAGCGGCGCCGGCAGCGCCGCCGTCACCATCGCCGCCGCATCATCGGAGAGCCGATAGTCGACCCAACGGCCACGGCGGGTAGCCTCCACCAGACCTGTCTCACGCAGGATCCGAAGGTGATATGACAGCAAGTTCGGCGCCATCCCCAACGCTCCCTGGAGTTCGCACACGCACCTCTGATCACGGCTCAGCTCGTCGAGGATCGACAACCGGATTGGGTCACTGAGCGCCCCGAACACTCCCGCTCTCAATTCAAGAGATGTTGCTTCAAGATCTGTTGAACTCAAGGTGCTGAGTCTACCCCGCGCCTGGCAACGGGGCAAGGGTCGAACGTCGCGTCCGTCGGGTTCCAGACAGCCCGCCATCGCCAGGTTGCGCCACACTCTGCGAGCATTGTCCGGGGATTCCCAGTGCTCTCCAAGGTTCAGCCCTGATCATCGGGCGACTGAATCAGGAGATATCACCATGACGCAGAGGCCCCGGCGACACCCCGCGGGACGAACCAGGCGGTCGGGGCAGTCTCCGCGATGGCGGGGGTCGCATTGGTCGGCAGCACGTACACCCTCGCCGACGCTTCCGAGACCAGCACAGCCAACAGTCGCCATCAAGCGGCACGGGTCCAGTCCACCTGGCTGCTCGATCTGCATCGCCTCCTCGGCGGTGCTGCTGTCACCTTTACGGCGATACACGTCGTCGTTCGACACCTACATTGACTTCAGCCTCGTCAACGTGCTCGTGCTGTTCACGGGAACCCGGCACCCGATCGCCATGGGGTGTGATCGGCCTGCCGGCCGCAGTCGAGATCACGTCACTGTTGAAACACCGCCTGTCGAAGAGGGCGTGGAAGGCGACCCATCTCCTCAGTTTTCCGTTGTCCGTGTTCTCCACGGTCCATCTGGGTTCAGGACAAGGTGGCCTCGTCTAGGCCATCGAGGTGATCAGCTCGACGAACCGGGTCGGGTGCATCAAGTGTGGGTAATGGCCGCAGTCCGGCCACACCTCGTACGTGGCCTGCGGGATCACCGACTGCAACCAGGCGACATAGTCAGGGCCGAGGT
>CAYLHS010000205.1:0-1806 GCA_964383535.1 uncultured Acidimicrobiia bacterium
CCAGATGCAGACCAGTCTGCCGCCTCCATCAATGCGGCCCTGATGAGGTAACACAAAGTACAGCATGATACAGTTATGTCATGTCGATACGTGATACCGAGTTCCTTACCTCGGCGGAGGTGGCGGACAAACTCAAACTGAACCAACAGGTGGTGCTTCGCAAGCTGCGCTCAGGCGAGATCCCCGGGTACAAGCTCGGTGGGGAGTGGCGCGTTGCCGACCACGAGCTGGAGGCGTGGCTCGCTCCCCACTCGAACCAACACCCCTCGACGAAGCGAAACGCCGCCGAACGCGCCTTCTTCAAGAACGGGAAGCTCGTGAGCATTCCCGCCCAGCACAAGAAGCGCGTGTACGTCCTCGAACGTCTGGTTGAGGAGTTCGAACCTCAGACGGTCTACCTCGAAGCCGAGGTGAACAGGATTCTCGGCCGGTTCCACTCAGATGTCGCGTGGCTCAGACGCGAACTCGTGGGTCAACGGATGATGGTTCGCTCCGAGGGCAACTACATGCGGGCGAGTAGCTATGTCAGAAGTCCCGACAACTGAGTCGATCGACTTCATCGTGATTGGCGGCGGCATCGCCGGAGCTTCTGCTGCCTACCGACTGGCCGAACACGGCTCGGTCCTGCTCCTCGAGCGCGAAACGATCCCGGGATACCACACCACCGGTCGCTCGGCAGCCGTGTTCACAGAGGCCTACGAAAGCGATGAGGTCAGGGTGCTGGTGCGTGCCAGTCGAGCGTTCCTCTCGAACCCCCCGGACGGCTTTGTGGACACGCCCCTACTCTCACCTATGCCGGTCATGTTCGTTGCTCGTGTTGACCAGACGGCGAGACTGGAATACGACTTGGAGCGCTCTGACGGGCTCACCCGGCGCCTCGACGCTGTGGGTGTCCGTAGCCTCTGCCCGGCGCTCCGTCCGGGGTACGCGACAGGAGGACTCCTCGAGAAGGGTGCGTGCAGCATCGACGTGCATGCTCTCCACCAAGGGTTTCTCCGAGGTCTTCGCCGGCGAGGAGGCCGGATGGCGACCAACGCAGAGGTCCTCTCGCTGTCGAGGACATCGTCATGGGCGATCGAGTCGACCGCAGGCTCGTTCTCAGCTCCGGTCGTGCTGAACGCGGCGGGCGCTTGGGCGGATGAAGTCGCTGCGGCTGCCGGGGTCACGCCGGTTGGGCTCACGCCGATGCGGCGAACGGCTTTCACGTTCGACCCACATCTCGACACCAGCGCCTGGCCGATGGTCATCGATATCGATGAGGAGTTCTACTTCAAGCCTGACGGACAGCTCCTCCTCGGCTCACCATGCGACCAGACGCCGATGGCACCGTGCGACGTCCGCCACGACGAGTTCGACGTGGCACTCGCCATCGACAGGATCCAGACCGCAACAACGATGCAGATCCGGCACGTGGCCTCGGCGTGGGCAGGGCTGCGGACCTTCGCCTCTGACCGCCGCCCTGTGGTCGGATGGGACCCTTCCGTACCCGGGTTCTTCTGGCTGGCCGGCCAGGGTGGGTTCGGCATCATGACTTCCCCCGCGATGGCCGCGACGGCGACCGCGTTGATCGTGGGCGGCGAGCTACCCGACGGCGTAGACCCGGATCGTCTGCGCCCAGGCCGGTTCTAGGAGCCCGGCTCCCGGTCTCCCGCCTGGATCTCGGCAAGAGAACGCAGGACAGAAAGACGACGCGGGCGTGAAGCCGAGACAAGAACTCCGCCGTCGGCGGAAAACCCCTTGACCTTCACGTTACGTGATGGTTTACCGTTCCCGGTATGGCCTACACGGTTGGCGAGGTGGCACGCC
>CAYLHS010000206.1:0-1777 GCA_964383535.1 uncultured Acidimicrobiia bacterium
CAGCGCAAACGTCTCGCTGAGCCCTTCGTAGCGAGCCCCTTGATCAACGAGGTCCTGGATCTCGGCCATCGTTGCATCCATCTCGGGGCTGCCGGGTTCGATCACGGTGGCAAGGATGTCCTCGGTCGCCTCGCTCGGATGCTCCAGCGCCCAGTTCCGCACGGCGAAGTAGTTCTCGACCAGGGGCACGAAGTCCTCGATGTCGTACCCGGCGGGCACCATGTCGACGGCCGGGGCTCCGTTGACCGCAGCGGTGGTGCTTGTTGACGCCGGTACCGTGCTGGATGTCGTCTGACTGGTGGTCGCGGTCACTGCCGAGCTGGTCGTTGAGGTCGTGATGCTCGGCGCCGTGACGCTCGAGGTTGTTGATATCGCAGGCACTCCGCTCGAGCACCCTGACGCCAACGTCACCGCCAGCACCACAACAACGACTCTTCGCACTGCCCCTCCTTGCCCAGAACCTAGCAAGCGCTCGCCACGTCGTGCCACCACACCAGACTGTAGCATATGTAAACCAACGTTACCATTCTTCAAGTGACGAGATCGCGGTTTTCTTCCTCATAGGCATCCGTGCACCGGTAGCCTCTCCACGTCCGGGAGGTTGTTCGCTGATGGTGTGCCCTGCGTGCGGTGCGGAGAACGCCGCCGACCACAGATTCTGTAGCGCGTGTGGCGCGTCGCTCGTTCCGACCTGTTCCAGTTGCGGTGCCGATGTGCCGGCCGGAGCTCGTTTCTGCCCGTCCTGCGGTTCGTCGATAGAGACCCAGTCAACCCCGCTGCGACAGCATGGCGCGGAGGAACGCAAGGTCATCTCTGTCCTTTTTGCCGACCTGGTCGGCTTCACGGCGCACACCGAGCAGGCCGATCCTGAAGACGTACGAGCCAGGCTGACCATCTATCACCGGCACATCCGAGAGGACGTCGAACGCTTCGGCGGTCGGATCGAGAAGCTCATGGGCGACGGTGCGTTCGCCGTGTTCGGTGCGCCCACTGCCCATGAGGACGATCCGGAACGCGCCGTTCGCGCTGCGCTCAGGATCCAGCAGTCGGTCGACCGGCTCAACTCGGAGCACTCCGACCTCGCGCTCGCCGTGCGGATCGCGGTGACCACCGGCCGTGCCGTCGTCCAGCTGGAGGCAACGGATCAGGATCGCGAGGGGATCATCGGAGACGTCGTCAATACGGCGTCGAGGCTGCAGTCAGAGGCTGCTCCCGGCGCGGTTGTCGTCGACGAACGAACCTACTTGGCGTCGCGCGGCGCAATCAGCTACCGGCCACTCGATCCCGTGACGGTCAAGGGCAAGGAGCAGCCAATCTCCATCTGGGAGGCTGCCGGCGCCAGAAGCAGGTTCGGCGTTGCCGTAGACGACGAGTTCGCAACGCCATTCGTGGGACGCAAGACCGAACTGAGCCTGCTCGTCGATGCGTTCGACCGCACCGTTCGGCAGCGAGCGGTGCAACTCGTCACGATCACCGGAGAGCCGGGAGTAGGCAAGAGCCGTCTTCTCAGGGAGTTCCGCGGGGTGATCGACGGCCGTCCGGACCTCGTCTGGTGGCGTCAGGGGCGGTGCCCCCCTTACGGGGAGGGAATCACGTTCTGGGCGCTCGGAGAGGTCGTGAAAGCCCACGCGGGGATCCTCGAGTCGGAAACCGCAGGAGAGGCTGTTGGCAAACTGAAGACGGCTGTCGCGGCGCTGCTCGACGACCCGGCCAGGGCCGAGTGGATCGAAGCCCGCCTGGGACCCCTCGTCGGTGCAGGGGCCTCCGGAGATGCCGC
>CAYLHS010000207.1:0-1772 GCA_964383535.1 uncultured Acidimicrobiia bacterium
CTGCTCAAGGTCGCGAGACTGGTACTCGACTGGTCTCGAGTGACAATGCTGGCAACGAGATCGAAGTTGAGAGCCACCAGCGCCGCGAACAGGGGTAGGAGGAGTGTCAAGAACAGCCGTCGCCGATGAACGAAGAGGAGCACCGCGACCGCGACCACCCAGATCGCGAGCCCCTGTCTTCCGGATGCGAGCAGCATCCCGGTGGTACCAACGAGCCCCCAGAGGATCCACTTGATCTTGTCCAACGTGCGTTCGGTATGGAAGAATGAAGCAAGAGCGTACGCGGCCACAAGGGAACCGTCCGCCGCCAACGTGTTCGAGGTCGCGAACGGGCTCGTCATGACTCGTCGAATAAGAAACCCCGGTCGATTGTCACCCGAGGTGAATCCGTCGGGCATCAGGAAGAATCCCACAATCGCTGCGGCAACGAGTGCTGCTTCAAGCACCACGATGAGGTTCATCGCTCTGGAGAACCTGTTCGAGGCCGATTCCGAGAGAACGATTGCCCACGCAATGGCGAGAGCGGCACCCAGTTCAGCCGCTTTGCCCAGCGTCACGAGCGGAGCTGCGGAGTAGAGGATAGAGATCGCGGCCACTGCCACGTAGGCGGTGAGCGCCACCATTGAGTGCATCCGCTTCTCGCCAGCGATCCGCACGCCGTTGCGAAGGGCCGGAGCGACGAGGAGGAATCCGATGCTGGCCAGCGCGAGGCGGAGGATCCGATCGCCGACGACGGGATTGGCAAGGATCTCCTCGGCCGTCGTGCGGCCGACCACGCTGTGTGTACCAAGCAGTACCGAGATGATGGCGAACTCATAGGTGGTGAGACGCAGGAACGGTCGGTCGGTCTTCTTGCGGGTGCCACTCCTGCCCAGAACCGCCAGGGTCGCGGTCCATATGACGGCGGTCCAGAGCGCTCCTTGCATGTTCAGGACGATACTAGGGGGAGCGTCCTGAGCCGCTTCGTCGAGGGTTGGGCTCACATGTGAAGGGGCCTTCTTCGCGGACCGTATCCAAGGCGTCACAGCGCCTTGTCGACAAGTAGAGTCCTTCCATCGGCACGTCAGACCCCGCCCTCGCCGCATTGACGCTCGATGTTCTGTTGCGATCGGGAATGGAGTTCGCTCTGATCCATGGCGAGGAGCGACTCGCGGGGGGCGACCCCGTCTCAGATGTGGACCTGGTTGTGGGGCAGGCACCCAGGAACTTTCTTCGCCAGTCGGTGGGGATCATCCGGTCGGCGGGTCTGCGACCGGTCTGCATCACCGACTACGATGCCGGTGGCTCAGCAACCGCGTTGCTCGCGACGGATGACGGCTCCGACGGGGTCCAGCTGGACCTCTACTTCGATCCACGTGCACGAGGACGATACGGGCTCCGTACGGGCGTGCTACTGGAGAAAGCGGTCGGCGGCAGGCGGTGGCCGGTGGTTGCACCGGCAGATCAGCTCGTGTATCTGATTCGCAAGCGTCAGTGGAAGGGCGACACCGAGGAACTGCGTCACCTGATTCCTCGGGCGGAGAGCATCGGCCGACACCGCATTGAGGCGGCAGTAGCCCGTTCGGCGATACCGGTCGCAGCGTATGGAGTGCGGAGGGTCCTAGACGGACAGATTCACGCGCCTTTCCGAACCTCAATGAGGCACTGGATCGCGGAAAGTCGGCGTCGAGCCGGTCGGCTGCGCCGACCCGTCGGTTTCTGGGTCGAACTAATCGGACCGGATCGCCGGCCGGACGCACATCATCATGCTACCAGGTTTGGTCGCAACCTCC
>CAYLHS010000208.1:0-1764 GCA_964383535.1 uncultured Acidimicrobiia bacterium
ATGCCGTACATCCCGTCCGAGAAGTAACCGGTTGGGGGCCCGTCTGGGCCCCCAAGCCTTCTCGAAGGGGCCGCGTCGTGTCTTCCGCACCCGAAACGCGGTCTTCAGATCCCTCGAATCGACCGACGGAGGCTGGTGGGAGTGTGGACCGGAGCGTCATCGGCGATTCGAACCGAACCGCAGACTCTCATCGATCATGCGGACTATCGCCGGATTCGGGAACCTGTGGGTGGAGAACGCGACGCGTGGGTACGCGCTGTCCACCTCGTGGTCGGGTCACCTGTCCACGGCGGCGGTTCGAAACCGACCTAGTTCAATCCTGGAGTGGGTGAGGTGAGGTCGAACGGCAGACAAGCGCGGCTTGGTAGCCTCCCCTGATGATCAGCCCCGATCTCGCAGATCGGTTGCGTCGTGCCGGCGTGGACCCCTCCAACATCTCGGACCCGGGAGCCGCGTGGCAGCAGCTCCACGATGAGATCGGTGGCCGAGCCACGGTGATTGACCGCTACGAACTCGAGGCACATCACCGCGGCATCGCGGTCGATGAGATCCCGCCAGGCGAGCGCAACGAGATCGCCCGGAGCGTTCTTCGCGTGCAGATACCGGGCATCGAAATGGCCGGCCAGTCCAGGCGCGATCAAGTGGAGATCGTTCCGTACGACGATTCCTGGCCGGAGCGGTTTCAGGCGTGGAAGGAGCGCCTCGAAGCGGTGGTCGATTTGGCGGCATCGATCCATCACGTTGGCTCGACGTCCGTGCCCGGCCTCGCTGCAAAGCCTGTGATAGACGTGCTTGTGGTTGTTCCCGACATCGACGACGAGGACTCGTACCTGCCCGGCATCGAGTCACTTGGCGTCCCCCTGCGGAGCCGTGAACCGCCGCACCACCGCTACTTCCGGCCGGGCCAGGGTCAACCTCGCGTCGTCCAGATTCATGTGTCCGACGCCGAATGGGCGAGAGAGCACCTGTTGTTTCGCGACTACCTGCGAACCCACTCGACCAAGGCCGAGGCTTATGCCACTCTCAAACGGGACCTTGCCGCCACGTACAGAAGTGACCGGCTCGCGTACACGGATGGCAAGACCGGATTCATCCTCGACACACTCGACTTGGCCGAGCGATGGGCGACCGAGACAGAGTGGACACCCTAGCGACAACCTGGGAACCGATTCCATATCTGGTGCGTTTCCATGTTGAATGGAGACGATGCGTGGTTCGACACCACTGGTGGTCCCTCAGGAGTTCGAGGACTTCTACAAGGCGTACCGGCCAAAGCTCGCCCGCGCGCTCGCACTGGCCCTGGGGGATCGTGACCTCGGGATCGAAGCTGCGGACGAGGCCATGGTGAGGACCTACCAGCGGTGGTCGATGGTGCGTACCTACCGGAACCCGATGGGGTGGGTGTACCGGGTCGGAGTGAACTGGGGGCGCTCCCGCCTGCGTCGTCTGAAGAAAGAGGTGTCTGGCCGGGACGACAGTGATCCGGTACCGAGTCCGGAGACCGGAGTTGGCGTGCTCCAATTGGTGGGAGCGCTCCCGCTCGATCAACGAACCGTCGTCGTGCTCCGCTACTACCTGGGTTTCTCGACCGAAGAGACCGCAGCAGCGCTGGGCATCGAGCAGGGGACGGTGAAGAGCCGTCTCTCTCGGGCCCTCGATCGCATGAATGAGAGCCTCGGAGGCGAACGATGAGCGATCTCGAATCCCGCCTGCGCTCCGACATCCAAGCAGCCGGCGATGCGATCGGCATCCCGTACGCCGACG
>CAYLHS010000209.1:0-1741 GCA_964383535.1 uncultured Acidimicrobiia bacterium
CCCTGAAGAGCCCCGACAACATGGAGACGATGAAGACGGACATGTCGGGCGCCGCGGCGGTGTTCGGTGCGGTGCGAGCCATTGCCACCCTCGGCCTCCCCGTGAGGGTGCTCGGCATCACCCCGCTCACGGAAAACATGCCGGGAGGAGGTGCGCTCCGGCCCGGAGACGTGATCCGCCCCCGCAACGGCAAGACCGTCGAGGTCTTGAACACCGATGCCGAAGGTCGCCTCGTGCTCGCTGACGGGCTCTCTCTGGCCGCGGAGGCCGAACCCGACTTGATCGTCGACCTGGCAACGCTCACCGGCGCGTGCAAAGTGGCCCTCGGGTCCAAGATCGGCGGGCTGTGGGCCAACGACGAGGAGGCCGCCGACAAGGTCAGGGCCGCCGCGGCCAGGGCAGGTGAACGGTTCTGGCGGATGCCGTTGCCAGACGACTACCGGACCAAGATCGACTCGCAGATCGCCGACATGAAGAACATCGGCGACCGCTGGGGCGGAGCCATCTACGCCGCCCTTTTCCTCAGGGAATTCGTGGGCGATGTCCCGTGGGTGCATCTCGACATCGCAGGGCCGGCACGCTGGCCCGACCCGGAGCACTACCAGCCCAAAGGCGGCTCAGGCTTTGGCGTGCGAACGCTCGTCGAGCTGGCAAAGGAGCTTGCGGGAGGCTGAGGGCCACCCATTCTCCCGAACCCAGGGCTCGCAACCGCGTAGAGCGCGGTCACCAGCCCTGGGTTCGCAGTTCGGGAACGAGCCGCTACTCGGCGTGAGCCCGCTGCCACAGCAGCAGGCCGGGAATCAGCATCATGGCGGCAAGCACCCAGTCGTACCGAGCAGGAGCTCCTCTCCACTGCTGATCGATGAGCGCGATAACGACGATGAACAACCCGACAACCAGCAGCATCCGAGACGAACGAAGCAAGATCCGTCTCCTGCCCTCTTGACTGACCGGGGTGAAGCCTCCGGTCTCGGCGACACGCTGGAGCGACCGAGACACCCCGCGTGACATGAACGCAACCATGCCCGTCGTGTACAGAATGCCGATCCCGACCCAAGCGGGCCGCACGACAGCGGCGATCACCAACGCAATGACAGACAGCACCACTGCGACAGGCAAGGTGCGGCGGAGGTGGCCCATGGCCCACTCGGGACCATTGATCGCCGAACGGGTGCTGACCGTGCCGCCCCACAACCCACCGAGGACACCCACCGTTGCGACCACATCGACGGAGGCCTCGAGGGAGAGGGTGATCACTGCTGGTACGCCATCGCTTCGAGCCGTTTGATCCGCTCCTCGATCGGAGGGTGGGTGGACAGCAGTCTCGTCACACCACCACGACCTCTCAGCGCCTTCAGAGGATCGGCGATGTAGAGCTGGCTCACGGCAGGATTCACGTTCATCGGCACCCGCGACGTGCCCATCTCGAGCTTGCGCAGCGCCGACGCCAGGTTCAGTGGCTGACCAGTGAGGATCGCGCCCGATTCGTCCGCCTGGTACTCCCGTGATCTTGAGATGGCGAGCCTGATGATCATCGCCGCGATCGGCGCGAGGATCAGGGCGGCGAGGCTGACCACGGCACCGATCGCGCCGGTGTCGCGGCTACGCCGTCCACCACCGAAGAAGAACGCCATCCTGGCGAAGATCGACAGCGCCGCAGCGAGCATGGCCGCGATCGAACTGATGAGGATGTCCCGGTTCCTGACGTGGGAGAGCTCGTGGCCGATGACCCCCTCCATCT
>CAYLHS010000210.1:0-1740 GCA_964383535.1 uncultured Acidimicrobiia bacterium
ACCGAGCGGGTCACCGACACGTTGGCGACCGCCGGTGACGCCATCTACGAGATCCCCGCGGGATTCACGTTCCCTGGCTTCTACGCGGCCATGGCGACGGCCTACATGGATCGGTACGGGGCGACTCCGGAGACGTTCCTGCGCGTCGGGATCAAGAACCACGAGAACGGCGCACTCAACCCGAAGGCGCAGTTCGGGTCGCGCATCGCCGACATCATGGAGTCCAAGAAGAGGCGTGCCGCCGACAAGGGACGCCCGGTTCCCGAGTGGGCCGACGAGCTGGCGTTCCTCGAGGATGAGAGGGCCAACCCGACGATCTCCTGGCCGATGCGGCTATTCGACTGCTCGCCGATCTCGGACGGAGCCGCGGCGTTGTTGCTGGTTGCCGAGGACATCGCCGACCGGTTCACGGACCGTCCACTCCATGTGATCGGTTCGGGACAGGCCAGCGACGCCGCCCTGCATGACCGTCCGGACCCCACGACGATTCGCGCCGCCAGGATCGCCGCCGACCAGGCATTCACAATGGCCGGGATCGGCCGTGACGCCGTCGATGTCGCCGAGGTGCACGACTGTTTCACGATCGCCGAGATCATTGCCACCGAGGACCTGGGGTTCTTCCCGGCAGGCGAAGGCTGGAAGGCCGTCGAGGACGGGCGCACCGCTCGCAACGGTCCGCGGCCGATCAACACGTCGGGCGGGCTCAAGTCGAAGGGTCACCCCGTCGGCGCGTCGGGCGCAGGACAGGCTGTCGAGATCTGGAAGCAGCTGCGCGGGGAGGCCGGCGACCGCCAGATACCGGATGCGACGGTTGGACTGACCCACAACGTCGGTGGGACCGGTCAAACATGTGTCGTTCACATCTTCGAGAGGCGTGACCAATGAAAGAGTTCAACGGAACGTCGTTCTACGAGTACCTGGACGAGAGCAAGCTGATGGGCTCGCGCTGCGAGTCGTGCAATGCGCTCTACGTGCCGCCACGGCCCCTGTGCCCTTCGTGCCACGGGGATGCAATGGTGTGGGAGGAGATGAGCGGCGAAGGGCAATTGATGGCGTTCACGACCGTCCACATCGCTCCGACCGCCATGATCGAAGCCGGATACGGACGGGACAATCCCTACTGCGTCGGTATCGTCGAGCTCGCCGAGGGCCCGGCGATCAGCGCGCAGATCGTCGGCATGGACCCGGCGAAACCGAAGAGTATCGAGATCGGCGCGCGCCTTCAGGCGACCTACGTGGAGCGGGGCGACCGCTCGTTCCTCGGGTTCGAACCGGCGGCATAGGGCAACTACCAAGGTATCGGTCATTGGTACGGTGGTTCTGCCGGCCTGCTCTGACGATTGGCGGCCGAGAACGCCAGAGCTGAGGCGTTCGGCTCGATCGCGGGTACGGGCTCCTGAGTACTCGTCGCGCAGGCGCTTGACAGACGGCGCCTGATCGGCAAATATGCAACCAGATGGTTGTATATCAGGACACCGAGCTCTCCGACGAGGAGGTCAATCGCATCTTCCGAGCCCTGGCGGACGCCACCCGGCGCGACATCATTCAACGGACATTGACCGCCGAGGCGACGGTGTCGGAGTTGGCGAGTGCCTACGACATGTCGTTCGCCGCGGTGCAAAAGCACGTCGCAGTTCTGGAAACGGCAGGACTGGTGACCAAGGATCCTCAGGGCCGCGAACGTTTCGTGAGAGCCAACCCCGAGACCATCGCTCGCGCCCAGCAGCTGCTTGATGCCTA
>CAYLHS010000211.1:0-1674 GCA_964383535.1 uncultured Acidimicrobiia bacterium
GTACTTCGGGATCATGTGGGCCGTGTCGTTCGCCATCGGTCTGTGGCTGCGGCTCCCCTACGAGAAGAACACCACCGTCGCGTTCACCGCCGCCTCCAACAACTTCGAACTCGCCATCGCCGTCGCCATCGGGGTCTTTGGAGTCACCTCCGGCGAAGCCCTCGCCGGTGTTGTCGGACCGCTGATCGAAGTCCCGGTTCTCGTCGGCCTCGTCTACGTCGCCCTGTGGGCGCGGAAACGGTTCTACCCATCACGGCAACAGACGTGAATCACGCACCGCTGCCCATCCGAGGCTGGGCGACTCGCCATACAGGAGGAACATCACCATGAAGGACAATCGAGACGTGCTCTTGAGGGCGTTGGAGTTCCACGGGCATCGCTGCTGGGCATCGGCGATCGGAGTCCGGATCGGGCTCACGGCAATGGCCACCCTCGACGTGGAACGCTCAGGCGCGAGTCAGCTCTTCGCCGCCGTGGAGATTGGCGAGAAACACGGTGCCATGTGCTTCGCTGACGGAATTCAGTACTCCACCGGGTGCACGTTCGGCAAGGGGAACCTGACAAAGACACATGAGGGGAAACTCGCTGTCACCCTGACCGAGGCAGCTACCGGACGCTCAGTGCGAGTCGCCTACCTGCCGGCCCTCCAATCGCAGATCGCGTCATCGGCATTCATGAAGCAACGCAGCCGCGGGGTTCCCCCAACCGAGATCCCTGAAGCCGACCAGTGGGAGATGGTCGATCTGGTGTGGACCGCCGACGCCTCCGACGTCATGACGATCGGACCTGTCGAGGAGCGGGATCCGATCGACACCAGTGAACTCGTTGCCTTCTCCGTCTGCCCGATCTGCGAGGAACTGGTCGCCGGCCCCTACATGCGGTACGTCATCGACACCCCCATGTGCCGGTCGTGTTCCGGCTACGACGTGTGACAGGCAACGGCCAGTGAATCTCGCGGTGGCCGCAGCGGCGGTGTTCGTCGGTTTCGGGGTCATGTCGATGGCCGGTCTGGGGGCCGCCATCCTGTTCATCCCCATCTTCTACTACTCGGGGGTACCTCTAGCCGAGGCTATTTCGGTGGGTCTTCTGCTCAACGTGGTGGCGCTGGGTGTCGCAACGCCTCGCTATGTTCGAGCCAGGACCGTGAACGTCGGGTTGGGACTGCCAATCTTGATACTCGCCGCCGCGGTTGCACCACTCGGCGCGCACGTCTCGAGCACCATCAATCGGAATCTGCTACTGGTCCTGTTTGCCGGGTTCCTCCTGGCCTCGGGCGCGTTGATGCTCTTCTACCGACGACCGCGACGCACCTGGGCGGTTTCGCGGCCTGTCGAGATCGGCAGCGGCGTCGCCGTCGGGGGCGGTGTCGGGTTTCTCGCCGGCCTACTCGGTGTGGGTGGTGGGACGTTCGTCCTGCCGGTGTTTCATGGTATGGGTCTCGATCCCAAGCAGGCCACCGGCACCACCGCCCTCATCGCATTGGCATCGTCCCTGTCGGGGTTCATCGCCAGGGTGAGCATCGGAAGCCTCGACGCAACGTTCGCCGTTGTCACCGCCGTGGCGGCCGGTGTGGGGGCGGCGCTCGGGTCCAGAGCCGCCATCAAGCGCCTCTCGCCTGTTGCGCTGAAGCGGACGGTGGCCATCATCCTTTGGGTCGTCGCCATCAAGATCATC
>CAYLHS010000212.1:0-1674 GCA_964383535.1 uncultured Acidimicrobiia bacterium
CCCACTGCCGGAACTGCTTCAGATCGTCCATCGAGACGGGGAACCCGCTCAGGTGGAGCAGTGAGTAGAGGAGCATCGATGCGTGGCCGTTGGACAGCACGAACCTGTCACGATCCGGCCACGTGGGGTGGTCCGGGTCGACGTCGAGGAACTCCGTCCACAGCACCTCCGCGAGATTCGCCATACCCATCGGCGCGCCGGGGTGACCAGAGTTGGCTCTCTCGACCCCGTCGATGGCAAGTCCCTTGATGGTGTCGACGGCCAATTGTTCGATGGTCATGAGTTGCTCCTCTGGTTCGACGAAAGGCTACTCGCGACCCGTCGGCACCCGATCAGCGGCGTCCTCTCGTCTGGCACTACCGCCACCCCTACAATCTGACGGCCGCAAACGGAAGTAGCGCATGTCGGATCATCTCATCGAACCTCACGGAGGCGTCGTCGTCGATCTCATCGACCATGAACGGGCCGACGACTTGAAGGAGGCATCGCGCGACTGGCCCTCGTGGGACCTCACCGACCGCCAGGTCAACGATCTGGAGCTCCTGCTCAACGGAGGCTTCTCGCCGTTGAGAGGGTTCATGAGTCGAGCCGACTATGACACCGTGCTGGCCGGGATGCGCCTCGCCGATGGGACGCTGTGGCCGATGCCGATCACGCTCGATGTGACAGAGGCATTCGCCGATGGACTCGAACCCGGCGGCACGGTCGCGCTTCGCGACCCTGAAGGTGTCATGCTCGCGGCACTGACGGTTTCGGACGTGTGGTCGCCCGATCGTCAACGCGAAGCGCAGGACGTCTTCGGCACCACCAACACGGAGCATCCGGGCGTCGACTATCTGTTTCACCAGGCCAACTCTGTCTACGTCGGAGGGACGCTCCAAGGCGTGCAGCTTCCGGTGCACTACGACTTCCGGGCCTTTCGTCGAACGCCCGCCGAGCTGCGGGCACGGTTCGTCGAGATGGGATGGCGCAAGGTGGTCGCCTTCCAGACCCGCAATCCGATGCACAGGGCGCACGTCGAACTGACCAGGCGCGCGGCTACCGAGATTGGAGGAAATCTCCTCATCCACCCCGTGGTCGGCATGACCAAGCCAGGAGACGTCGACCACTACACGAGAGTTCGTGCGTATCAGGCGGTCCTCGAACGGTATCCACGCCATACTGCAGCGCTCTCGCTGCTGCCTCTGGCGATGCGCATGGGTGGTCCCCGCGAGGCCGTGTGGCACGCGATCATCCGCAAGAATCACGGCGTCACCCACTTCATCGTCGGCAGAGACCATGCGGGTCCAGGCTCGGACTCGTCGGGCAAGCCCTTCTACGGGCCGTACGACGCGCAGGAGGTCCTCAGTCAACACGAAGAAGAGCTTGGTGTGTCGATGGTGCCGTTCAAGCTGATGGTGTACGTCGAGGATCGCGATGAGTACGCGCCGATCGACGAAGTGCCCGAGGGAGCGCGGACTCTGTCGATTTCCGGTACCGAGCTGCGTGAGCGGCTGGCGGGGGGACGAGAGATCCCCGACTGGTTCACGTATCCCGAGGTGGTCGAAGAGCTCCGTCGCACGCATCCTCCCCGCTCGAAGCAGGGATTCACCGTGTTCTTCACCGGTCTTTCGGGTTCGGGCAAGTCGACCATCGCCAACGCGCTGCTGGTGAAGCTGTCCGAGATCGGTGGGC
>CAYLHS010000213.1:0-1661 GCA_964383535.1 uncultured Acidimicrobiia bacterium
ATCGGCTCTTCCTGCGCCCGTGCAAGGCGCTCTTCTTCTCTGGCCATCTGCACCGTCTCCCCTCTCCAGTCACTGCAAAGCTATCACTCTCGCCCGTCGCGGTCGGGGGGAGCGCACGACAGCCCAGTTCGTGGGCGGAGACCCAGGAATCAGGTCGATCAACTCGCCAGCGAGCCGGACCGACCGACAGGCCATAAAGAGTATGAACGTTCGACCGAGTGCCATCGCGGCGGAAGGCGGCAACGGTCCTGAGCGCCCCTGACGAATGTTCCCGGCCTCGCTCTCGCGATCAAGATGTCTGCAATGGAGCACAGAATGACGGTCCTGAGCGGGGGTTGGCGGTGGTTGCTAGCGTTGCGGAATGGGTTTCGTCGAGGCCGACTACCTGGCCGAACGAGCGGGCGTCACCGAGGTTCTGCGGTCGCTTGTCGACTCACCTTCGGACCTGAATTCCACCCTTCAGGTGATCCTGGGCAATGCGGTCCGTCTGGCGCATACAGACAGCGGTTTCATCTATCTGAAGGATGGCGACGTCTACCGACACGTCTGCGATGTTGGTGCTTCCCCTGAAGTCGTCGAGTTCAACAAAGCCAACCCGATCCGCCCCAGCAGAGGTACCTCTACCGGCCGAGCCGTGGTCGAGCGAGGGCCGGTCCATATCCCCGATGTCGACCTGGATGATGAGTATGTGTACCGAGAGGCCCAGCGGCTGGGCAGGTTCAGGACATTGCTGAGTGTGCCCATGCTTCACCGGGAGGAGGTCATTGGGGTGCTCTCCGTATACCGCACCGAGCTTCTGGCCTTCACGGAGGGCGAGATCGACCTGTTGACGATGTTCGCCGAACAGGCAGCGTTGGCGACCGTGAGCAGCCAATTGGTGGCGACGGTCGATAGGCAGAGGGTGGAGTTGGCCCGCTACTTACCCGAGCAAGTTGCGGAACTGATCTCATCTTCGGACGGCGCAGCACTCCTCGAAGGCCACCGGTCCGAGATCACTGTCGTGTTCGCCGACCTGCGTGGCTTCACCGAGTTCGGGGTCCTGGCTGAACCCGAGGAGGTGATCTCAGTCCTTGGGGAGTACCACCATGAAATGGGCAAACATGTCACAAGACATGAGGGGACTCTCGGCGGTTTCGAGGGTGACGGTCTGATGATCTATTTCAACGACCCGATCCCCGCTCCCGATCATGCGGCACGAGCAGTGGCAATGGCCAAAGACATGAGTGGCGGCTTTGTCCGTCTCGCGGAGAGCTGGGAACGAAGAGGATTCCATCTTGGGCTGGGGATCGGTGTGGCCACCGGATACGCCACCTTGGGGAGAATCGGATACGAGGGTCGCTACACCTACTCGCCAATCGGAACCACAGTCAACCTCGCATCGCGCCTCTGCGATGAAGCCAAGCCAGGAACCATCCTCGCCAGTCAACGAACAATCGCTGCTGCAAACATCGATGCTTCTCTCCTGCCGGACCCGCTCACTTTGAAAGGCATTCCACGGCCGATTCCTGTGTACCGGATCTGACGTTGCGCGACACCCCACGCGCACAGGACGAACCGGGCGGAGGTGGGACAGAGGCAACGATCCTCGGGTCCCACCTCACCCGTCGGGGAGGTTCTGCCTCGCATGTCACGCGGTGTTGCCACGGCCCGGTTTCGGGTTG
>CAYLHS010000214.1:0-1647 GCA_964383535.1 uncultured Acidimicrobiia bacterium
GATGACCCCGACAAGGTTCCTGCTCAAGATGTGAAGCCTGCCGACGAGGAGTAGCCGAGCTGTTTCCTCCCCGAGGAGCGAAGCGACGCGGGGGAAGGTGGACTCGGCGAAGCCGAGGCCGGAGGGGGCCGTTCCCACCAACGAAGCCCTCACTACCCCACTCGGTACGCCTTCACCACCTGCTCGAGTTCCCTCAACAGGCTCGTCTTGTTCGACATGAAGGAGGCGTGCACCGCGTTTCGCAGGAGCTCGGCAATGTCGTGGAGACCAAGGCCAAACGCGTCGGCGACGAGTTCGTACTCCCGGTTCAGCGTTGTCGAGAACATCGCAGGGTCGTCGGTGTTCAGCGTGACAACCACGCCCGCGTCCATGAGTTGTCCGACTGGGTGATCGGCGATCGAGCCGTAGACGTTCGTGCATATGTTCGACGACGGGC
This sequence comes from uncultured Acidimicrobiia bacterium, assembly GCA_964383535.1. Classification (GTDB taxonomy): domain Bacteria; phylum Actinomycetota; class Acidimicrobiia; order Spongiisociales; family UBA4744; genus CAYLHS01. Next base: position 437 of record CAYLHS010000214.1, read on the forward strand.
AGACCTCGAGTGGCACCTGATCGGCAACGAGGTGGTCGATCAGGAGCGGGTCCTCGATGGACCTCACACCGTGACCGATTCGGTCGGCGCGGAGATGTCGCAAGGCCGCCCACACGCTGCCCGGTCCGTCACCTTCGCCGGCGTGGGGCACCGACCGCAGACCCAGCGCCCGGGCGTGGTCGAACACATTGGAGAACTGCGCCCGATCGACCCCCGCTTCGAGTCCCCCCAGGCCGAAACCAACCAGGCCATCGGGTGCTTGTTCGAGTATGTAGCCGATCGTCGCCTCGGCGACCGCGACACCATTCTCACCTGCGATGTCGAACACCCACGCCATCTCCACGCCGCGGTCCCTGGCGCGCAGGCGTCCCTCCGTCAGTGCTTCCACGACGGCTCGGTATGGGATGCCCGCTTCCACGTGCGAGTGGGGCGTGACGGTCATCTCCGCATACCGTACGTTTTGAGAACGGAGATCGACCGACGCGTGGTCGATGATGTCGACGATGTCCTCAGCTGCTGTGACGAGCGACGTGACTGCCGCGTACACGTCGATGAAATGCGGGAAGTCAACGAACGTGAGATACCGACGAACCGAGTCCTCGTCGGTCGGCACCACGGAAGAGCCCCGTCGCTCGGCGAGGGTCGCGACGGCTGACGCCGGCGCCGAGCCGACGAGATGCAGGTGGATCTCCGCCTTGGGTGCCTCGGCGATGAAGGATGCGATGGAAGGGTCGAGAGCCATGGGGCTCGGGACACGCTAGCCGTTGAAGCGCCGTGGTCGCTGCAACTCCGTGCGGCGCAACTGCGTGACATCGACCGTGCGGTCGTGGGCGTCTGACTTTGGCACCGGCGCTCTTGTGGGCACGTCCGGGCCGGTCTGAGCGACCCCTTTCCTGGGAAGTGCTCTGGATCTGCGTGCGTCGGAAACGCCAACGGCCACGAAACCTCGACCCCGCGGCTGCGATCCAGGGTAGATTCGCGTGAGTCGGCCGTATGGAGTGGGGATAGAGGTGGAGGAAGCTAGAGATCTGGTAGCGCTCAATGCCGACGTGGTTGGCTACAGCGCGCTCGTGGCGGACGACCTCGAGGCGACTACCGCGACGATGGCCGACTACCACCACATGGTCGAAGAAACCGTGACGGAGAACGGTGGGACGCTCGACAACTTCGTCGGCGACAGCTTCATGGCGGTTTTCGAGGATGTGATGGCA
>CAYLHS010000215.1:0-1636 GCA_964383535.1 uncultured Acidimicrobiia bacterium
ACGAAGAAGTAGGTGAAGCCGACCATCCCAATGATGATCAGGGGGAGGATCCAGCGACCTGGCTTGGGATCGGGATTGCTCATCGCACACAAACGTTAGCGGACAATCTCGATCGTATGGAGGCAAACCCCTTGTTGTGCGGGCCGGCGTCACGTACGTTCGCCCTGTTGCCGGCTGGGGAGTCTTCATGGACCTGCATACCGACCCGAACGATGAACTGCACGAGCATCTCGAGCACATCCCGTGGTCCGATCTCACGACCCGACGCGAGATCCCTCGGTGGATTCCATACGTCGCCGCCGGCGTAATTGCGGTAGCGGCCCTCGGGGTGTTCCTTGGCAAGAGCGCCGGCAGCACCAGGTCGACGATCCCGATCATCGCGGTGACGTCTTCAACGACTGCGCCCGACGTGGCTGCAACACTTCCTGAGGCTGCTCCCCTCTACTCGGAGGCTGATCTCATGGCACTGGTGCCAGGCAGTCAGGAGCAGCTTGCTGCAACCCGAGCCGTGTGGTTCGTTCGCGAGTACTTCGGGACTGGTGGTCGACCAGGGGACTTCGGGGGAGTGCTGGCTGCACTTCCCGCGGGGGCAGTGATCGAGTCGGAGGACGGAGGAGGCTCCTCGTACGTCGAGTGGGCCGAACCGTTCAGTGTCGAGCAGTTGGGAGATGACCTGTACCGCGTCGGCGTCGTGTTCGGGATGCTGGGCGGACAGGACGCATCGACGCTGACCCGCCTGGAACCCTCGGCGGTGGTCGTGGTCGTTGCGGTCGACGGGGACCAGACGGGAGTGGTGGATCTTCCCATGCCGATCGAGCTTCCTTCCAGCACGGATGTGACGGTGTGGCCGGACGCCTCCGACGATGTGCCGGAGTCCGTGATCGCCGCCGCCGAGCGGGAGGTGTCGAAGTGGGGCGACGAACCGGAGGTGATTGACGCGAGCCACGGAGACGGGGGCTGGCGCGTGGAGGTTGTGGTGTCCGACACGGCAGGAATCCGGTGGCCGATGGCCGTGTGGATCGATGGAACCGATCGGGTGTCCATGCCTCCGTGGGAGACGGGTCGCTAGCCGGACGAGTCGGCTCGGCCGACCTACGATGGTGTGATGGAGATACCAAACGCCTCGCAGCGTCTCATTGCCTGGGCTCATGCGGCTGGATTGGACGTGGACGTCAGCGTGTTTCCAGATGGGACGAAGACTGCCGCCGATGCCGCTGCCGCAATCGACTGCGAGGTGGCGGCGATCGTCAAGTCGCTCGTCTTCATGGTCGACGATGAGCCGGTGGTGGCGCTGGTTCCCGGTGACCTGCGACTCGATACGACCAAGCTCGCTTCGGCGGCCGGAGGGAATAGGGCAAGCAGGGCAGCGCTGGATCAGGTTCGAGAGGCGACCGGGTACGCGGCAGGTGGCACTCCTCCATTCGGCCACGACTGCCGGGTCTTCGCCGACCCTGCGCTGGCTCGCAGCGACCCTGTCTGGGCCGCGGCAGGAACGCCGACGACCGTGTTCCCCATTTCGATCGACGACCTCGGCCGCATCTCTGGGGCGACCTGGGTATCGATCACGTAGGCTCGAAGTAGCCCTCTAGGATCTTCTGTGCCTGCTCGGCGATCAGCATCCAGTCGGCGTCCGGAG
>CAYLHS010000216.1:0-1626 GCA_964383535.1 uncultured Acidimicrobiia bacterium
GGCTTGGATCTCACGGCCCCATGATGGTCGAGCTACCTGACAGCCCTCAAGCCCCGCGATGGGCCGGATCACTAGAGCAAGAGGAACCTCTCGCGCGAACGGTCCTCGGACCACTTCCTATAGATGGATAGCATCGCCGGTAGCTACCGGACATCGCTTCTATGAGCCTGTTCAAATCTCGGAGGGCCTTCCCGCCGCCCGTTCCACCGGTGGCGAGACCCCGCACAACTCAGCCGCACACACCCGGACTCCAGCCCGCACTTCGTCTCGCTGTGGTCGACACCGAGACAACCGGACTCCGCAACGGCGACAGCATTGTGGAGATAGCCGCCGTCGTCATGGACGACGATTGGGAGGTCGTCGACGAATTCGACACGCTGGTCAACCCGCAGCGAGATGTCGGGCCGACCCACATCCACGGTGTCACAGCCTCCATGGTGTCGGCGGCACCGACGTTCAAGGAAGTGGCCTGGGCCCTCGCAGACCGGATAGATGGCGCGGTGCTCGTCGCCCACAACCTGTCGTTTGATGCGCGGTTCCTCGTCAACGAGTACGGGAGGGTCGGAGCGACATTCGCGCCGGGTACCGGCATCTGTACGTTGCGTCTCACGGGTGAACGACTGGAAGTCGCATGTGGTCGGTACGGTGTCGAACTGGACCACCACCATCGAGCCCTGGCCGATGCGCGGGCGGCAGCCCGACTGCTACAGAAGCTCGTCACGGGGACTCCGCGCGGAGTGCCTGCGGGAGTCCACGATCTCACAACACCCCACTCGACACGGACGCTACGCCGGGGGTTGGCACGTCACGAACGCTACGGCGTGCTCCCTCGGCTGGTTCGTTCCGTGAGCTATCCCACCACCGACGGAGGCGTGCTCAGCTACCTGGACATGCTCGACTATGTGCTCGACGACGGAGTGATCAGCGAAGTCGAATCGGTGACGCTTCACGACCTCGCGCGCGACCTTGGCCTCTCACCTCAACAGGTGAGCGACGCTCACCGAAGCTACTTCGACGAGATCCTGACCGCGGCGATGCGCGACCGGCGAATCACCACTGAAGAACACGCTCTGCTCGAACTGGTTGCCGCGGCACTCGACCTGGACCCGAACCTGGTGCCTGCCACCAGCCCACCGCGTACGGTCGCCGGTTACACGCTCACGTCCGGAATGGGCGTGTGCTTTACGGGCGCGGCAACCGACAAGCAAGGTCGCCAGATCACCCGGTCCGATCTCGAAGCAATGGCAACGAGAGCCGGTTTCGAGCCTCTTCAGAACATCACGAAGAAATGCCGCCTCCTCGTCGCCGCCGACCCTTCGTCAATGTCCGGCAAAGCACGCAAAGCGCACGAGTACGGAATCCCGATCATGAGCGTCGATGAGTTCCGTGAGGCCCTGTCCCCCGGCCAATCGGAAGCGAGCGTCACATCCACCGACGAACCCCCACTCGGTTCTAGCGACTTTCGAGTTGATCCGAAGGGTCTCTTCAAGGATCTGCGGGTGTGTCTGACCGGTGAGTTCAGACGCATGAAGAAGGACCAGGCACGGCACCTCCTGGAAGTGGCCGGGGCACATGTCGACGAGAAGGTCACCGACGAGACCCAGATCCTGATACGGGGCGAAGGTC
>CAYLHS010000217.1:0-1624 GCA_964383535.1 uncultured Acidimicrobiia bacterium
GGTTGGGGGTTTCCCGCAAACTCGCCCGACTGATGGGCGGCGACCTCGACTACACGTATGACGACGGGTGGAGCGTCTTCCGCCTGACACTGCCGTCCGGCTGAACACCCGACAACCGCCCCAAGCATCGCAGCCAGCGTGCCTATCGACCCGACGGCCTCCCCGGTGGCGGGAGACCGTCGACGGCGGCGGCCCACGCGGCGGGCAATTCCACAGGCGATCGGCGTGCCATAAGCCGGAGATAGAGATCCGATGCGGTGCCCTCCACCCGAACGGTTGGTTCGCCGGTTCCGTACCGCCACGACTCCCTCAGGTCTGTGGCGAGAATCTCCAGGGTTGGGACGTCACCCAGCCGGGACACCCACATCCCGGCGAACTCGTCGAGACCTGCGCTGGCCACATGCGCAGTGAGGCCGTCGGCCTCGTCGAAAGCGTCGGAGGCGTCCCATCGGTGGACCCCCGTCTCGATGACCATCCGGCGCTCCCAGAATCCGATGGTCGGCTCCTCCTGCCCGAACGCCCACACCGGTGTCGACGGGTCCGATGTTCTGAGCGCAGCGACCATCTCCTCGAGGTTCGTCTCCAGCCAGTCGGCGGCGTCCTCGCCGTCAGGCAGCCGAGGCGCGGACACCCGCTCCCGAGGACGTTCCCGGCACACGAGCACGGTCCTGGCATGCACCGACCCGGTGTGCGAGGCGAGATCGGTGAGCGTCCAGCCGGGATACTGGGGAACCGGCCTGGCGGGATCCCGCCTGACGGCCGCCACCAGACGCCGGCCCTCCGACGTGATCGATTCCAGATTCGCGGCTGACAGCACAACGACCACCTCTCACAACAGCGCCCCAACGGTAGTGCCCCGACAATCGGGCGGCCGCCGGAATGCGAAGCCCACTGCGATGAGTTGTACACAACGTAGAGAAAGGAACACGATGAACCACGGCCGCATCAAGATCGAAGACGGACACAAGCGGGTTCGTGTCTATCTCGGGGGCGAGCCGATCGCCGACAGCGTGCATGTCAAGCTCGTCTGGGAGAAGCCCTACTACCCCGTCTACTACTTCCCCGAGACCGACGTCCGCATGGAGCTGCTGACTTCCGCGGGAGAGGGCGACCGCTCGCCCAGCCGGGGAAGGGCCGAGTTCTTCGACGTCAAGAGCGGCCAACGCGTCGCCGAGCATGCCGCCTACCGCTATTCGGATTCACCCATCGAGGAGCTCCACAAGCACATCGCCTTCGTGTGGGGCGCCATGGACGGCTGGTTCGAAGAGAACGAAGAGGTGTTCGTCCACGCCCGTGACCCATACACGAGGGTGGACATCCTGGCGAGCTCACGACACATCCAAGTTGTCATCGACGGCGTGGAAGTCGCCAACTCGCACCATCCCACGCTCCTGTTCGAAACGGGCCTGCCGGTCCGGTACTACCTTCCGAAGCTGGATGTGCGAATGGACCTGTTGACGCCGACAGACACCCACACGGCCTGCCCCTACAAAGGCACGGCCGACTACTGGTCGGTCACGATCGGCGATGTCGTCCATAAGGACGTGGTGTGGGGCTACCACGCTCCGTTCCATGAGAGCGCCAAGATCGCCGGCCTCGTGAGCTTCTACAACGAGAAAGTCGA
>CAYLHS010000218.1:0-1603 GCA_964383535.1 uncultured Acidimicrobiia bacterium
GCGACGTCCGTGCCGACAGGGAAGCCGGCGAGGTCGTTGAGGTCGATGCCCGCGGTGAACGACCGGCCGCGCCCGGCGATCACGACCACTCTGGTGGTGCCATCTTGTTCGAGCTTCCCGATGGCGGCCGGCAACGCCGACCACATCGCCTGGTTGAACGCGTTCAGCTTGTCGGGACGGTTCAGCCAGATCGTCGCAACGTGCTGTCGCTCTTCGATCTCGATAACGTCCGAGGTCACGACAGCAGGTTAGGCGACAGAGAGGATCGGGTCATGCGGTACCGGCAGATGGGACAGTGGGGACTGAAGGTGTCGGAGATCTCGCTGGGGGCGTGGACCACCTATGGGGGTTCGGTGAAAGATCGGGAGTTGATCGGAGAGATCACACGCACTGCCTACGAGGGAGGGGTCAACTTCTTCGACAATGCGGACGCGTACGCGCGCGGCGCCGCCGAGGATGTGATGGGGGAGGTGCTCTCGGAGTACCCGCGCCACACGCTGGTGATGTCGTCGAAGGTGTACTGGCCCATGTCCAAGGACGTCAACGATCGAGGGCTTTCTCGCAAGCATCTGCGCGAGTCGATCGTGGGGAGCCTACGCAGGCTGCGAACCGACTACCTGGATCTCTACTTTGCCCACCGCTACGACGAGACGGTGCCAATGGAGGAGATCGTCACGACCTTCAGCGGGCTCGTGGACGAGGGCAAGGTGCTCTACTGGGGGACCTCCGAGTGGCCGGCAGCCAGGATCGCCGAGGCCGTAGCCTTCGCCCGGGGCAATAGCCTGCACCCGCCGGCGTGTGAACAGCCCCAGTACTCGATGCTGTACCGGGATCGGGTGGAGCAGCGCATCATTCGGGAAACCACCGCCGCCGGGATGGGGATGGTCGTGTGGAGTCCGCTCGCCGGCGGGTTGCTGACCGGCAAGTACGACGACGGGTTGGCGGAAGGGTCGAGGTACGCCCAGGACGAGCAGTTGAAAGACTGGATGTACAGCGAGACTCGCCGGGAGCAGTCCAGGGCGTTGAAGCCGATCGCCGACGAGGTTGGCTTGACCCGATCGCAGCTCGCCCTGGCATGGGTGCTGCGTCGCGGAGAAGTGACCAGCGCGATCACCGGGGCCACCAAAGTCGCCCAGATCGAGGAGAGTCTGGGCGCCGCCGAGGTCGAGATCCCGGCGGAGGTGCTTGACCGGATCGACGAGGTGCTCGGGTAGGGCGTTCTTCGTTCTTGTCAAGCTCAACCCCGGTAGTCGAGGACAGGATTGACAGGGAGGGGAGGGTTCACCGAATGGCTACCTGGCGGCCACCCAGCGTGGTTCGCGAGGCGCTAGGCTGCGCCGGTATCGCTGATGGGGCACGTCGCAGTGAGGAGAAGGGATCAGAGACGGACCGGAGAGACTCGGTCCGTCGTCTTTTCATAGCGCCCCTAGCTGCGCGCGCCCTCTGAAGGAGGGCAAAGTGAAAGGGAAGAGATGGGCCGCACTGGCGGTCTTTGCAATGGTGGTAGCGCTGCTGCCACTGAGTGCTGTACCGGCGGTAGCGGACGCTACGCCGGTGTTCATCAATGAGATTCACTATGACAACGACGGTGCAGACGCCGGCG
>CAYLHS010000219.1:0-1586 GCA_964383535.1 uncultured Acidimicrobiia bacterium
TTCGAGACTGCGAGGAACGTATGGGCTGGATACACGAAGAACGCGGCGCAGCGCTCATGGAGTGGGCGTTCCTGGTGATCTTGATTGCGATCGTCGCGCTGATCGCGGTCAAGTTCGCCGGCGTTCAGAACTCACATCTCTGGAGCGAGATCGGCCAGTCGGTCGCTCATCCGTAGGCTCACGACGGCGACGCCAGTACCACCCAGCTGTCGGGTTCCTGGTAGCGAACGATCCATCCGTCACGCCGCAACGCCGTCGTGAGGTCGTCGTCTTCCTTCAGGAGCGCCTGTTCGATCCCATACTCCTCGAACACGTCCCGCCACTCGGGTTTTCCGGCGCGTACCGAGATCAGCGTCCCCATGAGCTCACCGTACAGCTCCACCCTGTCATCGATGAACACCTTCCGATCCGGCCATTCGGCATAGATCAGATAGCCGCCGGTGCCGTCGTCGGTGAACACCCGTCCCGGTTCCAGATACTGAGCTGCTGTAACGGGGAAGCGCTTCATGTCGATTCCGGTGCCGGCCGCCAACACCAGACCGACGGGAACGACAACGAGCAGGACCGCCGCCACCATGTTGAGCGTTGCTTCCCTCGATGTTGGGACACTGGGACGCCATCGCCAGCGCTCAGGCCAACCCAGTATTGCGTAGGGCAGCAGCACCAGCATCGCCGGAAACAAGCTTCGCCGCGCCGACAGACCGAACACGAAGAACGGAACGATCACCCACAACGATCGCATGTCCAGCTTGCCGGCGACGGCCGCAACCATCAGCAGCAGAAAGATGACAACGTACGGCAGGATCTGAATCGACACGACGTTCGGAAGCGACCATTCCTGCATGTAGGACAGGGCGCCCCGATTCCGAAAGAAGTCCCAGAGGATCTGCCACACCCCGAACCCGTGCGCCGTGAGCGTCACGGTCACAAGGGACACACCAACCACCTCCACGCTTCTGCGTACCGGCCGTCGGGTGGCCAGCGAATGCAATACGACATAGCCCAGCCCCAGGATCCACATCCCGTGGATCGCCGCCCATACCCACATCAACAGCGGCACAGGCCACAACATGTCCACGTCCAGCATCGCGATCAGCATGACGAGGAACAACCCGGCGAACACCGCCGGCCGAGGCACTTCGAACGCCACCGCCAGCCATGTGAAGACCGTCATCAGCACGCCCGTCGCCAGCACGTTGCGACTCTTTCGATACATCAACAGCGCCACCAGTGCGTAGGTCAGTCCGGCGATCAACACCAGTTCGAACCGCACCCAGCCGAGACCGCCGGTCCACCGCTCGAGGAGCCCGTAGGCCAATTCGATGAGCCACGATTGGGTGCGCCACGGGGCGCCCTGCATCGTGAACGAGAACGGATCGGTGGTCAGCACGTGTCCCAGGTCGAGCTGGAGCGTGCCCGCTCGCACGTGCCACAGAAACGAGTTGTCCTGCACCGGCTTGGCGGCAGCGATGGCAATGCCGATCCAGGGAACGAGCAGGATCAGGTGGCGGGGGGTCAGTCTCCTCCACCACGGCTCGACGGTGTCCACGTGAGCCCTAGAGGCCGGTGAACGTCTCGTAGATCTG
>CAYLHS010000220.1:0-1569 GCA_964383535.1 uncultured Acidimicrobiia bacterium
TCCTGAGAGGAGACGACATGCTCCTAGCGCGAGTCGCCGGGACGCTCGTCGCCACCAGGAAGGAGCCCAGCATGTCCGGGCTCAAGTTCCTGGTGCTGCGACAACTCGACGTCGACGACGCCGAGACGGGTGGCTACGTCGTCGCGGCCGACGCCGTCGGTGCCGGCGTCGGCGAAGTCGTCCTCTACGCGACGGGCAGCTCGGCACGCCAAACCGAGCTCACCAACAACCGGCCCTGCGATGCGGTCGTCATGGCGATCGTCGACACGTGGGAGGTCGGCGGGGAAGAGAAGTACCACAAGTGATCGAGCAGGCCGAGATTCAGGAGATCATCGAGCGGGTCCGCAGGAAGCTCGGCGAAGCCGGCGACTCCGTCGGTTCGGGTTTGCGAGGCGCCACTGCTCTCGAAGCAATCGCGCCGAGCGAACTTGGTGAAGGCATCTACCCGACCGTCGACGAAGCGGTCGCCGCCGCCAAGCGGGCGTTCGAGGCATTCCGCGCGGTCGGTCTCGAGGGTCGAAAGACGATCATCGCCGCCGTACGCACTTCGATGCTCCAGCACGGCGAACAACTCGCCGAGATGGCCCATGCCGAGACGGGACTCGGCCGAGTCGAGGACAAGATCGTCAAGAACCGGATCGTCACGACGAAAGCACCAGGCCCCGAGGACCTCGAGCTGGAGGCGGCCACAGGTGACCTGGGCATGGTCGTCACCGAGTTCGCACCGTACGGGGTGATTGGGTCGATCACGCCAACCACGAACCCGACCTCGACGATCATCAACAACACCATCTCGGTCGTCTCCGCGGGCAACGCGCTCGTGTTCAACGTGCACCCGGCCGCCAAGCGCGTCTCTGCCGAGAACGTTCGGCTCCTCAACAGGGCGATCGTCGCCGCCGGTGGTCCACCCGACCTGGTCACCGCCATCCCCAACCCGACGATCGCCTCTGCGAAGGAGGTGATGGTGCACCCCGACGTTCCGGTACTGCTCGTGACCGGAGGCGGGGGAGTCGTCAAGGAGGCGATGCGCACCGACAAGCGCGTCGTTGCGGCAGGACCGGGCAACCCTCCCACGGTCGTCGACCAGACGGCCGACCTCGACAAGGCCGCCCGAGACATCGTGCTCGGCGCGTCGTTCGACAACAACATCGTGTGCATCGACGAGAAGACGGTGATCGCCGTCGACAGCATCGCCGACTCGCTGGTCAGGAAGATGGCGGACCAGGGTGTCTACATCCTCAAGGGACACGAGCTACGCCGGGTAGAGCGGGTCGTGTTCTCCGAGCTGGGAGCGCCGAACAAGCCCGGGGTCATCAACAAGGACTGGATCGGCAAGAACGCCGGCGCGATCCTCGCCGAGATCGGGGTGCAGGTCGGTCCGGAAGTTCGCCTCGCCGTGGCCGAGGTTCCGATAGAGCACAGCCTGGTGTGGACCGAGCAGATGCTGCCGGTGCTACCGGTCGCGCGGGTCCCCGATGTCGACCGGGCGATCGACTTGGCGGTGCGGTCCGAACACCATTTCCGTCACACGGCATCCATCCACTCGACCAACGTCGAAACCATCACCCG
>CAYLHS010000221.1:0-1564 GCA_964383535.1 uncultured Acidimicrobiia bacterium
GCTCCTCGACCGCCTTGATGGCGTCATATCCCGATTCGGCGATGTCGACCCGATGGCCTCTTCGTTCGAGGAGTCTCCTCGCGACCATCCGGTTGGTGGGACTGTCGTCCACCACGAGCAGGCTCAGGTGGTTCCTCCGCTCCCTCAGCCAGTGCTTCGTGACCAGCATGGACAGATCAACCGGCGAGGGCCCGGTCAACACGGCTCGCATCGCTCCATCGAGTTCGTCTTCGTCGATCGGCATCGTCAGATAGCCGGCGATGTTGTAATCGAGGCATCGTTTGGCGTCCCCTCGCTGTCCGACAGACGTGACGACCAGCATGTGCATCTGTTCGAGATCAGGACGCCGGCGCAACTCGGAGGCGAAGTCGAGCGCATCGCCATCGAGGGTCATGATGGCGAGCGCGAACGGATGGTCGGCCGCCGATGCCGTCCCGAGCGCTGCGAGTGCCTCCTGACGAGACTCGACGGACACGACCGAGAGCCCGATTCGCTCCGCCGCCGCGACGTAGCGCTCTTTGATGAACCTGCTCGACGCGACGACGAGGACAGGCAGACCGTCGAGCTCGGATCGAACCGGGCTGATCAACTGCACCTTGCCGAGGTCGACACCCAGCGGCATGGTCACGTGGAACGTCGATCCGTGCCCCAGTTCGCTCTCCGCCCAGATGCGCCCACCCATGAGCCCCACGAGCTGGCGGCAGATCGACAAGCCCAGGCCGGTTCCTTTCCTACGAACGCCGTCACCACCGGCTTGTTCGTATGCATCGAAGATGCTCCCGAGTTCCTCCTGCGGAATGCCTTGTCCGGTATCGACAACGACGATTTCGACAACGACATCGTTCCCTACTCGCTCGTTGGCCGACACCGAGACGGTGACCCCTCCCGTGTCGGTGTACTTCAACGCATTCGAGATGAGGTTGAGGAGGATTTGGCGCACCCGTCCGGGGTCGCCCTTGACGTTGAACGGAACATCGGTGTCGATGTGGATGTCGTAGCGGATCCCTTTCTCCATCGCCTGGGCGCGAGAGAGCGCCGAGATGTCGGTGAGCAGGTCACGCAGGCCGAACGACTCGGCGGCAATCTCCAGCTTGCCCGACTCGATCTTCGACATGTCCAGGAGGTCGTTGACCAGCGTGAGGAGCGCATCGGCCGAGGTCGATGCGAGTCCGAGGTACTCCCGCTGATCGGGGGTCAGCTTCGTTTCGAGCGCCAGCTGGGTCATCCCGATGATGCCCGCCAACTGGGTACGAATCTCATGGCTGACATCGGCGAGAAACCGCGACTTTGCGCGGTCTGCTCGTCGGGCCACCGCGAGTTCCGCCTCCAACTGCGGGTCGGGTGGAAGATTGGTTGCATCTACATCATGCGCCAATGACCCCTCCAGTGGGTCGTCGATTCTCTATCGACGACGATGGGTCCGGAATTGAGTCTTTCCGACGGACCGTCGGACGCGGCGACGAGCTCGGGGGTTGCGTACAATCACGAGGCTGGGGCCCGTAGCTCAGGTGGTCAGAGCAGCGGACTCATAATCCGTCGGTCGCAGGTTCGAGTCCTGCCGGGC
>CAYLHS010000222.1:0-1559 GCA_964383535.1 uncultured Acidimicrobiia bacterium
GTGGTCTCGAGGTGAAGCACGGCAAGAACTGATCCTCTCCTTGACGTGACTAACGATGTTAGATAAGATGTCTAACATCATTAGACAAGGGATGTGAAATGCGTAGGATCAGCAGTGAGATCGAGATCGATGCACCACCCGAGAAGGTGTGGAATGTGCTGAGTAGTGACCACGACTGGGACCCATTCATCGAGCGGATCGAGGGCGACCTGAGTGTCGGCAGCAAGCTCGTGGTGAAGTTCCGCAACGGGCCGACGATGCGACCGGTCGTGACCGAAGCCGAGCCCGGCCGCGTGTTGGAGTGGCTCGGGAGTGCCGGCGTGAAGGGGATCTTCGACGGGCGACATCGCTTTGAACTCAGCGAGACCGCCAATGGAACGAAGCTGGTGCAATCCGAGCAGTTCTCCGGAATCCTCGTTCCGTTCCTCGGCAGGTTGCTGACGAACACCGAAGAGAACTTCGCCAAGGCGAACGAGGCACTCGCCGAGGTGGCGGCGTCCTGATGGGAGCCAAGGCCGGCATCTCCAAGGGCGACATCATCGCGGCGGCCGCAGAGATGGCCGATCGGGACGGGTTCGACGAGGTGACGCTTGGCGCGGTGGCGAGGGCGCTCGGGGTGAAGACTCCCTCGCTCTATCACCACGTGGATGGCCTGCCCGGACTGCGAAGGGATCTCGCGATGGCCGCTGCGGGACAGATCGGAGCGGTGATGCGTGAAGCAGCGGCTGTTGAAGATCCAAGACAGGCGCTACGAGCGATCGCGCACGCCTACCGTTCGTTCGCCGCCGAGCACCCCGGTCTGTACGCGTCGATGCTGCCGGCGCCGCGACCCGGTGAGGACGACGAGTTGTACGAAGCTCTTGCAGGGCCGGTCGAGGCGGTGGTTCCGGTGCTCGCCGCGCTGGGGGTTGGTGAGTCCGAGATGATCTCGACGGTCAGGATCGTCCGCAGCCTGCTGCACGGGTTCGTGACGATCGAGCACGACGGCGGGTTCGGCATGCCCGTCGACATCGACGAGACGTTCGAGCAGCTCGTGGCTTCGCTCGAGCGACTGGTGGGGTAGGACTGGCCCGATCACGAGCTGCCCAACCCGCGCGATGGTCACAGAGCGTGGCCGATACACCCACTTTCCGTTGACGTTGGGCATGTTCGCGCGTAGGGTTGAAGCCCGGCTGGGAATCCCGGGGGGACTACGACACACATTCAAGATGTCGGGCACTTCGTGCCCGGTACTGCGAACCCTGGGCTCGCCGGCTCGATCTGGCGGGTCCGGGGTTCTGGGGTTCAGCCCCGTGTTCACTCACACTCCACCACCGTGTCGAACCACCGCTCCTGGAACCAGGTTCGCTGCCTGATCTCCTCGACGGTGAAACGGTCGTTCCCGACGCGCGCGACGAGCTTGTCCTCGTCGTCATCTCGGCGCCGCAGGATGGCGATCACCTCGGCATCACACTCGGCCAGCGGCTGGTCGCTGTCGATCACGTAGACGTCGATGGGTTCCCCGTCGCCGGCGATGGTTCCTGGGACGTACCCGTAGTTCAGTTCGTACACCGCCTGGG
>CAYLHS010000223.1:0-1558 GCA_964383535.1 uncultured Acidimicrobiia bacterium
GTCCCTGGTTGAGACAGTGCCCAAGTCGTTACGCCATTCGTGCAGGTCGGAACTTCGTCTCACTCCCCTGCTTTCCAGGGGGACAGACTATGCCTTCACCTCACTGATGCACCGCTTGATCGTTTCAGGATCGTATCTCCTTGTGCCGCTGGGGTTCATGCCTGCGGCCAGATCAACGATCTGAACGAGTCCGTCGACTCTGAGGTGAGCCTTCGCGGCAACGAGGTCGCACACGGCCTTGAAGGCCATGACATCTCGATGCTTGCTGGATCTCAGTGGATAGAGATCGAAGTGGGGCAGGACCTTGGATCGTATCTCTCCAAGGTTTCTGGTCTCCCACTTGACCGTCGAATCACTGGGATCCGGACGAATCGTCCCGCAGTCGAAGTACTCGAGGATCTCCTCGAGGACCTCGGCTCGGTTCCGATTCTGGCTCACCGAAACACTCGGTCGTGTCTCCCACCCGATCTTCAGGCTCTTCCTAGGCGAGATGGACACTGTGAAGCATCCTTCGCCGTCGAAGTAGCCCGAGATATAGGAAGGGACGTGCGTTGCACTTCCTTGAGGGCCCGCGTATTGCCTCGCAGATAGATTTGTCACGCTCCCAACGTACTTCGTGGGTGTGACAGCCTCCGAGGCCTCTCCACTAGGGATCAGTCGTTACGGGGTCATGCTCGATAGAGCAGAGGACTTCCCACGGCATTACCCGCCATTGCTGGGTAGGGCTCCGCCGTTATGAGCGGGTGTGCATCTGGAGTCGCCTCCAGACAGGGCAAGTTGATTGTCTTACCCGACAAGGAATTTCGCTCACGTTCTCCCCATGTCGCCATGAGGCGTGGACCATATCTTCATCCCAACGGTCGGGGTCGGGATGGCTGGCGTATGGCCTCTGAGGATTCCAGATATCGAGACCGCCCACGCCGATTCATCTGTTCAGTGATTCCGGCGATGGCATGGAGTCCTTCATTCTGAAGATGGAGGCCGTGTTGCATCATCTGCAACACGTGCCTGAATCTCATGAAGTCCTCTCGCTTCGCGGTCAGAAGCGGATGGCATTCAAAGAACGGAATGACGGTCTCGAGGAGATCCTTTCTCCGCTTCACAGAGAAGCGCATCAGAGTCTCTCGATGATTGTCACGGCGGCGGTTCTCGATGATCGCTCCACACTGGAAGAACTCCGCAAGGAGCTCCAGAGCGGGGCGTGATGGTGCAGCCTGTGTGACGGCGAACTCATGCTGGACCTGCCAGCCGAGTCGACATGTCATGTTGCGCACCACCGATATCGAGAAGCAGCCTTCTCCGTCGGTGAATCCGACGATCCACCATTCGATATCTGGCCTTTCCTGCTGATTGTCCGCACCGAACGGATTATCACTGCTCATGCCACAAATCTACGAAGTAGGTGTGACACAAACGAGTACCGTCGGATACTCGGGGTTTCCAGCATATAGCCAGCTGCAACCCGCAGCGTTGCCGCTGCGGAGGGCAGTCACTCTTGCACATAGAGTGGTTCTACCTTAGGACCGTTATAGTTACGGCCGCCGTTTACCGGGGCTTG
>CAYLHS010000224.1:0-1553 GCA_964383535.1 uncultured Acidimicrobiia bacterium
ACGGATCTTCTCGATCTCCAGCCGTCCCATCATGTAGCCGAGAGCTTGCCCAGGATTGCCGATGTAGCGATCGATCTCGCCCTCCACCTGCTTCCTTGTCATCGGGCTGTGGTCCACCATGTAGGTGATCGCCTGCTCGCGGGACCAACCCAAAGCGTGCAGACCGGTGTCCACCACCAGACGACAAGCTCGCATCGAGTCGGCGGCGAGCATCCCCACACGGTCCATCTCAGACGAGTACAACCCCATCTCGTCGGCAAGGCGCTCCGTGTAGAGCGCCCAGCCTTCGAGGTAGGCGACGGACAACGGCTGCTTGTGCAGGTCGTGGAGATCCTCATTCTCCAGCGTCAGCGCGACCTGAAGATGATGTCCGGGAATGCCTTCGTGATACGCCGTCGCCTCGAGCTGGAAGGTTCCCCACATGGAAGGATCCGCTGTATTGAAGAAGAACGTCCCCGGCCGCGAACCATTCTGAGAGGGTTGTGAGTAGAACGCAAGAGGACCCTGATCGATAGACGTCGCCACACATGGTGCCTGTGGCAGGACACCGAACCAGTCGCCCATTGCTTCAGACGCCTTGGCGATTGCCTGTGTGGCGTCTGCCACCAGCGTGTCTGGATCCTTGTAGTGCAGGTCCGGGTCCTCTCTCAGTCGGGCGTAGATCTCACCCACATCGGTGGTCCCCAAGAGCGGCCCGGCCACTTGCCGGTACTCATCCTCCAACCGCTCGATCTGCGCCAGACCGATATCGTGGATCTCCTGGGCCGGATATGAGCGCGTGACGTTTCCGAGGATGAGATCGTCGTAGTTGCCACCTTCGTAGTAGGTCAGGCCGGCGCGTTCGTCAGGTGGAGCCGCAGGCAGCACCACATTCTCGACCGTGGAGCGCAGCGACTTCCATGCAGGGCGGATCTCCTCTACGACGACATCCCGAAGAGCACTCTTCCAGACAGCTGAGGCCTCGTCGTCCAGTTCTGACGGTGGGGCCTGGCCAAGCAGCGGATCCTCGTCGGGGTCGGTTGAGAGATGGCGACCGAGCCCTGCAATGGTCTGTTGCACAATCGTCCGAATCGGCACCCGACCCCTGGTCGCTGCCGACCCCAGGCGCTCCTCGAATGCGGCCAGCGTGGGGACGAGGTTGTGCAGCTTGACGAGATACCGCTCCCCATGCTCGGCAGTCACAAGCGGATAGCGGGGCAGGAAAGTCAACACCATCGGATGAAAGCCCAGGGCCGAGTTCACGGCTTGGAGGTCGTGGTAGAACTCCATCTCCGCATCCAGCGCCATCGCAGCGTGCGCCACGAGGTCAAGTGTCGGATGAGATCCTTCGGCCTCCTCGACTGCCCTTGCTCTTGCAGCGAATTGCCGAAGCGTCTCTCGCCGCGCCGCGACTCCCTCGGCCGTGAAGTCCTCCCACTCTTCCAGGTAGGTCAAGTCTCCCTTCCAGAGCGCCTCCATCTGCTGGGTACGTTCGAGGTACGCCTGGAACTCGTCGGCAAGTGTCGTGATCTCGTCCATGCCCCGACGTTACCGCCACCCAGTTGGTAGTCCGA
>CAYLHS010000225.1:0-1513 GCA_964383535.1 uncultured Acidimicrobiia bacterium
CCGCAACTGCTCGACCGGTTACCGGAAAGCGAAGCCCAGGCGGTGGCCGCCGCGACCGACGGTACGGCCAACGGCGCACTCATCGTCATCGCTGGAGGCTTCAACGAGGGCTACGGCACCGTGGGTGTGGTGTGTCCGGAGGCCCCCTACACGGGCTGCTCGACGACATACCCCGACAACGCACGAATCGCAGTCGTCGGCGCCGCCGCAGTGGCGGCCGGAGGTTCCTTCCCCGAGCCTCAATGGGTCACGGTCGCCCACGAGATCGGGCATGGCCTCAACTGGGCCCATTCCTATGGAGGACTGACGACCTTCCCTGATGGTTCGATCAACCAGTACGACAATCCGATGGACGTGATGAGCGGCGAGACGATCACAGGTCTCCCGATCGGCACGATCGCCTACAACCGGTATGCCGCCGGATGGATCAGTCCTACCGCGGTCGCAATCCACCAGGCCAAGACGCAGACATACCAGCTGACCCCCGTCGGTCAGGGCGGCACACAGATGGTCGTGATCCCGACCTCGGAAGAAGGCCACTTCTACACGCTCGATGTCCGTCGGATCAACGGCTTCGACGCCAACATCCCCAAAGTCGGCGTAGAGGTCTACGAGATCGACCAACGGCGCTCGGCCTGCACGCTGCCCGATAGCTGGCCGGACACCTGGCCATGCTTCGCCACCCTCGTTCGCATCGCGCAGACGCCGGCAGTCAAGGGCATCTTCGGCACTGCCCACGTCCTGTCGATCGATGAGTGGCTCGACCTCGGTCAACTCCGTGTCGCGGTCCTCGGCGCCGACGCAGACTCGTTCACCGTGCAGGTCACAGACAACCGTGTCGGTCAGCGCTTCGTCGACGACGACGGCAACATCCATGAGGCGAACATCGAGGCGATCGCAGCCGCCGGCATCACCAACGGCTGCAATCCTCCCCTCGACAACCGGTACTGCCCGGCCAGCGCCGTGACCAGGGCAGAGATGGCGGCGTTCTTGGTCCGTGCCCTCGGCGAGGAGATCAACCTCCCCGCCTACCACGGATACTTCGTCGATGTGCCCGACGGCCGGTGGTACACAGGGTATGTCGAGCGACTGTACGAGTTGGGGATCACCACCGGCTACGACGGCCAGACGTACCAGCCGGATGCCGCCGTCACGCGCGCCGAGATGGCGACGTTCCTGACTCGGGCCTTTGGCCTGCCTGCCACGTCGGCCGACTACTTCACGGACGACAACGGATCGTTCTTCGAACCCGACATCGACGCCATCGCCGCGGCGGGCATCACAAACGGCTGCAACGCGGACCACACGCTCTACTGCCCCGACGAGAACGTCCTCCGTGACCAAATGGCCTCGTTCCTGGCGAGAGCACTCGGCCTCGGAACCTGACGTTTCAGCTCACGGCCGACAGCGGCAAGCCCCACGCTGGGAACGGCCACCTCCGGCGTTGTGTTGGTGCCTCCAGGGAGCGGAGCGACCGTTGGGGGGAAAGTACCGCAGCCGAAGGCTGGGGTAG
>CAYLHS010000226.1:0-1512 GCA_964383535.1 uncultured Acidimicrobiia bacterium
GGTGGGGGCGCCGTGGAGAAGAGCTGACCGGAGGCGAGCTCGATCTGGCGATCGACATCGAGGCGGGCTACTTGGCCGCCGGGCTGCGCAATATCGTGTACACGATCGCTCCGGAACGGATCGTGATCGGAGGCGGTGTCGCCAAGATGCCCGGATTGATCCCCCGGGTCCGCCGCAGACTGATCGAGAACCTCGCCGGCTACCCGGGCCTGCCGGAGCACTCCTCAGATGAGTTCGTCGTTCCAGCGGCCCTGGGAGACATGGCGGGCCCGGTGGGGGCGCTTGTTCTCGCCGATCTGGCAGCGAACTAGGTTCCTTCCCGAACGCTGCGTCGCTGCGGCCATGTGTCTCGTCTCTGGGGGACCTCGGCAATCGCACCACGGGCCACCTCGATGGTGCCGTCCTCCACCATCGCACTAGCGTCCATGTCATCCAGCGGGCAGAAGGACGACTAGTCGTCACCGATGAAGATCCCGTCCATGTCGGTTACGAGCATCCGGGCCGGGCTCATCGGGTCCTCTGATAGGGTCACACGGATGAGACCTAGAACGGCGAAGGGCCTCCTTCGCGCCCATCCGACCGTGTTGGTGAACCGAAGCGACGTGGCCGGCATTTCCTGGTCGGCCTTCCTGCAACCGTACTGAAAGAGGAGCACCGCGATGCTGGCAGCGACCGACTCAGGAACCCTCAATCACCTGCTCGCCCTCGATCTCGACGCGCTCGGTGCTCCCGACTACGAGAGCTGGCTCCGCCTCGGCGACCATCTCGACCGAATCCGGCGTGCTCTGGTCTTGGTGTTCGTCGGCGGAGCCGAGTTTCCCGGGTTGCCAGAACCGGACTACGTGGTCGACCAGGATGGAACGGAGATACTCCGTAACCCTGGTCTGACGGTGGTGGAGGGCTGGCCGGCGCCGGACAAACCGTCCAACGTGGAAGCTGCCATCGAGCATCTGGCATCGAGCCTGCTGATCCCCCACTCGGAGGTGTACTGGGTGGTGGGTTCTGACCGGGCTCTTCCTGAGGAGATGGAACGGCTGATCGTGGTCGGCGGTGTACGGGAACCTCCCCGGGGACTCTGGGTCCAGGAGGTAGCGGAGGACTCCATCATTGGGTCCTTGGAGCAGGCGCAGCTTCTTGGTCGGGCGACTGCCGCCGCTCCAGACGTGTGTGAGACGGCCTTTGAGGCGGCCATCGAATCGCTGCGCCGCAATGTCATCGACTTGGGTTTCACGGCCGCTTCGATCGCCGACAACCCGTTGAGCGCCCAAGACGCCAACTACGCGTCTGTCTGGGCTCGCGACGGGATTATCACTGGACTGTGGACGCTCTGTCTGGACGATCCCGAGCTGCTGGAGGCTTTCGGCAAGACGCTGCGGCTTCTCGCCAAGCACCAGGCACCATCCGGACAGATCCCTGCCAACGTGCGGGTGGCCGGTGAACACCCCGACTACTCGGGCATCGGCGGCATCGCCAGTATCGACTCTGTGCTGTGGTTCATCATCGGTGTGGTCC
>CAYLHS010000227.1:0-1489 GCA_964383535.1 uncultured Acidimicrobiia bacterium
TCCTGCCGACCTGTGTAATCGCCGTGAGTGTGTCTCCGGAGAACTCGCCGGCGGGCGTCCGCATCCACGCCAGGCCGTCCGCCGAGTACCACGCGGCCGGCGTCGAACCGTCGGTGCCAACCGCCACAACGCCGTTGCCGTACGAGGTGACCGCTGTCATTGTCCCACCGTCAAACACCCCGTCGGTACCTGCCACCCGCGTCCAGGCGAGGCCGTCCGTCGAGTACCAGACAGCCGCATCCGACCGATCGGTGCCAACCGCAACGGCTCCGGAAGGGAACCAGGTGACCGCGTTGATTGCCTGGTCGCCGGTCCCCCCGAACGTGTCGGAAGAAACGCGCTTCCACAGGGTTCCACTCGACGAGAACCAGATGGCGCCGTTCGAGTCTCCCCCCACAGCAATGTCGGTTCCAACACCGATGACGCCATTGTCGGACGCAGCCACTCCAAGCATGGCCTGGTCCCCCTCGCCGCCGAAGGCGTCGCCACGGACGACTCGCGAAAGGGTGTCACTACTCGATGTTGCACCGAAGGGAGTATTCGGAACAAACCAAGCGGCGGCGGAACTGGTCGATCCGACATAGTCCGAACCAACAACCACGACACCAGAGCCGAGAGGGGCCGCGGCAGCCATCCTCAGCTGTGATCTGTCGGTGATCGATGCGGGCTCGTAATACTCGGCAACGGCCCACTGCGTCCCATTGGATGAGGTCCACACGATTGGCACTCCATCCGAACCGGCTCCAACGGCCATCAAGCCGCGCCCATACGCGGTGATCGAACTGACCGATGCTCCATCACCGTTTGGAAGAGTCTCAGGTGTCCATGTCGATCCGTCCGACGATGACCACACCACTGCGCTCTCGGCGCCACCCTCGGCCGCCATCGTCCCGATGGCGTGGAGGACGCTGCCTTGACTCACAACGGCTACGGCGTTCGATCCGTCTCCGAGCGGGGAACTCGCCCACGACAGATCCGACGAACTGGCAGGGAACGGGATCGGGCGCAGAATGTAGAGCACGACAGCGACAGCAGCTGCCAGAACAACGGCAAGGACCAGCCACCGACCCGTTTGCCGTTCGGGAGCGACGGGCATTACGGCAGCAGGGTCCTCGACTCCGCGCTCTGCCAGCAACGACTTCAGTCGACCGATCCGATCCCGCACACCTGCGACACCCTGGGCCTCATCCACCGCGAGATTCAGCTGCATCGCCCCCCAGCCGTCCCAACCGCTGGACTCGCTGCCTCCACCTTGCTGGGCGGCAACATTCATTCGCGCACCCTCGAGTTGGCGAAGACGTGCCCGCTGCGACACGAGCTCTGCGAGAAGGCCCTCGATGCTGCGTCCACGATCCAAATCGACCCGACCGATCTGTTCCTGGATTTCAAACCGCTCCTGCTGGAGCGCGGAACGCTCCTCGAAGGCGTCTGCAGATAGACCGGCAAGACGTTCGCGGATCTCGGCGAGCCTGGCAATCGCCGCGTCCAC
>CAYLHS010000228.1:0-1486 GCA_964383535.1 uncultured Acidimicrobiia bacterium
ATGTGGGTGCCGCTCGCCCAGGTGATCCTCATCTGACCTCCAGGACGGTGTTTCCAATCTGGATCGCGTCACCGCGGGTCAGTGTCAGAGGCGTGCCGACTCGGCGTCCGTTCACGTAGGTTCCGTTCGTGCTCTCGAGATCATGCACGACGATACCCTCGGGTCGTCGTATCAGGCGAAGGTGGAATTCGGAGGCGTAGGGATCATCGAGCACGATGTCGGCTTGTGGGCTTCTGCCGAGTACGACAGGCCCCTGCACGTCGATGTGTTTGCCTGCCTGGGTCTTGGACTTGACGATCACGACCTCGTTGCCTGCGCGGGACCTGGACCGCCACCCTTCCTTGCCGCCGACGTGGGCCGCGATCGCACGTGCCACCTGCCATACGAACAGGTACACGAACGCGATGTAGATGAGTTTGAGTAGCTGGAGCAGGAGTGCCGGCATACTGTGTTACCTGATTGTGGGCACGGGGACCTCCCCGGCTGTTCCCTGAACGATACAAGGCCCGGGTGTCCAGCGGGAGCCCGTACCTCGTACTCTGTCCCTCATACAGCAATTCGGGTGTGGCGACACGCTCCGGCTGATGTCAGGACACGACACCCGCTCGGAAGCCCCATCGTGGACAGGGGGCTGGAGACCGTCGATCGGGGCGTGGGGTACTTCAGGCCCAGGGACTAGATCTGGAGATCGAACGTCAGGGGTCCGAAGGACACGACGGCCCCCGTGTCGATCTCTACTGGTTTGCTGGTGACCGGAGTCCCGTCGACGAGCGTCCCATTCGCAGAGCCGGCGTCCCGGATCCACGCCCGTCCTCCCTCTCGCCACATCACGGCGTGGACTCGGCTGATCTCTGCGTGGTCGATGACGACATCACAGTCTGAAGATCGTCCGACGCGGGCCCAGTTGCGGGTGACGGGGACTGGAGGCCCCTGAGCCGGTACGAGCTGTGCCCATGGCATTCGTGGGCCTGGAACCGTTTCTGTTGTGCACGCGATGTCCGTCTTCGCCACACGATCGGAGCGGTCGATCGTCACCGTCGCCGGTCCGTCGAGGCGCCACCCCCGCTCGGCCGCCGTCTCCTCTATGAGCGCCTCGAGGCTCCGAGTGAGCGGTCCCGGTACGTCTTGTCCGGTGTGGACGGTGAGCCGGTACAGGTTCGGAATAGTGGGCCCTTCTGGACCCTCCTCGATCGCGAGGTCTGCCTCGCGGAGGACGTGGATCCCGAACTCAGAGGCGTGGAGTTCGCCACCGAACATCAGCCCGGCGAGACCGTCGAGCATGCGCTCGATGCGACGTTCGAGCTTCCGCGCTGTGCCCATGGCGACAGTGTATTGGAAGGGGCAGACTCCGAGGGACGGGGCCCGGACGAAGGACCGCTCGGAGGTTCGAACAGGCTCTCGCATCACCGCCACGCAGGCTTTTCACAAACGGCACCGTGCTACGATGCCGTGCCCGGGCGAGTGGCGGAATTGGCAGACGCGCAGG
>CAYLHS010000229.1:0-1365 GCA_964383535.1 uncultured Acidimicrobiia bacterium
GCCCCCGATCTCGTCGAACTAGCCGGTATCTATTTGACGTTCCTTCGGCACGCCCGACTACCCAACGGCGGCTTTCGCAACCGGCGCAGCTCCGGGGGATCCTGGACGGACGAGGTGGGGTCGGACGATTCCCAAGGACGGGCGCTCTGGGCGCTGGGGTCCGTCGCTCGGCGTGGTCCGGCACCCTGGATGCGTGAGGTCGGGCTCGACATGTTCGACAAGCAACGGGACTTCCGCTCGCCCTCTCCGCGCGCGAACGCCTTCGCGGTGCTCGGCGCAACCGAGGTGCTGGTTTCATCGCCGGACCATCGCAACGCCCGGCATGTCGTAGAGCAGTGCGCCGGCCACCTCTTCGTGCAGGATGATGCCCATTGGCCGTGGCCGGAGGAGCGGCTCGCCTACGACAACGCCCGCATCCCGGAGGCTCTTCTTGCGGCCGGGACGCTCCTCGGCGACGACGACCTCGTCGATGCCGGTCTGCGTCTGCTCGAGTGGCTGGTGGCAACGGAAACGCACGACGGACACTTCAGCTTCACCCCGGCGGGTGGTTGGGCCCCGGGTGAACCTCGGCCGGGCTTCGATCAGCAGCCGGTGGAGGCAGCTGCCATGGCCGATGCGTGCAGTCGTGCCTGGTCGCTGACCGGCGACAGTCGGTGGAAGGACGGCGTCGAGCGGGCGGCACGTTGGTTTGTAGGTGTCAACGACACCGGGGTAGCTCTGTACGATCCGCAAACCGGGGGATGCGGGGATGGCCTGGGTCCCGACTACACGAACCTGAATCAGGGAGCCGAATCGACACTGGCTGCCCTCGCCGTGCTTCAACTGGCAGAGATGCTTGATGGGATCGAAGTGCGCCAGGGTGCACGGTCCGCGAGCTGAGCGTTTCACTGGCCTAAGCTCTGATTTCGCGTTCCCAGCTCAACAAGCGACAACGAGAGCGACCCACGATGTGAACCCAATCCCCGTGACCCGAACAGCGGTACGCTTCGTTCCCGACCCACATCGTGTCGTCACCAAGTTGTTCCTGCCGGGGGAGCACATCTTCCCGGACGGGTATCCGCGGGCCAAGCTCGTCATCGAGCGGATTCTGGCCATGCCCGAAACCGAGGTAGCGTCGACTCTGGCGGCCACCCAGGACCGGTTCGCATCTCGGCACAGGGACTTGACCGCCGTTCTTGAACGGAACTTCGACGTTGTGGCCCACCACATCGACAACCCGGGCGGGCTCTCCCAGGAACGCCGGCATCTCATTGGCGCCTACTTCACTCACGAGTACTCGATCGAAGCGGCAGCCCTCTGCAACCCGTCGATCGTCCCGGCCCCCGACCAATCAGGCCTCAACCCGGGAGAGCAACGCTTCGTGAT
>CAYLHS010000230.1:0-1360 GCA_964383535.1 uncultured Acidimicrobiia bacterium
GCGACCACGTTCGCGATCCACGGTTTGTCGTCGCGTTTCGGCGGGTCGAGTGTCACATCCCACCGGCCCCTGAGCACCTTGGCGAGACCGTGAGGGGACGTCGGGTTGGCACCCGCCTCGAGGAGATATCGCGTCAGGTAGCCGCGGGTTTGCTTCGCGTGGAAGCTGGGCGCTGCCTTGGCGCCGCCCTCACGAACGATGCGCATGAGGATTGCTCGGTCGGTGAGATCTTCAGGCATTCCGACAGCCGTGTAGCTCGAGGAACGGCAGTCGACAATTACCCCCCGCCGGCCGGCAGCCTTCGCCAGAACGGATGGCAACACACTTCTCCACAACGGCTCGAGAAACCCCATGCCGACGAGCTGTGAACAGACATGCAGCCGGTAGGGAGGAATCCGATCACCTGGTCGTAACGCACCCCACAGGCCGGACACGATGATCAGCCGGGAAGCAGCCCTCCGCTTGGCAGCAGGTGAGAGTGATGCCCAGTCGAGAGCTTTGTACAGGACCCCGCTGTAGATCTCCATGGCCGGTCGAGCCGGCAACTCCTCAATCAGCGCGTTGCGGAGCACCTCGCCTGCGACCGACGGGCCTACTTGGAACCTGCGTGGCGCGTCGGGAAGCGTGCAGGTTTCGATGGCGGCACGCAGCACCTTCTCTCGAGTTGCTGACAGCTCGGGAAACGATAGAGCGGTGAGATCGACTGGTCGGGCACGTCCGTAGGGTTCGTTCTTGCCTTCGGACGGTGGCAGCAGAATCAGCACGCCGGCAGTCTACGGTTCGGTGTTCTGTCGGTGGTTCGACGTAGTGTGGAGCCACCAACGAAAGGGAGCGTCAGCCATGTCTTTGTTCACCGATCGGCCGAACTCGGCACTGCTGGTCATCGATGTCCAGAACGGGGTGGTGGACGGTGCGTATGACAGGGACAGAGTTGTCGCCAACATCCAAGCCCTGGTCGAGCGGGCTCGTCGAGACGGTGTATCGGTCGTGTGGATTCAGCACTCGAGCGACGAGCTCCAGGAGGGAACCGAAGCCTGGGCATACGTACCGGAGTTGGTTCGTCGGGACCCCGAACCGCTTGTTCACAAGACCTATGGGGACTCGTTCGAGGACACCGATTTGGAGGAGATTCTGGCCGAGCGAGGGGTAGGCCAGTTGGTCGTAGCGGGGGCCCAGACCGATGCGTGCGTGCGGTCCACGATTCACGGAGGGCTGGTTCGCGGATATGACGTGACACTGGTTGCCGACGCACACACCACCGAGGACCTCACCGAGTGGGGCGCACCGCCACCGGACCAAGTGATCGCGCACACCAACCTCTACTGGCAGTACCAGCGAGCCCCTGGCCGTATCGCGGGAA
>CAYLHS010000231.1:0-1358 GCA_964383535.1 uncultured Acidimicrobiia bacterium
GTGATTCTGCGACACGCAGCACCGCCGATCGCAACCCGTGTGATCGCGCACCGCAGAGACCCAACCCCGGGAGGTCATTCTTGGACGTCAACCTGCAGAGCAAAGACTTCCAGCTGCCCGATCGTCTGACCAAGTCGGCGATCGAGAAGATGACGAGGGCAACGCGTTTCTTCGGAGGGGTGACGTCGGCGGACATCGAGGTGACGAGGGCGAAGAACCCGAGGGTCAGTGATCCCTTCACTGCCGAGATCACTTCCAGGGCCGCCGGACAGACCGTTCGCGTCGAGGCCAACGGTATGACCCCGGAGTCGGCGATCGATGTTGCGATCGAGAAGTTCGAGGCGAGGCTGCATCGTCTCAAGGAACGGCTGATCGATCGCACGAGGAAGGGAGGCGACAAACGCCTCAATCTCGAGCGAGGGAGTGTCGAAGAAGAGACCAGTGACCCTCGCATCGTGAGAGTGAAGCAGTTCGTCATGAAACCGATGACCCCAGAGGAGGCCGCCTTGCAGATGGACATGCTCGGGCACGGGTTCTTCTTCTTCCAGAACGCCGAGAGCGACATGCCGAGTGTCCTCTACCGTCGTCGCGACGGTTCGTTTGGATTGATCGAGCCCGCATGATCTCCGTTCTCGTCGTCGACGACTCACCGCTGTTCGTCGCCGGGCTCTCTGCAGCCCTCAGCAACGCCGGCTTCGATGTCGTCGGTGAGGCACGAGATGCGATGACGGCCCTCTCGATGGCTCGGGGATTGCGCCCCGACATGGTTGTTCTCGACGTCCTGATGCCAGGGATCTCGGGTTTGGAGGTCGTCACGCCGCTGAGGGATGCGTCCGGTGGCGCCAAGGTCGTCCTGTTGACCTCCAGTGAATCCGAAGAGGACCTGCTGGTGGCGATCAAGGCCGGAGCACGGGGGTACGTGGTCAAGGACACCCCGTTCCCCGAGCTGGTCGAGGCGATGAGGGCTATCTGGGAGGGTGGTGCGGTCGTCTCGCCGAAGATGGGGGCGAAGCTTTTCGACACGGTTGCATCACTCCTTCGTCACAGGGAGATCATCTCCAGCCGGCAGCCCGAGCTGACCGGCAGAGAGATCGAGGTGCTCGAGCTGATTTCCGAGGGAATGACGAGTCGACAGATCGGGGACAGGCTGTATATCTCCGAGAACACGGTGAAGAACCACGTCCGGAACATCCTCGACAAGCTCGGATTGCACTCACGAAACGAGGCTGTGTTGTACGCTCTGCGAGAGGAACTCATCCAGATCGACAGGTAGACGTGAGCGAGCAGAACACCGCCGCGACGATCGTCGAGGGGCTGGCCGGCGCCTGGACGATCTGCAACCTGTACCCGGACCCTGA
>CAYLHS010000232.1:0-1348 GCA_964383535.1 uncultured Acidimicrobiia bacterium
TACCACTTCAAGAGTGAGCTTTTCGGCTTCTTCGGAGCCTGTCAGGTCGCGGCTATTGAAATCTGTATAAGTAAGGTCCTATCTCAGGCGCAAAAAAAGCGGGCTGTGGCGGAGGAAAGAGCGGAGCAGAGCCTCGTTCGTCTGCAAGGCGCGCGCATGCCGATGAGCCATAGCCGCGAGGTCTTCAACTTTGAAAGCGGGCCAATTGGCCAGGGGGTTCATTTTTAAGTAGCTCCAGGCGTACTCGACCGGGTTGAGTTCGGGGGCGTAGGCCGGTAGGAAGAAAGGATGCAGGTGAGCGGCACTTTCAACGAATCGTCTGGTGCGTTTGGCACGGTGGGCGTTGAGGCGATCCCAGAGCAGCACGCATGGGCCCTTCAGTTCCTGGTCCAGGTGGCGGAGAAAGCCGATGACTTGCCGGGCCCCGATCTCGGCGTTGGAATGGAGACGAAAGTAAAGCCGTACCCGGTCTCGGCGTGGAGAGACGCTCAGGGCCGCGATGGCCGAGACCTTCTCCAGATGACGACCCCGCTGAAGCAACACCGGCGTCTGGCCCCGAGGCTGCCAACTGCGGCGCACCAACGGCCCCATCAGCAGGCCGCTTTCGTCGAGGAAAACCAGCCAGGCGTTCAGCCGGTGCGCTTTTTTTTAAGCGCTGGCCAGGTTTGTTTGATCCAGCGCCGGATTTCTTCTTCATCTCGCTCGACGGCCCGAGGGGCAGGCTTTTGCGGGCTCCAACCGAGCGCGTGGAGCAAGCGACCAATATGGTCCACGTGATAATGGACGCGGAAGCGTTGCTCGATCAAGTGTGCCACCCGAGGACAGGTCCACAGGTCGGTGGCGAACCCGGCCGCCTTCGCACCACGTAGCAGTTGTCGTTCCAATCGGCGCATCTGAGGCGCGGGCAGCTTGGGCGGTCGCCCGGAAGCGGGCCGTGCCTCCAGCGCCGGGCGACCTTTCTTCCGGTAGGCGGCTTTCCATCGCCTGACGCTGCGCCGATTCGCGCCCACCATCCGTGCCACCTCGACAGGCGGGTGACCTTGGCCGAGAAGCCTGACGGCACGCAAGCGCCGCCGTTCGAGTTCGTCTGGAGTTCCGGTCGGGCGCATGGGGTACCTCCCGATTAGAGTATAGGACATTTATTATGCAGGAATCAATAGCCGCGACCTCAGGGGCGAATTCGCTCGGGGTCCTCGCCCCGAGAGCCCTGTGAGGCCGACTCTCATTATATTCCCTTCGCCAGCTCTCGATGATCTGCCTGGTTTCGGCCAGGGTCGTGAACCAGTGAGCATTCAGGCATTCGGCCCGAAAGGTCCCGTTAAATGACTCCACAAAGGCATTATCCGTT
>CAYLHS010000233.1:0-1333 GCA_964383535.1 uncultured Acidimicrobiia bacterium
CCGGTCGTGGAGGACGCGTGACCCGCAATGACGTGCTCGCGTACCTGGAGCATCATCCAGTGCCTGAAGCTGCTCCTGCACCGGAAGCTACTCCTGCACCGGCTGCTACTCCTGTATCCGCGCCGGCCGCACCTCCGACCGCGCCGGCGGCACTCGACGACATTCCACTGCTTCCAGGTGACGAGGTGCGCGACTTGTCCAGGCTCCGTGCTCGGATCGGTGAGAACATGATCATGGCCAAGCGGACGGCGGCCCACGTGTGGACCTCCGTCGAGGTCGACTTCGAGGCCGTTGAGCGAGTCCGGCAGCGCTACCGGACGTCGTTCAAGGAACGGGAGGGCTTCTCCCTCACCTACCTGCCCTTCATCGCCAGGGCCACGGTCGATGCGCTCAAGGAGTTCCCCGTCGTCAACTCGTCCTTCTACCTGGAACAGAAGAAGGCCGTATTCCATTCGGTGGTCAACCTCGGCATCGCTGTCAACGTGGTCGACAGGGGACTCATGGTGACCTCGCTGAAGGATGCAGATGGGCTCAGGCTCGTCGGCCTCGCCCGACGCATCAGGGAACTCTCGGAGAAGGCCAGGGGTGGAACGCTCGATCCTGACGATGTGACAGGATTCACGTTCACCATCACGAACCCCGGCCCCTACGGGTCGTTCATGTCGGCGCCGATCCTGCCACTTCCCAATGTCGGAATCCTGTCCACGGACACGATCGTGAAACGCCCGACAGTCGTCACCACGAGCGACGGACAGGACATGATCGCCATTCACCCCATCGGCTACCTCGGACTGACCTGGGACCACCGGGCGTTCGACGGTGTGACCGCCGTCGAGTTCCTGACCCGAATCAAGGAGAACCTCGAGCAGTGGGACTGGCGCCAGGAAATGTCGTGAGCGGTCGCAGTTCGCGTTTCCTCCTCCAGGAGCCCGCTGGGCGACGTTGGGGGAGGTGGCCGAGGCCGGGGGTCGAGGACGGAGGAGGTCGTTCCCACCAACGTGGCCCCTCACGGCCCCCCTACCCCAGCGCCTTCGCCGCCGCGGTACGTATGCCCCAACGCTCGCTCCACTCGCTGGGGGGACCAACGTGCTGAGGACACGCTGGCTGGGCCGCCTACCGTACGGCGAGGCATGGGAGTTACAGAGGGCCCTCAGAGAGGGTCGCTCCGAAGGCCGCACGCCCGACGACTACCTGCTGCTGCTCGAGCACCCACACGTCTACACGATCGGTCGACACGGGAACCGGGCGAACATGCTCATCACCGAGGAGCGCCTCACGCAACTCGACGCCGAGGTTTTCGACGTGGATCGCGGGGGCGACATCACCTACCACG
>CAYLHS010000234.1:0-1323 GCA_964383535.1 uncultured Acidimicrobiia bacterium
GCGTCTGCTGTGGGATTGTCACAACGCCAGGGCGGTCCCGGGGGAATCGCTTCTCGATTTCTGCTCGGTTTGCGGACCAGACCCTGGCTATGTCGCGCGATTCTTCGATGGTCTCGACGGTGTGCCCGGCCTCACCCCCCAAAGTCGAGACCCGCATCAAATTGCCGTGATGCGGTTGACGCGCCACTACTGGGTGGCGATCCACCAAGTGGTACCGGAGGAATCGCGTACGCCCCCGCGTCGATCATCGTCGGAGCGCTTCCGAGTCGGCTCCTGAACCGAGATCGCACCGGCTTCCAGTGCCCGCGCAAACACGGCGTCGACATCGCGGACGTACATGTGGATCTGCGCATGGGTCGCACCCATCCCGGTGGCGCCACCACCGATCATGACCACAGTGTCGTCAATGCGGATTTCGACGTGCATGATGGACCCGTCTGGATGGTCGAAACGCCTCAGCTGTTCACCACCGAGCCCTCGCTCGATGAAGTCGATCACCTTCGCGGCGTTCTCACAGATCAAATAGGGGCTCACGGAGTTGTAGCCGTGGGGCTTCCATCCGTTCATGGTCCTCGCTCCTGGATCCCGCGCACCGCCTGCCACGGCCAACTGCGTTCGAACACTACTTGCACCGCTCCCGGTCGGCCCATGGACCCCGACATGGCGACGCCGCCGGAACATGGGCCGCGGCGGACGGGAGTGTAGCTCGCCGACTCGATAGACCCCCGGTACCGCGCACTCGTCCTCACCGCCGCCTACACGGGCGCGCGGTTCGGTGAACTCGCAGCGCTCGACCTCGACCACTACGAACCCCTCAGACGCATCATCCGAGTCGAGCGGACCTTGTCCGACGTGAAAGGGATCGTGCAGATCGGGGAGCCGAAGACGCGCGCGGCGATCCCAGCTATCACGTTGCCAGAATGGCTTGTTGATGTTCTCGCCGAACATCTCGCCGCGTGGCCAGTTGGCGAGATCCGGCACTTGTTCGCTTCACCCGAGGGCGGCTTCCTCCGCGCGACCAACTTCAGACGCCGAGTCTGGAAGCCCGCTGTGGTTCAGTCGGTTGGCGAACCCATGCGATTCCACGACCTTCGACACAGCCACGTAGCCCTTCTCATCGAGCAAGGCGTGCACCCAGCCGTGGTCGCATCGCGCCTCGGTCACACGAGCGTTCGAACCGTGCTCGACGTCTACGGACACCTCTATGACGGCCTCGATCGGGACGCCGCAGACGCCCTCGTTTCACCCTGGAACGTCTCGGATGTGGTCGCGACGTGGTCGCGACGGACTTCCACGGACCAATCGAGGGGACTCTGAAAGAGC
>CAYLHS010000235.1:0-1323 GCA_964383535.1 uncultured Acidimicrobiia bacterium
CGATCCCGAACACGTTCGGAGCGATCAACACCGGCCAAACCTTCGGAACCGTCGTGAGCGGGACGCCGGTGTTCATCAATGAGATTCACTATGACAACGACGGTGCAGACGCCGGCGAGGCAGTCGAGGTGGCTGGTCCGGCGGGGACGGATCTGACCGGTTGGACCATCGCGTTGTACAACGGGAGTTCGACACAGCTCAATGTCTATGACACGATCCCCCTGTCTGGGACGATTCCGGATCAGGACTCGGGGTATGGGACCCTTTCGTTCCCTCGTGCCGGCATCCAGAACGGTTCGCCTGATGGGTTGGCGCTCGTCGATGCGTCCAGCAGCGTGGTTCAGTTCCTTTCCTATGAGGGGTCCTTCACTGCTGCCAGCGGCCCCGCAGCCGGGATGACGAGTGTCGACATCGGCGTCGAAGAGGGCTCCTCGACTCCGGTTGGTGACTCGTTGCAGTTGGCCGGGTCGGGCACAACGTATGAGGACTTCACGTGGTCTGGTCCGATCCCGAACACGTTCGGAGCGATCAACACCGGCCAAACCTTCGGAACCGTCGTCAACGCTCCGGTCGTAGTTGCGTGCGGAAGCACGCTCTACTCGACCGAGACCCTCGAGGCATCGAGAACGATCGAAGCGTCCGACGCGGACGGCACGGTCGTCGACATCGCCATCACGTCCGCGCCAGTTGCAGGAATCTCTCTGGGCGACCTCGTTCCGGCGGGTGGCGTCGGCGAGACGGCGAGCGCGGTCGTGATCGTCGATTCCACGACGGCGCCCGGCTCCTACGCTGTCGAATTGACGGCGACGAACGACGACGCGACACCTCAGACGGGCACCTGCACGTTGAGCGTCACGGTGGATCCGATCCTGCCGATCGGCACGGTCCAAGGGTCGGTGAGCGACACGGACAACGGGATGAGCTTCGACTCGCCGTATGAGGGCCAGTACGTCACGATCCAGGGTGTCATCTATCAGAAGATCATTTCACGCGCCAGCTGGGGTGGGAGCTACTACGCGTTCTTCATCCAGAACACCGCGTCGACTGCCGATGGCGACCCGAACTCGTCCGACGGCATCTACGTCTACCAGAGCACCTACACGGATCTCATTGGTGGCTATGTGCCTCAAGTTGGCGATGAGGTGATCATTAGGGCGAAGGTCAGTGAGTACTACTACCTCACCGAGCTCTCGAGCGCGAGCCTCGTGTCGATCGTGAGAACCGGTGTCGATCTCGACGCCGAAGTTCCTGCGTTCGTTGCGAACCCACCCAACAACCTCGATGATGCCAACCGCTACTGGGAGCGTCACGAGGGCATGCGCG
>CAYLHS010000236.1:0-1318 GCA_964383535.1 uncultured Acidimicrobiia bacterium
GTCGCGGGCCGATACCTCGTGTTCGTTCCCGACTCCGACGCGCACGGCATCTCTCGACGGCTGCCGGATGACGAACGAAACCGACTCCGCAACATCGTCAGGGACATCAGGCCTGAAAACGCCGGTGTGATCGTCCGCACGGCGGCCAAGGGGGCGACCCGGGCGCAGCTGAGGGCAGACCTCGCGAAACTCATCGAGACGTGGGAGGAGATCAAGACTGAAGCGGCCAAGGGCGGCGCACCCCGTCTCATCCACGAAGAGCCCCCTCTGCTCCTGAGGGTCATCAGGGAACACTTCACCCCGGAGTTCCGGCGGCTTCTGATCGACGACACGGATTCCAAGGATCAAGTTGAGCGGTATCTCAACGAGACAGAGTCGGATCTCATCTCCCGAGTGCACCTCTACAAGGACGAAATGCCGCTCTTCGAACGGTTTCACGTCGAGGATCAGCTCCGCAAGGCGCTTGACCGCAAGGTGTGGCTCCCATCGGGTGGCCACCTCGTGATAGATCGCACGGAGGCCCTCACCGTCATCGATGTCAACACCGGGCGCTTCGTCGGCTCGTCGAGCCTCGAAGAGACCGTACTGCAGAACAACCTCGAGGCCGCCGAGGAGATCGGCAGGCAGCTCCGGCTCAGGGACATCGGCGGCATCATTGTCATCGACTTCATCGACATGGAGATTCCGGAGAACCAGCGGGCAGTCCTGCGAAGGCTCAGAGAGACCTTGGCCAAGGACAAGACGAGAACACAAGTGTTCGAAGTGTCGAACCTGGGCCTCGTGGAGATGACCCGCAAGAACGTCTCCGAAGGCCTTGTGGAGTCCTTCTCCGAGGTCTGTTCTTGCTGTGGGGGCCGCGGCGTCATTCTGCACGAAGAGGCTGCCACGATCGGCCTTCCCACGGATGTCGACGATTGGCAAGACGGCGGAAGCGAGTAGAATCGCACGGCTCACAACGGGGAACAGTCATGTATGCAATCATCCGGGTCGGCGGGAAGCAGGCGAAGGTCAGTCCAGGCGACGTCATCGATGTCGAGAGGATCAAGGGTGGCGACGACACGGTCAGCTACGTTCCGCTGCTGGTCGTCGACGAATCGGGAACGTCGATCACCGATAGGTCGAAACTGTCGGAGATGATCGTCAGCGCCAAAGTGCTGGGGGAGTCGAGGGGCCCGAAAGTCGACGTCTTCAAGTACAAGAACAAGTCCGGATACCGCCGCCGCCAGGGTCACCGCCAGACCTACACGACGATCGAGATCACCGGTATCGAGGTGCCCAAGAAGAAGGCCGCTCCGAAAGAGGCGGCTCCGAAAGAGGC
>CAYLHS010000237.1:0-1304 GCA_964383535.1 uncultured Acidimicrobiia bacterium
TGCTACGGGCTGGGAGTGACGGGTTGGCAATTGGACCGCTGCTCTATCCGGACAGTGTGACGCTGCTTGCCGGTGAGGGTGTCGCGATCGACGTCCATGGGTTGATCGTGCTGATCGACATCGACGGGACGGTGATAGGCCATCTCGATGGCTACCGGATCGACTACCGGTTCACCGCACCAGGACCGGTTGTGCTCCGAGACGTCGACAACGCCTTGTGGGTTCTTGATGGCAACAACGGTCTCCGACAACAGACGGGGGTTCCTCTCGCCGACGGCAGCATGCTCGTTGTTGATGACGTCGGTTGGGAGATCCGTCAAGGTGACACTGTTGTGTTCGCTGCCACGAACGAAACGACCTTCGAGATCTCTGCCCACCGGGATCTGGTCACCGCTACACATTGGGCGGCCGACGGTCAAGGGAGCGCCGTGGCGGACGCCACTGTCGCTATCGATCTGGCGGACGGTTCCGAGCTGGCACTCCCTGAGGGGTGTGTGGTCATCGACCGGACGGACACCCAGGTCTACCTTGCCTGTACGCAGAGTGTCCCGTCGGAAGATCAGCCCGGTGGCGACATCTCGGAGATCCGAACACTCGACGGTGACGTGCTGGTGCCGAGTGCTGCCATCGGCTATGAGTCTCCGCTTGGACGATGGAGGTGGGGTGAGGTCTCACCGGACGGCTCCACGCTGCTGCTGCAGTGGAGCGCAGAATGTGAGTCTCCGGTGGCGTTCTTCGCTCCGACCTCAGGAGGGGATCCTGTCGGCTACGAGGGTGCCGACGATTGGCAAAACACACCCGAATCGTTCAGTCTCGGATGGACCTGGGACGCTCACGCGCTGGTCCTCGCCTGGGGAGAGGGACTCTGCGGTGTTGCTGCCGAACACCCGGGCGTGTATCTCATGAACGGACCCGGCGACGGTCAACTCATCTACCAAGTCGGCGGCACACCGGATGCCCGACTCTGGACCGGGAGGAACTGAGGAAACCCCATGTGCGTGATCACTCGCGAGTGGCGCTTCGAGTTTCGACCTCGCCTGGATCGATCGAATTGGCCTGCGTTCCGACGTCCGCTAATGGTCGGCAGACGAGCCGGTGTGCAGTCCGAGGAGAACCCCCGGTCTGCTGCAGCGAGTCGTCCCGTCCGATCGGCCAGGACGCGCTCACGACGCGCGGTGGTGAAAACCAGTGCAAGACAATGCAATCTGACGAGCAGTCAAAGCGCCTGCTCAGGGCACAGTTCTTTGCGTTTCGCCTGGTCAGGGGATCGTGCCGGATCGGACTGTCAATCCGCAGGTTGTGAG
>CAYLHS010000238.1:0-1299 GCA_964383535.1 uncultured Acidimicrobiia bacterium
GTGACGGCCCTTCCATCGACGATGACCATGATCCGATCGCAGAGACGTTCGGCTTCGTCCATGAAGTGAGTCACGAGCACGACCGTGACCCCGGAGTCCTGGATCGCCTCAATCGTTTCCCACGTCGATCGACGAGCGGCAGGGTCGAGTCCGGTGGTGAGTTCGTCGAGGATGGCAACCTCCGGTGATCCAACCAGCGCGAGGATCGCGGCAAGCCGCTGCTTCTGTCCGCCTGAGAGGCTCCCGTAGCGTGCCCGTTCCCTTCCTTCGAGTCCAAACCGCTCCATCAAGGCCCGCCAGTCGGCGGGATGTCGGTAGAAGGAGCTGTAGGTGTCGAGCACTTCACCGACTCGAACCTTGTCCTGGAGGCGGCTCTCCTGGAGCTGCGCACCAACCCGCTGAGTGAGTTCGAGACGGTCCGTGATCGGTTGCAGACCGAGCACCCTGATCGATCCCCCATCAGGATCTCGCAGACCTTCGATCGATTCGACGATGGTGGTCTTGCCGGCCCCATTGGGTCCAACGATCCCGAAGATCTCGCCCTGTTCCACCTCAAAGGAGACACCATCGACGACGTTCCGGTCGTCGTACGTCTTGACGAGGCCCTCCACCTCGATGACAGCCATGGAGCCGAAGCTACTCGTCCTTCTCGATCCGGAACGGGGTACCTTGGGGATGAGGCGAAAGGAGGTGGATCAATGGCCGAAGCCAGGCCCACCAACGAGCACATCGCCGAAATGCTCGCCCAGGTGCTGCGTGAACTCGGTGATGTGAAGAAGGCGCAGGCTCAACTGGCCGCCGACCTGCGCACACTCGCCAAGGCAGCCAACTGAACGCTCCGCGGATGGACGGAGGAGGAGCGTCGTAGAGACTGCTCGTGCGTGTGCCCAGACTCCCGGGTGAATCGCTAGCCTGAAGGACCGGCCGCAGGGCCTGGCGCGAAGGAGTACAGGATGGCCTGCTACCTCATTTCGTTTCCCAGCACAGCGATGGATCTTTCCGAGGAAGAGCTGCCCGAGGTTGCCGATGCAGCTCACGCGGTGGTCCAGGAAGCCAAGAATGCGGGCGTTTTCGTGTTCTCCGGGGGGCTGAACGACAACGTCGGGCCCGTCGTGGTGGCCGTCGACGGTACCGTCGCCGACGGCTCGTACCCGGAGACCAGGCAGCTCAGCGGTGGCTTTGCCGTCATCGACGTGCCTTCACGAAGCGAAGCTCTGGAATGGGCAGCGAAGCTGGCGGTCGCCTGCCGCTGCGGGCAGGAGGTCCGGGAGTTCATGTTCGACCCACTTGTTTGACCGA
>CAYLHS010000239.1:0-1298 GCA_964383535.1 uncultured Acidimicrobiia bacterium
TCCGCGCTTGTATCTTGATTTCCTTGTGTTAAGAATGCCTCAGATGAAGGGCTTGGTTCGGCGGGAAGGCCGATCTGCGCTGAGGCCCGGCGACGTGCCGCGAGCCTGTCGGGTAGATGGGCCCCCCGCCCTCTTCTCCCAAGCCGAGGAGAATTTGAGGCCCCGTCGAAACGGGCAGCCTGCATTCGCAAGCTCGACTGGAGAGGGCTCAGGGTCGGGGAGCCAGAACCACAGCCTAACGCCAGGAGGGGTTTATGGACAAGCGTGATTTTTCGGGCATCGAAGTGAGCGCCGGGGAACTGATCGTGGCGGTGGAACGTGCCGAGCGGACGGTCCCCCTGGAGTGTTTTGCCAACGACGCCCCAGGCCATCAAGCCGTGCTTCGCTTCTTGCGGGGTGCGGGTCATCCGGTTCGCGTGTGCATGGAATCCACCGGGGTCTACGGCCTGGATCTGGCTCTGGTCTTGGCGCGAGCGGGGATTGAAGTGATGGTCGCCAATCCGCGCGCGGCGCGTCATTTCGCCACGGCCCTGATGCAACGCAGCAAGAATGACCGGCTGGATGCGCGGGTGCTGTTGGAATTTGCCAAGCGCATGCCGTTTCAAGCCTGGACGCCACCGCGCCCCGCCGTCCTTCAATTGCACGCTTTGGCGCGCCGCCTGGAGGCCCTGAAAGATACGCAGGCCGCCGAACAGAGCCGCCTCCACGCCGCCCAGGCCACCGACACCACGCCTGCCGCCGTGCGCCGCGACCTGGAGCGCAGTCTTCGTTCGCTGCGCCGCGCCATCGCGCGACTCACCGTCGAGGCGGTCAAAATCATCCGGCAGGACTCCGGCCTCAAGTGGCGCTTCGATCTACTCCTCAGCGCCCAGGGCATCGGCGAGACGAGCGCCCTCGCCTTGCTGGCCGAGTTGGCCGTGGCGCCGCAAGGCCTCGACGTGCGGCAACTGGTGGCCTACGCCGGGCTCGATCCGCGCGAGCATTCCTCGGGCAGCTCCGTGCATAAGAAACCGCGCATCAGCAAACACGGCAACGTCCACCTGCGCCGCGCCCTCTACATGCCCGCCCTGGTCGCCCTTCGCCACCAGCCCCACCTGCGCGCCTTCTATGAGCATCTGCGCGCTCGCGGCAAAGCCAAGATGGTCGCCCTGGTCGCCGTCATGCGGAAACTCCTGCACGCCATCTTCGGCATGTTCAAACATCGGACCGCCTTCGACGGCCACAAGCTCTACCCGCTCCCCGCAGCCGAAATCTCCACAACCGAGGCCGCCGCCTAATGCTCAAAAGAAAAGTTTCCT
>CAYLHS010000240.1:0-1290 GCA_964383535.1 uncultured Acidimicrobiia bacterium
GACCCGCCTGGTAGTCATCCCACAGTTCCCCGAGTGCCATCTTGCGCATGTGGAGATCGCGTGACGTGACCCGGTTGCCCTGGTCATCCTCCACCCAATCGCCATCGTCGCTGCTCCAGCAGGCGGGCGGCCAATCCTGGCAGACCTCCGCACGCTTCTTCTTCAGATCGCTCGTGTGGTCCTTGGCATCGGCGCACTTCTGCTCCGCTTCGCGTGCCTTCGTTCGAGCCTGATCACATTTCGCTTGGGCCGCTTTCCAGGCGGCGAGTTCTTCTCCACACGGCGATCCCGGCTTCCTGAAGAGGAACCAGCCGGCGATCGCGAGGCCCACCCCGCCGAGCAGCACCAATTCCCACGGGAACCCGCCCTCATCGGAGGTTCCGGTCGACGAGATCGTCGTGGTCGGTGACGTCGCGGCTGTTGTCGTCGTTGTTGTGGATGTGGTGGTCGTCGACGTGGTGGACGTGGTGGTGGTCGTGGACACCAAGGAGACGGAGAGCATGCCAGGGTCGTTGGGTCCGAGATCGATGAGGCCCGTCTGATCGGAGCCTGTGTCCTCGGCTGCGTAGCTGAATCCCTCGCGAACACAGAACGTGTAGTAGTTGACCGCACCGAGTGCCCCGACGAAGTCCATCGGTACGAAGATCCCGATGGAGGTGGTGGTGTCGGAGCCGACCATCACACCCCGCACGTCCCAATCGGTCTGGGGTGCGAAGCCGCCCTGGTCGGTCAGTTCGAGAGCAAACGTGCCGGAGGCACCTTGCCCTTCGGGGTTGAGTCCGATGCCGAACGCCTTGTTGGTGCCCCTTGCGGGGTCGAGCGGGTAGGCGGGCATGTTCTCGAAGGTGTCCGGAAGCGATGTGTCATCGACCCAGGCTACGAACTCGCATCTGCCGGGTGGAACGGCCGGGGGCATCGCCTGGGTGTCGAGCATGAACAGGTATGCACCGTTGTTGAACTGTGAACCATCGAACGTGCCACCGTCATAGGTGTAGGTGCGAACCGGTGAGCCATCGGGGAGGCTGAGCTCGTTCGCCCCCTGCATCCAGATCGTGTCGGTGCCGTCGGTCGGTCCGAATAGGGGACCCCCATCATCGACGGACGCCAGCCATGCGGCGACGATATCGAGGTGATCCGGCGTGAAGCCAGGCGTATCACCGCTCGAGTGGACGAAGTCGCCGATCGGGTCCTCGACCATGCCGGCGCCGGGTGTCGGCTCGCGAAGGAACTGAGTCGTCCACTTCTGGTTCTCAGGTGCTTTGAAGAAGTCGAGAACCTCGTTGACGGGAT
>CAYLHS010000241.1:0-1276 GCA_964383535.1 uncultured Acidimicrobiia bacterium
ATGGTGTGGATGACGACATGGTGGTGGTACCAGCAAAGGGTGGTGAGGTTGTCCGGGTTGGTGGTTCCGCCTTGCGAGAACGGGATGATGTGGTGGGGTTGGAGTCGATACCGAGAGGTGCACCCGTCGATGACACAGCCTTGGTCTCTCCACAGGATGTAGCGTTTGAGTCGGGGTGGGATCGCTGCTGTCCTCCTGCCGATCCCGAGTGGTTGTCCGTTCTCGGTGACGGCGGTGACCTCGATCGAGCTGTCGCAGAGGAGTCTCTCGAGGGTGGCTGGTCCGATGTGGGGTCCGGCAGCAACCTGAGTTCGCACCCCAGACTGTGAAGGATGTGTGTTGGTGCCCAGTTGAGCGTGGTGGGTGGCATCAACGAATACGGATATCACACTGGAGGGACCATCTCCACCTTGGTTGGTGCAGACGGCCACCAAGGCGTCGGCTCGTCGTTGTGCACGCGTGCAAACGGCGCCGGGCGGTGGGGGTGGGAAGGTGTCGGCGGTGTCGGTCAGCACCTTGTCGACGAGCGCTCCTTCGTGTCCGGGGAGTTGTCCCCAGAGGCGCCAGGTGGTCTGGTCGAGGTTGGGTTGCATGACCAGATGGCGACTGTCGAAGGCGTCTCGTTCCTCAACCGGGGTGAGGACCTTGTCGCGTGCGATCAGGCGACGCAGGCCGGCGATGTCGAAGCTGCGTGATCCTTCAATGTCGGAGAGTGTTGGGTCCGAAAGACGCATGAGTTCGGTTGCTCGGTCGAAGGTGAGGCCACCGTCAGCCAACTCATCGGTCACCACGCCGGCGTCGCTGTGCGCCATCCGCGACAGCAGCCTGCCGGTTTCGGGTGCCACATCCAGACGAGAACAGATCCACTCGCCCAGGGTCCGGCAGCCGTCCGCAAGTGGGGTCTGACGCCGGTCGATCTCCGCGAGCAGGTCGATCTGGATGGCACGCAACCGGCCGATCGTCGTTTCGATCTCGACCAGTCGTGTTTCGATCCGATCTGTCGTTTCCATACCCGCAACCTATCATCCGGGTGGGACAGAAAACGAAGCGTAGCGATGCAAGACAATAGACAGAGCTAGACAATCAACCGGCAGCCACCAACTCCAACCCTCCGCCACCGGTAGGCCACCGTCTAGGGGTTTTAGGCCCGGGCCGAACCTGTCATCCGGCCCTGGTCACCTGAAGTACGGATTCGTAGGGTTGGGAACGGTAGGTCCGACAGAAAGTGACCATGAGAAATCCCCTTCACCGCGATCTGATCTTCCTGCACCCGCCG
>CAYLHS010000242.1:0-1261 GCA_964383535.1 uncultured Acidimicrobiia bacterium
GCGGGTTCAAGGGGTACGAGGTGACCGACTCGTCGTCGTTCTGTGGCGAGTCGTGTCACACGGTGATGGAACCAGAATGGGTCACATACCAGCTCTCGCCACATGCGAGGGTTGCCTGTGCCCAGTGCCACATCGGTCCGGGTGCATCGTTCTTCGTGAGGTCGAAGATCGACGGCCTACGGCAGGTGTGGAAGACGATCACCAATACCTACGACCGACCCATCCCCACTCCGGTGACCAGCCTCCGTCCCGCGCAGGAGACGTGTGAAGGCTGTCATTGGCCCAAGCAGTTCTACGGCGACAAGCTCGTCACGAAGACGTATTTCCGCACAGACGAGAACAACACACCGTGGACGATCAGCCTCGCCGTGAAGATCGGTGGCGGCGACCCGAGGACCGGCCAGGTGGGAGGCATCCACTGGCACATGGTCGGCGGCACCACGATCGAGTACGCAACAGACGATCCGAAACGCCAGGACATGCTCTGGGTTCGACTGACCGACAAGACAACCGGCGAAGTGACCGAGTACTGGAAGAACGGTCAGCAGGTCGACTTGAACGCCGCAGGTGTCGAAGTGCGAACGCTCGACTGTATCGATTGCCACAACCGACCGAGTCATGACTACCAACCGCCGGCCACGGCGATCAACCTCGAGTTGACCAAGGGCACCATCTCACCCAACCTGCCGTTCGTGCGATGGGAGGGTCTCAACCTCCTCAACGCACCCTATACGACCAGGGACGAGGCCGACGAAGCCATCAGGGCAGGCCTCGAGGCGTTCTATGCCGAGAAGTACGCGGGAAGCGTGGATCAGGCGAAGGTTGATGAGGCTGCAGCAACGCTGGTGAAGATCTACAACCAGAACTTCTTCCCCGAGATGAAGACCGACTACCGGACTCGTGAGGACAACCTCAGCCACTTCACCAACGACGGGTGTTTCCGATGCCACAACTCGGATCTCCAGACGTATGACGGGACAACGGTCTCGTCGGAGTGTGACGTGTGCCACATCATCACCGCACAAGGGCAGTCTGCGAACCTCGCCGATCTCGATTCCAACATCAATGGTCTGGATTTCAAGCATCCCGTTCCCATCGGGGGTGCATGGAAAGTCGAGAAGTGCACCACCTGCCACACGCCGGAGCAGGGGTACTAGGGCCTTTGGCCCTCCGGAGGCTCGCTTCGCGAGCCGACCGGGACCGACTCCGCCAGCGGTACCTTGTACCTGGTACGCAATCGGCATCGCCGGCAGGCTACGGG
>CAYLHS010000243.1:0-1260 GCA_964383535.1 uncultured Acidimicrobiia bacterium
ACGCCGTGTGGCACGTGCGCGGTGACACGCCACTGGCCGGCGACAAAGTGGGTCGGGACGCGATCTGCTCGTTCCTGCGGACGCTCGCCGAGGACATCCGCGAATCCTTCATGATCGAGGTTCACGATGTGCTCGCCAACGACGACCACACCGTGGTCCTGGCGCACACGACGGCGAAGAGAGGCGAGGGCACGTACACGGCCGACGAAGTGCACGTGTTCCGGACGAGGGACGGCGAGATCATCGAGGCGTGGGGGTTCACGTCCGACCCGTCAGGCTGCGGAAAGTTCTGGTTCTGAAGCGGACTTCGTCCGCCTGTACGGGCACCTCGTACGCTGCCTGAGGTACACGCACGTGTCGGCGGCTAGACCGCCGACACAGTTTCCATCACATGATCGGCGAGTCCGTACTCCACCGCTTGCTCGGCAGTGAGCCACCGATCCCTGTCCGTATCCCGCGCGATGGTCGCCTCGGTCTGTCCGGTGTGGTGAGCCAGGATTCCGATCATCTCCTGCTTCTGTCGCACGATCTCCTTGGCGTGGATCTCGATGTCGGTCGCCTGTCCACCGATCCCTCCCGTGATGAGAGGCTGGTGGATGAGCACCCGCGCGTGCGGTAGGAGGAACCGGCGGCCGGGAGCCCCTGCTGACAGGATGAGTGCCGCCGCGGATGCTGCGAGGCCGATGCACGTTGTTGCGACGTTGGGCTTGACGTGCTGCATCGTGTCGTAGATCGCCATCATGGATGACATTTCGCCCCCCGGTGAGTTGATGTAGAGGGCGATTTCCTTTTCGGGGTTCTCGCTCTCGAGGTGGATGAGTTGGGCGACGATCAGGCCGGCGACCTCGGGATCGATCTCCCTTCCGAGGAATACGATGCGGTGACCGAGGAGTCGGGAGTAGATGTCATACGCTCGCTCTCCTCTGCTCGTCTGCTCGATGACCGTCGGAATCAGCATCTCCACTCCCTGTGCAACCTCTCAGTTGCACATCCTAGTGACCTGCAACTGCTAAGTTGCAAGTGTATGACCGACATCGCCGTTGAAAGGGACGTTCTCCTGCCCGCCTCCGTGGAGGAGGTGTGGAGTCACCTGACCGACGGCGAACTGGTCAGTCGCTGGATGGGTGGCAGTGTGGTCCTGGAGGCCACCGTCGGCGGCAAGATCCGAATGACTGCTTCCGGCGCCCCCGACGTCTGGGGCACGGTCGAGGAGGTGGTCATCGGTTCACGTCTTCAGTGGTCGTGGCGGACCGACGACGG
>CAYLHS010000244.1:0-1228 GCA_964383535.1 uncultured Acidimicrobiia bacterium
GCGGCGATGACCGCCGTGTCCACGTCCTTCTGCCAGACGGCGTTCGGGTTCAGGTTCGGGTCCGCGGACCAGTGGTCGTCGACGGACACGAGGTAGGGGTACTGGATGGATGAGCCGAAGCCGTCGATATTGGACTCGGTGTCTCCTGCCGATGACGAGAAGTAGAACGCACCGATCACCTGCCCTTTGGTGAAATCAGGCCAGTTCGGTCCCTGGTAGGAGACGACCTGTCCCGAGGTCGCCACCACGGCGGCGCCCCAGTTCGCCTTCGCGCTGCCTGCCTCCGCCGCCCAACCGAGGTACACCTGGTCGGCGGACGTGTCCTTGATGTGGCACCAGCAGCTTGCCTTGCGGCTCGCGCTCAGGCCGGCGTCAGTGTCGGTGCGAAGCGACGGAACCTCGTTTCCCAGGAACCGGTAGACCGCGTACGTGCGTGCAGCGATCGCCTGAGCCTTGAGTGCTTCCATCGGCCAGGCGGCAGGCATTTCTGCGATCCCGCGCAGATAGTCCTCGAGGTCGATGGCGAGGCTGACGTGGAAGTTGCCTCCCGCCACGTCGGCGCTGCGGATCTTGATCGTGCCGTACGCGTACTCCTTGCCGTCGAGCCACACGTGGGTGCCCTCGGCCCACGAGATCGATGCTCGACACGAGCCGACCTGGGCCCCGGTGGCGTCGCCGTTTCGGTAGAAGCGGCATCCACCGCCGGTCCGAGCAAACGTCCAGGTCTCGCCCGGCTGTGGATGCTGGCTTCGCGGACACGGTCCTTCTCCATCGCCCGACTGGCACAAGTCCAGAGGGCCGCCGATCGCTTTGAACGTGATCGAGGACTGGCTCTGCTCGAGCCCTACCCACAGTGGGTCTTCGACGGTGCTCAGGATGGCGTTCGGAAGCGGGAGCTGATCCAACTGCGAGACCTGAGTTCCGGTGTAGTAGTGGGTGATGATCTGCTGGGAATTCGAACCTTCGAGGGCCATCCCATACGCGCCGTACTGGCTCATCCCGACTCCGTGGCCCCATCCACCTCCCTGGACACGAAGCACACCTGTATCTGCCCCGGCGACTGTGGCCGGCGTGAGCGCAGCAAGCAGCGAGACGACAACAGCGATCGCGAAGCGTCTCACGACGCCACCGATCCCCAACCAAGTCCGTTCAGCATGCGAGCGAGAAATGCAGCCATCTGTCCTCTCGTCACCAGACCGGAAGGATCATAGGTGCCCGGCCCGGTTCC
>CAYLHS010000245.1:0-1210 GCA_964383535.1 uncultured Acidimicrobiia bacterium
CGTCGGGTCCGGCCTGGCTCGGAGTCGCTCTCGTGGTGGTCGGGGTGTTGATCCTGGCGGCAGGATTCAACATCGACACCGGTTTCATATGGGCGCTTCTGTTCCTCGTGCTCGGAGTGCTGATCTATAGAGGGGATCTCGGTTCGCGCAGGGAACCTCGAGCAGAGGGAGCGTCCGCTGAACCAACGTCGCGAGCTTTCCCAGCGGCCGCGACCGATGCACCTCGCCATCAGGTCGAGCGCGGGCCTAGGGCTCCCCGCCCCCCACGCCCACCAAAGCCGCGTTCGAACCTCGGCAGGTTCACATTCGCGGCGTTGTTGGTCGGGCTCGGCGGAATGGCGCTCTTCGACAACGCCGGTGTGATACACCCGCTCGCTCAGCACTACTTCGCTCTCGGATTGGCGATCGTCGGAGCAGGGCTGATCGTCGGCACAGTGTGGGGCCGCTCCCGAGGGCTCATTGCTCTCGGCCTGATCCTCGCCTTCTCCATGGGGATCGCGACCGTGGATCGCGTTGCCACTAGGTCGGCTCCGGACTTTCTCTACGCACCCCAGTCGGTGGAGGACATCGCCGGAACCTATGACATCGGAGCAGGAGACGTGATCATCGATCTCAGCGCCGTTCCGGTGGCCGACTTCTCATTCGACGCCCACCTCGGTGCGGGTCAGCTCAGAATCATCCTGCCCGACGGACTAGACGCCACCGTCCAGTCGCACGTCGGCATGGGTTCCATCCAGATTGCCGGCCAACACAGCGAAGGGCTCGGCATCAACAAGACCACCCACATCGACGGAACCGCCGGCACCGCTCACATCGATCTCAACGTCGGCGCCGGCAGGATCGTCGTGACTCAGGA
This sequence comes from uncultured Acidimicrobiia bacterium, assembly GCA_964383535.1. Taxonomy (GTDB): domain Bacteria; phylum Actinomycetota; class Acidimicrobiia; order Spongiisociales; family UBA4744; genus CAYLHS01. The sequence goes on from CAYLHS010000245.1 coordinate 857, forward strand.
GGGATCATGAAAGAAAAGCACCCGTTCGACCTGGTTTCTCTCGTGTTCGGCGCACTGTTCGTAGTGCTGGCCCTCCCGGTCCTTCTCACGGACACTCCGCTGAGTATCGACTCCAGGTGGATGTGGCCTGTTGCAGTCATTGTGCTCGGAGCACTCGTGGCAGGGTCGGGGCTACGGCGCCGGGACGACGAAAGCGACGCACTCGAGGTTCCGACAGCTGACAGCTGACGGTCTCCAGGCGTCCAGCACGAGTCACGAAACACAAGGTACGCCTTCGGGTCCACGGACCCGAAGGCGTGCCTACTTTTCCCCGAACGCGTAGAAGTACCCGTCTCTCGAACCGACGTAGATGCG
>CAYLHS010000246.1:0-1199 GCA_964383535.1 uncultured Acidimicrobiia bacterium
CGCCCCCGAGGTTCTCGGTCCAGCCGTGGACTTCCTCGCCGAGCTTGCCAATGGACGGCGAGTCTTGGAGTTTGCGATAGGAACTGGTCGAGTCGCTCTGCCGCTGAGCGCCCGGGGCCTCGATGTTTCGGGAATTGAAATGTCGAGAGCCATGGTGGCAGAGATGATGGCCAAGCCCGGTGCCGAGGATGTCCCGGTCACGATTGGCGACATGGCGAGCGTCAGGGCCGAGGGCAGGTTCGGGCTGGTCTTCCTCGTGTTCAACACGATCACGAATTTGCTCACCCAAGACGGCCAAGTCGCCTGCTTCCACAATGCCGCAGCTCACCTCGACACCGGAGGCCACTTCGTCATTGAGGTCTTCGTTCCGCCGTTGCGACGTCTTTCACCAGGAGGCAACCTGCTGGCGTCTGATGTCTCAGACGGCCATATCGGAGTCGACGAGATTGACCTCCTCAACCAGATAATGACATCCCATCACTATTGGATCTCGGAGGGTCGAGCCGATACGTTCTCCTCGACGCACCGATACGCATGGCCAGCCGAGTATGACCTCATGGCGAGGATCGCTGGTTTCGCACTCCGTGAACGGTGGAGCGACTGGCAACGCACGCCCTTCTCAGGAGACAGCACATCTCACGTCTCTGTTTGGGAGAAGACCGCCACGTGAAGCCCGAGCGCCTCCGCCGAATCTGACCGCACGCGCTCAAGAGGCCGACTACGTCGTCAGCGGTGATGCCGATCTTTTCGAGTGGGACGAGCAGGATCCCCCGGTGATCCCACCGGCGGAGATCGAGGCGAGACTGAGTCGATCCTGAGAGCTCACCGTTGGTGCTTGGGCCGCGGCTGGGCCGCGAGACGACGAAGACTGATGCAAGACGACTCGAACCAACAAGAAGCAAAGCCGCAGGTCAGCGGACGATTCGGGACGAAAGTCCGAGGTCATCCGAACCGTCCTCACTGACTACGGATCAGAAGGTTGGGGGTTCGAGTCCCTCCGGGCGTGCTGTCGAAACCCCTGCGATCGCAGGGGTTTCTGAGCGGTGGGGGTCTGCCGACAATCGGTGAAGTGACCGTTGGGAGCCATTCTCGGGAGCCATTCTCTATCTGAGCCGGCTTTCGTGGCGTGCGCGACCTTGGCGGCGAGCGATATGCGCGGTTGCTTCAGAACGCGATCACCGCTCAAGAGTGCCGGATCT
>CAYLHS010000247.1:0-1173 GCA_964383535.1 uncultured Acidimicrobiia bacterium
CCAGGATGACCCCGATTTTCAGGTCCGCTTCGAGGTGGCGAAGGTGTTGAGGGAGAGTCGGTAGGAGAGCCTGTTCACTTCTACGCGAGTGAGCTATTCACGAATTCTGCGACCGCCGGCGACTTCGGTGGGAACGTGGGCGCCGCCTTCGGAGCGATCTTCTCAGACCCACAGGGTGACGTCGTCGAGATTCCGTTCGACTCACCGGTAACGCACACGTTCCTGACCGGCGGCGCGCTGAACGCTGCGGGCGGTGTGGCCGTGGCCCCGAACGGTGATGTCTTCGTGTCCGACGGTACGGCCTATGTGGCACCAGGCGGTGGCCGTGTGCTGCGACTAGACCGCTGACCTTCGAACCGTCCCAAACAGAACGACGCCCCCGGTTTCCCGGGGGCGTCGTTGAGGTCGGTGAGCGTGTTAGGCGGTCGCCGTGTCGTCGTGGCGGGTGCGGATCTTTGCGATCCAGTAGATCGGGCAGAATCCGAGCGCACCCGTGATCAACAGGACGAACCCGAGGATGACGAGAACAACACCCCAGCCGCCGCTGACGACGCCGAACCCCAGATACAGAAGGACGGCGCCGACGATGATGCGGACGACCTGATCCCAGCTTGCTTCGTTCTTTTTCATCGATTGCTCCTTTCACCCTGTATGTCGCGCGAAGGGACCGATCGGTCACATCAAAGAGCGGACTAGTGGTGAGTCGTTCAATCAATGTCTGGATGTCTGCGAGGACACGGCGTCATCTGGCCAGGACGCGGGACGAAGGCGCACCCATAGCGGTGCGTTGAGGACACCGCCAGGTCCGTGGACGGCCGCAGAGACCCGGCAGCCATTTGGGAGACGGACCACTAGAACTCGAGCAGACGACGGATTCTCTCGCGTGACTCCGGCGCCATGTGCAGCCTGCCATGGTCCTCGTAGAGCCGGTTGACGGTTTCGAGGTCGTCGACGATCAGGCGGCACGTGTCGCAGGTGGCGAGGTGCTCGAGCGCTGCGTCGCGCTGCTCATCGGTGATGTGCCCGTCCAAGAATTCAGGAAGGAGCGCGTCGAGTTCGTCGCAGGTCATAGGTATCCCTTCAGTTCGACGCGAAGGATCGTCCTGGCACGGGAGAGGCGCATCTTCACGGATGATTCGGAGATCTCCAGTACATGAGCGACGTCTCTCGTTG
>CAYLHS010000248.1:0-1168 GCA_964383535.1 uncultured Acidimicrobiia bacterium
TTGATCGCGATCTGGGCTGCGTTGCAGGCGCTCGGTCTCGACATCGTCGCATGGATCAGAACCCAGCTACTCGGCTGAGGAAGCTCGAGACGGGTTTCTCGACGCCGCAGTTCATAGCGACGGCGGGGCTCGCGCTGCTCATGTTCGTTCTGCTCACCAACATGGTCGTATTCCAGTACGGCAAGGGTGTGGTGCGCGGGGCCTTGACCGAAGGTGTTCGTGCGGGAGCGCCCGTGGGGGCGGGTGTCGCCGAGTGTGAGGCAGCCGCCGAGTCGATGCTCGCGGACCTGCTTGGCGGATCGATGGGTGATGGCGTGAGCATGTGGTGTGGCGACGATGGGACGACCGTGATCGCATCGGCCGACGTGACGTTCGTCTCGTGGGTGGCCGGTGTCCCCGACTGGTCGTTTCGCATCTCGGCGAGCAGCGTGAAGGAGTCGACGGGTTGAGGGAGCAGGGATCGGTACCGGTTGAATTCGCCGCGGCCGTGGGCCTGCTGTTGATACCGGCCGTGTTGCTCGTGTTGAGTTTCGCCCCATGGGTAGAGCGTCAGATGATGGCTCGGGAGATCGCGAGAGACACCGCTCGGGGTACCGCGATCACTGCGACGATTGGCGACGTCGGAACGATCGCCGAGCGGACGGCCCGCAACTACGGGGTCGATCCGGCCGATGTGACCGTTCGGGTTGATGGCGATGTGAGGCGCGGTGGGTTGGTGACGTCGACCGTGTCGGTGAGGATGCCGGCGATAGAGATCCCAGGAATCGGTGGGGTCGGGACGGTGGTGTGGACAGTGCACCATACGGAGCAGATCGATCTGTATCGGAGCCTCCCGTGAGTCGAGAGCGCGGCTCGATCACGATCTGGGTACTGGGCCTGGTGTTGCTCGTCCTTGCAGTGGGAGGTCTGTCGATCGATCTCTGGAGGGGGGTGGCGGCCCGCAAGGGGGTATCGGCGGTGGCCGATGCTGCAGCCGTCGCCGGTGCATCCGGTATCGACGAGATGGCCTGGCGTGCCGGGGAGCTCTCGCTTGACCCTCCACGGGCCGAGGCGCTCGCCGAACGAGTCATCCTTGCCGAACCTGGCGCCGCCGGTTTGCGGTGGCGCATCGCTGTGTCCTCGACGGAGATCACCGTCACGGTCGAGCGAGATGTCGATTTGACGTTGC
>CAYLHS010000249.1:0-1160 GCA_964383535.1 uncultured Acidimicrobiia bacterium
CTCTTGCCGGCCACAGTATCAGTCGAAATCCGTGTCACGGAACCGTCCCGAGTTGCTTGTTGTAGATGTAGTGAGCTGAGCGAAGACGCTTCGGCCTGTTGACTCCCCACATCTCCGGGTCGTAGCACCCGCTCGCTGCGCTCGTTTGATCGCCCGCCACCCCACGGCTGTCCGGCTCGCTGTGTTCGCCCGTCGCAGGTGTGCTTCTGGAATCCTTGTCGCCACCCTGCATGCGTTCAGCGATTCAATGCGGCCGGGCTGCTGATCTCCTGGACCGCCAGCACCGCCGCCGTATCCTTGACGGGATGAACGAAGCGCATTCCGATCCCAGCACAGGCCGCTGCCTCACGATGGACGGTGCCCTGATCGCAGAAGTCGAGGCGGCCGGCTACCGGTGTTGGGCGGCGCGAGAGGTGGAAGAGTACGACGGTTGGCAGCTGCGTTGTGCGGATGGGTTCTCCCGCCGGGCCAATTCGGTCCTGCCGGTGGGGGCCTCCACCCTCGATCTCGACACGAAGCTGCGCCATTGCGGGGAGTGGTTCGAACGGCGCGGTCTGCAGCTCGTGATCCGGTGCACCCCGGTGTGCGAGGAAGGGATCGACGGTGAACTCAGGAGCCGGGGGTTCACTCTGGAAGGGGCGACGCACGTGATGGTCACGGAGCTCGACGGCGCCACAACGTCGGAGGGGAGCATCCCGGCGGAGGCACCCGATGATCGCTGGTGGCGCGCCATGCCCGCACTGTGGGATATCCCGGTCGAGAATCAGCCCGGTTGGCGGGCGATCATCGAGCGAATCGTACGACCGGCGGCGTACGTTCTGACCACTGACGGAGTCGATGACGTCGCTGCCGGCCTCGCCGTGGCGGACGGTGCTTGGCTCGGCTTGTTCGAGCTCGTGGTTGGCCCTGAGTGGCGGCATCGAGGTCACGGGCGGGAGATCACCCGCTCCCTGCTGGCGTGGGGGATGTCGCATGGTGCCCAGTGTGCGTTCCTGCAAGTTGTGGCGAGCAATCGTCCAGCGATCACCCTCTACGAGAGTCTCGGGTTCCAGCACGCATACGACTACTGGTACCTACGTGCACCGGTCGGCTAGCACCGGGCTGCTCAGCCGGCGATTTCGGTGTTGTGGTGGATCAGACACTGCCAGCGATCGTCACGC
>CAYLHS010000250.1:0-1069 GCA_964383535.1 uncultured Acidimicrobiia bacterium
GGTGCGTACAGCTCACCGCTGCGGGCCGATGGGTCGGTGGCGGCCCGAAGCTGGGGGAGTGCCCCGCCGAGGGGTGTCATGCCGGTGGTGGCCGCCAGTGCCCGCCAGAAGGGGCCCGAGCGTGTGGCGCCCATCTCGGCCGTGCGGACTTGCAGGTTGGTGTGAGCAAGACCCGGGTGGGCGGACAGGCTCGCCGCGGCGAGGTGCCGGGTGTGGAACTGGCGGTGCAGGCCGATGGCGAAGTGGTAGTTGGCGAGTTTCGCCTGCCCGTACGCTTTCCACGGACTGTAGGTGCCCTCGAGGTTGGGGTTGTCCGGGTTGATGGCCCTGCCCATGTGGTGGGCCGTGGAGGTGGTGGTGACGACCCGTGCCGCGTCGGCGGCCAGCAGCCGGTCCAGGAGGCGGGCGGTGAGGACCCAGTGGCCGAGATGATCGACACCGAGTTGGGTTTCGAACCCGTCTGTGGTTCTGCCTTCGGGTGTCGCCATCACCCCGGCGTTGTTCATGAGGATGTCGACGGTCGGATGGGCAGCAGCGATCGTTTCGGCCGCCTGGCGGACCGACTCGAGCGACCCGAGATCCAACTCCACGATCTCCAGCGACGCGTTCGGGTGGACGGCGAGGATGTCATCGCGGGCGGTTGCGGCTTTGGCTTGGCTGCGGGCAGCCATGACGACGTGCGCGCCTGCGCCCGCCAGCGCCTTGGCCGACTCGAACCCGAGACCCCCGTTCGCGCCGGTGACGACAGCGACCTTTCCGCTCAGATCAGGAATGTTGGCGACGGTCCAGGACATGAGGTCGGTCCTTCCGGGGTGGTAGGGGGAAGGGTACCGCTGCGCTCCATCAACGAAGGGGCGAGTGCGCGAGGAGCATCGTCCATGGGCACATGGTCGCGCCACCGAGGGGCGCCGTGATGACCGTCGAGGAGGCGACCAAGCTCCCGGTCAGTGAGGGTTGCTGAGCCTGCCGGCCGCTCGCAGCACACGAAGGGCGCGGATGGTCACCCATGGGTTCGCGCGGGTCTTCCCACCGGGTCCCCACCGGGCGAACGTGCAGTTGCTGCAGATCT
>CAYLHS010000251.1:0-1052 GCA_964383535.1 uncultured Acidimicrobiia bacterium
GGGAACGGCGGCGTGGCGATGCGGATCTTCGGATGAGCGGACGGTTGCAAGGGTTGCAGGGACAGGATCTCCCGGATCTTCTCGCCGGGGCGGGCACCGATCACCTCCACGTCGACGTCCCGTCCGGGAACGAGACCGGCGAGGCGAATCATGCGGCGGGCGAGATCGACGATCCTCACCGGTTCGCCCATGTCGAGGACGAACACCTCTCCGCCGGAGGCGAGCGCCGACGCCTGGAGCACGAGCTGGACCGCCTCGGAGACCGTCATGAAATACCGCTCCATCCTCGGATCCGACACGGTCACCGGCCCTCCGTGCTGGATCTGGTGCATGAAGGTGGGGACGACAGAGCCGCGGCTGCCAAGGACGTTGCCGAACCTGACCGCCGAGTACACGCCCGGACGGCCGTCCGTTGCCGCCGACTGGACGAGCAGCTCGGCGAACCGCTTGGAAGCCCCCATCGCACTGGTCGGATCGACCGCCTTGTCGGTGGAGATCAACACGAACTGCTCGATGTCCGTGTCTGCAAGGGCTTCGAGCAGGTTGGCGGTGCCGAGGACGTTCGTCTTCGCCGCCTCCTGCGGGAACGACTCGAGCAGCGGAACGTGCTTGTGGGCCGCCGCGTGGAACACCACCTGCGGACGTGTGGAAGAGATGAGGCTCCGGAGCGCTCCGAGGTCGCGGATGTCGCAGAGCACCGGATGCGCGATATCGCTCGACCATTGGAGGTCCGCGTTGAACAGGTGCGTCTCGTCGTTGTCGAGGGCCAGCACGAGCTCCGGTTCTGCCCGCAACACCTGCTGCACGATCTCGGCACCGATCGAGCCGCCGGCGCCGGTCACCAGCACACGCTTGCCGTGCAGGATGGCGTCGACGAGCGCGAGATCGGTCGAAACGGGCTGCCGGGGCAGCAGATCGGCAATCTGAAGATCACGGGCGTCGCGCAACGTTGCGCCTTCGGCGAGCACGTCGTCGATGCCCGGCACGATCCGCAGCCGCACGTCCGAATCCATGCAGCCGTCCACGAGCCGGCGCAGCGCCTGGTCGTCGAG
>CAYLHS010000252.1:0-1018 GCA_964383535.1 uncultured Acidimicrobiia bacterium
ATACCGGGGAGCGACACATCACTGCAACACGAGAGGCCATCGAGACATGCCCGTGCGAGTCCGGATGTCCCTCCTGCATCCAGTCGCCGAAGTGCGGCAACTACAACGAGCCCCTGTCGAAACATGGAGCGATCCGCCTGCTTGCCGCGATGGAGAAGCCGTGAACCGGATCGTGCTGCGCCTCGTCCTCGTGTGCAGTCGACGAGAGTGAAGCCGGTGCAGACCGACGAGAAGCGACGATCCGAAACCCTGATCGTGATCAGGTGCCAGCTCGGCGAACGGGACGCATTTCGCGATCTGGTCGAGACTTGGCAGCGGCCGCTCGCCGGCTTCGTGTCCCGGATGTGCGACGACCCCGCCGCCGTTGACGACATCGTGCAGACGATCTGGCTCAAGGTGGTTCGCGGACTACCGCGCCTGCGTGATCCGGCGGGATTCCCCGCCTGGATCTTCTCCATCGCCAGACGATGCGCCGTCGACCGGTACCGTCACCACGACCCGATTGAACCTCTCGACGAGGTGGAGGACGCGGCTTTCGACGATCTCGACGCCCGGCTCGATGCTGGCGAGATCGCCGGAGCGGTCGCCGGGCTCCCGCCGGCCGAACGGGAGGTAGTCGAGCTGCACTATCTGATCGACCTATCGATCGCCGACGTCGCCCGGGTGGTGGGAGTCCCCGAGGGGACGGTCAAGTCTCGGTTGAGCCGGGCCCGGCGAATGCTGGCTCCACCCCTCACGCATCTGAGCGGAATCGAACCAGACGACGAGTCACACGAGGAGTGAAGCATGACCACAGACGACGTGATCGAGATGTTGGAGAAGGACCTGTCGATCGCCTCGCGGGTGAGGGCGGTGCTGGTCGGCTTGGCGGGAGCAGCGATGGCCATCCTCATCGTCCTGCTGTGGTCGACCGAGCCTGAACCTTTGCCAACCGCCACCGCCGTGTTGTTCGGCGCGATGACCGCGATCGGGACCGCCTGGGCGGGCTACGGCGTGTGGGTGGTGACCCGGCGTCACC